>CAYPZL010000284.1:0-5155 GCA_964415045.1 uncultured Pirellulales bacterium | reverse complement strand
GGCTCTGCACTTGCAGCCAATCAACGCGACTGCGGTCTTCTGTCGGTCGTGTCTAGGGAATCTTCCGGCCCTTCTTGCGGGTGCTGACGCCGACCATGGGACTCTTGCAGCGGGCGCACTTGATGGTGCCCGAAAGCAGACGCTCGTCGCCATTGTGCCAACGGCGGCCATTGAGATCCTCGACCCGCTCCTGCAAGACATGCTGGGCCTTCTCAAAGAGGATCTCCGAGACGATCGGATCGTGGTTCCCTTCGTAAAGGACTTCTCGCCAGCGGAGCTTGCCGACGTAAAGAGGATTCTTGAGCATGTGGAGGATCACTCGCTTGTCCCACTTCTTGCCGCTCCGCTTGCGGTGACCGGCCTCGTTCAACTTCCGGCAGATGGTTTGAGTTCCTTCTCTGCCGAAGGCGTACATCTTGAACATCTTCCTGACAATGACTGCCTCCTCCTCGCAGACCACCAGGCCCCTCTCCGAGTCGAGGCGGTATCCGTAAGCTACCACGCCGCCGGGCCACTCTCCGCCTTTGGCCTTCTTCTCCATGCCGACCTTGGTCCGCTCGACAATCGTGGCGTGCTCGAACTCGGCGAATACGCCGAGCATCTGAAGCATCATCTTCCCGGCGGCGTTGGAGGTGTCAAACGGTTCGGTAATGCTCTTGAGCGTGATGCCGTATTTCGTGAGCTCGTCCACTATTTGTGCGAGCTCACGCACCTTGCGGGAGAGACGGTCGACGCGGAAAACGAGTAGCGTATCGAACGCTTGGGCCTCGGCGTCGTAGAGCATCTCTTCCAGGCCGGGCCGGTTCATGTGGATACCGCTCTCGGTGTCGCGGTACACCTTAAAAAGGCTCCAGTCGTCGCCGTACTGGATTTTGCAGAAGGCCTCCAGCCGCTCTTTCTGCGCCCCGAGTGAGTACCTTTGGTGGTCCTCGTCCGTCGAGATACGGGTGTAGAAAGCGGTCCGGACCGGAGTTGGCTGCTTGTCACGCATCGCCGCCCTCCTTTCCGATGGTCACGACTTCCACGCCCGCCGCCCGGAGCTGGTTGAGAATGGTGACGAGAAGCGAGCAGCTTCGCGCCAGACGGGCGAGGTCGCGCACCTGGACGCGGTCAAACATGCCGCGGCCGGCATCACCCAGCAGGCGCCGCAGGCCAGGTCGGTCGCCGTTCATGCCGGAACGCCCAGCGTCCGCGTAGACCATCGCCCTGGAAGTCGCACTGGCGGCCTCGCACGCTGCCCGGACTTGGCGTCTGCAGGCCCTGCCGCCGTCGTCATCGGCGGCCGACCGGGCGTAAATCGCCGTGGTGCCGCCACGCCGGGGCTTTGGATGAATGCTTACTCTTTCGACTGATGCCATGGCTGGCCTCCTTTCTAACATGTTTCGTAGATTGAACTTGCAACAACCCAACACCCAACAGCCCTACCTCGGGTGGTGACCGGAATCAAGCCATTCCCCGACGATGTCCGGCCCTGAGAAGGCAACTTCCCATAGGAAAAGGCCGGTTCCGGACGGCTGGGGGGGACATGCCCAAAAAAGAAGCTCCCGAGGGCTTGAATCCTAACGGCCGTTAGGTATACTAATGCACATCTGGCCCCAGTTCCAATAGGACCTGGTTGGCCTCCAGCGACCCCAACGGCGTGTTGGCTAGGAGGACCGATATGGCGCGACGCAACTCAGACGACCTTACTCCACGCCAGCGGGAGGTGTTGGAATGGGTCAAGACATTTATCCGGGAGCACAGCATGCCGCCGACGGTCCGTGAGATCGGCCGCGAGTTCGGCATCAAGAGCTCCAGCGTGTTCGACCTGCTGAAGGCTTTGGAGCGCAAGGGTTATCTCCGGCGGGGCGAGCTGGGCGCTCGCTCGCTAATCGTCGAGGGCCGGCCGAAGAAGAGTCACCGCACGAGCGTAAACGTCCCCGTCGTCGGGCGAATCGCCGCTGGGCAGCCGATCGAGGCTATCGAGGACCACAGCACAGTGATCGCGGTCGGCCGTGACTTGCTGCGTGGCAGGGTAGCGTTTGCCTTGAAGGTGGTCGGCGAAAGCATGGTCGAGGCCGGGATCCTTGACGGTGATTACGTGGTCGTTCGAAAGCAAGAGATCGCGGAAGATGGCGACATCGTGGTGGCTCTTCTGGAAAACGAGGCCACGCTCAAGCGGTTCTATCGCGACAACGAGGGTGTGCGTCTTGAACCGGCCAATCGCCAGATGGCGACCATTCGTGTTACCTCGGGCGAATTCAGGATCCAGGGCAAGGTAGTCGCCGTAATGCGAATCTTGGAGGAAAGCACGAGATAAATCGCGGTAGGAAAACGGGATCAGATCCACAGAAAACGTTGCATAGGAGGATTGCCATGAACGTCGTTGATCATGAACGACTGACCCGGCAGTTCTTCCGCCGGGTGAACTCGGCCGCACTCTTTCGCCGTTTTTTCGGAGAGTTCGGCGTTTGGGAAACGATGGGGCTCAGTGAACATTCAACAAACGACGGCATTCATGCCGCCTGGGCCGAGCTGGAGTGCCCGCACCGTGATGAGATCGAAGAGTCACTCTGCCGGATCAACGACATCGGCCGGGAAAAAGGCCGGTTCACGCTGCTGCGGCGTGCCGAAGAGTGCGGCATCGAGGATGCCCGGAATCTCACCATTCAAAAGCTGGCCATGACTCTTTTCTTGAATCACCGGCAAGTCTTCGATCAGGCCTATCAATTCTTCACTTTGGAGAAAACGGACAACCTGTATGCGCTTGTGGGGAGGCAGCCGGTGACGTGCGCGCCGTCTGACGCCAGCGTTCGAGGGTTCGAAGAAGAGCTCAGCAGAGTCCTGCGGAAAGAGGCGCAAGGTCCGCGGCTCCGGGTGGAGGTCGAGTCGCGACATCCCGAGAAATGGATGGCGGCCATCCCACACGAGACCTACGTCAAGCCGGATTTCGAGTTCGACCACAACAACGAGATCGTTACCCGGGATCGACATCCGGTTTACGAGATGGTGCTCATCTATTATCCGGAAACGGGGCTTCTGAAGCTGAAAGTCGGGCGTGGCCGGAAAAAGCTCGAGCGCGTAGCAGCGGCGTTTGCCAGCGAGATTCTCGGCCAGGACACGCGGTTTTTCGCCATTTGTGAGATCGTCAACTTCGAGCCTCTTTCAAAGCCTGGATTCTCCTTTCAGGCCGAGCCGGGGGACCGGTTCGAGTGGGCCCGACCGGTGATGGTCCGCTACAACAAGCACTCCAACTTGGGGACCGTTTACGAGGTACGCTGTGAGGACCTGTGGTACGGCTCCCCGGGCGTGTTGAAGGTGATAGAAGACGACGGAGTCGATCTATCGGAAATCGAGATTCACGCACTGGGTATCTGCTTCAAGTTCCCGAGGAACAATCGAGACACAAGAAGAGTCGAGCTTGCCCGGCCCAACCGGGTCAGCCTCGACGAGACGGATCGGGATCGATACCTGGAGAGCGTGTTGATGCGATGGGAGTTTATTGATCATGCAGCAAAGACTCGTCTGCGGAGGGCTGGCGTGTCTGGACAAACGGTTTGACGCCGTCTATCCCGGCGATCGGCTCGAAGAGCTTTTCGGCCGCCAGTGTTCGTCCCTGCTAATCCGCCGGGGGATCCTTCGCGACATCGGCATTTCGACCACGATCCCGCATTGTGTTTGCGACTTGCGACGACCGCAGTGCACGGTCCGGGTTGACTGCGGCCCTTCAGGCTCCTACCGCGGCTACTGCAACGAGTACGGCTCTCCCATTGAAGTGTCATTGGAGCAGATCAAGCGATACGAGTTCAGTTGGAAGCGGTAGGCCGAGTGGCTGCGTCGAGCGAATCGGTTAGCCGGCGCGGGTCCGAGCCTTGGGTCCGGCTGCCTGTACGTTGGCGAAGGAACGGTAGCTGGGCGCTGCTTCGGGCTTCTGGTTGTAGCCCCGGGTTCACACCGAGACGCGGATACCATACCACCACCGGAAGCCTACGAATCGCATCGACCGCTGGTCTTTCTTCTTCTTGGAAATGGCTGCACGGCACCCTTTGGAAACATTGTCTTGAAGGCCTCAGAATCGCTTGGTAAAGACCTTGTCACCATTCGCGACGCGGACCTCGAACGGGTGCTTGCCGATTTGCCTGTTGTCGTTCAGAAGCACGATCTGACTTTCCTTTGCTACAGCAATGAATGTCCCAGGGGCAAGCCCATCGACCGCGGCGAGTACGAGCGACTTCACCGCGAAGATAGGCGCAGTCGATTCGATCTCCTTGTAGACATACCCAAATGCCGGATCTGGCGTAAGGGACGAGCCTGTCAGACGGTTTTGAACAAGAAGGGCGTTTCCACGGGAAGGCGACTTGGGGAGCGATCAGTTCGGTTACTTGCCGACTACATCAAGCACCCTGGGGTGCCAATGATTCCCTACCAAGCCCCATCGTACCGTCAGGATCCGGTCGAACCTCGTAGTGCGGCGGTCATGCTCGCCAAGGTGAGGCGCTCTATCCGCGGTGGCGGATTCCTCAGAACCGTGTCCACGGCCGCCCGTGCCGGAGAAAGCATGTACGTTTTCGAGCCGCCGCAAGGCATGACGTACTGCCTGATCGAAAGAACCTCGCCGCCGCAGTAACACGTCCCTCGGAAAGCCGCCACTCAAACGGGCCACCCGGAGATTGTCTCCCGGTGGCCTGTTTCGTTTCGCGCCCTTCCCATGCGGCGAAATTGCAATCGCCTGCGCGGCCTCATCGTAACCTGTGATCTCGCAACAGATTATGGGCCGCCCAGAGATTTCTTCAGATTTCAGCGCGATGCCTTACCAGCCTGCACGGGTCCCGTAGATTCCGCAACAGTTGACGCTCATCGGGCTCCAGCGCGGAGGCAAGCATGAACCAATGCGAAGAACAGAAGTGGCGCTGCAAAGGGTGCGGGAAGTTACTTGGCGTGATCGACGGGGGGCGATTGGAGATTCGTTTCGCTCGCGGACACCAGTACCGCGTTGCGCTGCCGGCAACCTGTGTTTGCAGAAATCGTCGGTGCAACACGCTGAACGAACTACCGGCTTCCCATGCGAGGCGTGAGAGCCGCCACGCAGTAGTCGACTAGGACCGTTTTTCACGACCAGAGGCGCTCGACGCCCTGATTGGCCAGTAGGAGGCGCCAGACGCCCGGCCGGAAAGGC
>CAYPZL010000283.1:0-5324 GCA_964415045.1 uncultured Pirellulales bacterium | reverse complement strand
GTCCTCAACCATACCAGAGAACGCGACCGGAGGCAGCCTTTCATGGGATTACATTTCACGCGTTGCAGAATCCGTGTTCATCCCGCGTAAATCCGTGGCCATCTGAATTGATGAAGGATTATTGATGATTGATTGTTTCTCGGTGGTCTCGGTGCCCTCTGTGGCTTGAAATCCGTGATCCGTGCCACGTGACCCGTGGCGCGGAGGATCTGCGCGTATCGGCGCCTGTGCAGTGCCCCGACGAACCGTGAATGTGAAGAGGGGTCTTGTCAATTGGCGATTAGGCTTATATTCTTGAAGGAAATTGTTGAAGTGTATCATCAGGCAACGCAAAGGATTAGAATCGTATGGCAAAATTGTCAGAAGCAGTGAAAAGCGCAATCGCGAAACAAGAGGTTTTTCCCGTGGCGACGAGCCACCGGGACGGAACGCCCAACGTTATTTACATCAAGTATCTCAAGGTCGTCGACGACGAAACCGTCTTGATGGCGGACAACTACCTGAACAAGACGCGAGACAATATTCTGGATAACGGCAAGATCGCCTTTGTCGTGCTGGACGAGGAGAAGGGCTCCTTTCAGGTGAAAGGTACGGCCCAACGGTTCACCGAGGGGCCGCTTTTCGAGCACATGCAGCAGTGGGTCTCCGACAGACTGCCGAGGGTAGCGGCCGTGGTCATGCAGGTCCAGGACGTCTACAACGGCGCCGACCGTCTCGCCTGACCGAAGGCCCACGCAGCCGTTCCTGTCATTCCGGACGCGATCCGGAATCGGAGATCAACCACGGAAAGACGCGGACTTGTAGTTCCGGCGCGCCGGGAATGACCCACGCGCTTGTGGAGGCGATGTGCTTCCGCGTGGGTTGAGAACGCAGCCTGTCGCTGCCATGCGCGTGCCAGGATGTTTTCGCAGACACGTGAGCGCAGACCGAGAACGGAACGGGCGGTTTACTTCATGGAGGGCGGGCTTGAATCAGCCTGTCCGCCGTGGCGTCCGTCGTTCGCGGGGTCGCTTCGATTCTCGGCGGCTCACACGTGAGAGTAGTTCACGTCGACGGTATTTCCATCCGTGGTGCAAAACGTAAGGTGGTGATGTCGATCCGTTCGGTAGTAGGGCCGCCCTTGGCCGTCGAAGGCGTTTATGACCTCCTGATCTGGATGAGTGTGCGGGCGGACGTGACTGCTGATCGCCAGCTTCGCTCCGTGGGGGCAGTGGTCCAGCCAGGGCGTGCCTCCCGCGTTGTCAAACGTCCCGTTGACGGACCCGTGGTGGGGCACTTTGAAGACCTGCGTCGTGCCCGGTATGTTGGCTCCGATCTGCTCGGGACTGGTGAACCGGGCTTCGTCAGGGGAGGGGCGGAAGATGATGCCCGAGCCACCGGCCATGAGAAGCGGGATCTGACGTCCCTCGAGCTCGAATGTCCAGCCCAACGAGGGCGTGTCGCACTCGACCGTGAAGTAGTCGCAGCGAGTGAATTTGAAATCGCGCAACTGCTTCATGTCGTCGATGGTGATGGGAACGGATGTGTCGTCCATGTTTCACCTCCCGGGGAAATCCCCTGTTGACGCTACTATCCCAATTCTGTATTTCCCGCCGGCCTTCGCCGCCGGCGCACAACGGCACGGTTGATGCGGTCGCGGGTATCAAGGAAGCAGTTCGTCAAAGCAGCAGGTGTATCACCGGAAAAAGTGCCCGATGAGACGTGAAGTTCAAGCAAAAAAACCGGGCCGGCGAGTTTGGTTTCGCAACTTCGCGCCGGAGGCGCAGCGCTGATGACCCAATACGCTGCCTGCGGGGCGAGAGGGAAGTCAAGAATGGTCATGTTTTGGGCAACAATTGCCATCCGGGGGGCGGGACAAACGGT
The DNA here is from genome assembly GCA_964415045.1 of uncultured Pirellulales bacterium. GTDB lineage: Bacteria > Planctomycetota > Phycisphaerae > Sedimentisphaerales > Anaerobacaceae > CAYPZL01. The sequence goes on along the minus strand of CAYPZL010000283.1, from coordinate 3,461 downwards.
TATACTCGATGATCGGCGGCCTACGGTGAGTCAATAACAGGCAGGTGCCGCCACCGGCCGGGGCGTTGCTCGGGCCCGGCGAGCCTCAGAAAACCGTGTCAGGAGAATTGCGATGAAGAATGCTATTGCCCTGTATTTGACGGTCATTGTGCTGCCGGTCGCCTGCGGCGGGATCGCCTGCGGACGGGACGCTTTCGAGCCGACGTGGGAGTCGCTCTGCGGGCACGAGACGCCCGAGTGGCTTCTGGACGCCAAGCTCGGAATCTACACGCATTGGGGTCTCTACTGCGTGCCGGCGTACCAGACCGAGTGGTACGCCAAGCGGATGTACGATGAGGGGTCCGACGTGCACAAGCACCACGTCGAGACGTACGGCGATCCGAAGGAGTTCGGGTACCGCAAGTTCGTGCCGCTGTTCAAGGCCGAAAAATACGACCCGGCCGAGTGGGCCCGGCTGATGAAAGCGACCGGCGCCAAGTACGCCGGCATGGCGGTGGTGCACCACGACGGGTTTCTGCTCTGGGACAGCGAGGTCAATCGCTGGAACGCGGGCAAGATGGGCCCGAAGCGAGACTGTTACGGCCAGTACGTCGCGGCGCTGCGGGCCGAAGGGCTCAAGACCGTCGCGACGTTCCATCACATCCGCACGTTCAACTGGTACCTGCCGGCGGCAGGGGGCTTCGGCGGCCGGATCGATCCGCAGAAGGCCGAAGCCATCCGCAACAAAGGCTGGGACCTGACCGACCCGCAGTACAAGGACCTGTACTGGAACGTCCTGGCCGGTTGCACCTACGAAGATTTCCTCAGCGAGTGGCAGGCGAAGGTGCGCGAGGTGATCGACAAGTACCGCCCCGACCTGCTGTGGTTCGACGGAGGGCTGTTCCGCGACGAGCCGGCGTCGGAGCAGATCGCGCTGAACCTGCTGGCCTACTACCACAACCGCAGCCTGAGCTGGGGCAAACCGGTGGAGGTGCTCAACAAGCTGCCGACGCGGGGCATCTTCAACTTCCCGCGCGATTACGGCGTGCTGACGTTCGAGGAAGGGCGCGACCGCCTGGCGTGGGTGGACCGGCCGTGGATCGACGATATGAAGATCAGCTACAGGGGCTGGTGCTACGTGCAGGGCCAGAAGTACAAGACCGCCAACGAGGTGATCGACGGTCTGATCGACCGCGTCGCCCGCGGCGGGGGGCTGCTGTTCAACTTTTCGCCCAGGGCCGACGGCTCCGTCCCCGAAGAGCAGAAGAAGACCATGCTGGAGATGGGCCGGTGGCTCAAGACCAACGGCGAGGCGATCTACGCGACCCGCCCCTGGAAGATCGTCGGCGAGGGCGACGAGACCAAGCTCCGCGCCCGGCAATGGAAGTTCATCAACTGCGACGCTTCCGACATCCGCTTCACCCGTTCCAAGGACGCTTCCACGCTGTACGCCATCGTTCTGGGCTATCCCAAGGGGGGCAAGCTGCGAATTTCCACCTTGAGCAATCAGACGAAGATCGCCGCCGGCGGGATCGAATCGATCGCGCTGATCGACGGGAACAAGCCGGTCCAGTGGCGGCGCGACGGCATCGGCTTGTTCATCGAAATGCCCGACGGCGTCGACGAGGACGATCTGGCCTACGCCTTCCGCATCGAGGTCGACGGGCGGCTCGATCTGGGCCGTTGACCGCGGAGCCGCTCGTTGTTTCAATGCGGAAAGCAATGTGACAGGGATTTTGACATCACAGATCAGTGAGGATGAATCATGGGCATCGCAAAAAGCGCAGGGCACGAATTGACGCGACGACGGTTTCTCCAGGCTCTCGCAGGCGGTGTGGGTGCGGCGTGTGCCGGGCGGCGCGTCTGGGCGAAGCCGGGACGGCGGCCTAACATTTTGTTCATCATGTCCGACGACCACTGCGCCCAGGCGATCGGTGCGTACGGCGGCCGTCTGGCGCGGTTGAATCCGACGCCCACGATCGACCGCCTGGCGCGGGAAGGGATGCTGTTCGAGAACGCGTTCTGCACCAACTCGATCTGCGCGCCGAGCCGGGCCTGCATCCTGACCGGGCAGTACGCGCACACCAACGGCGTGTACGACCTCGGCGGTGGCATCGAGCCCGGGCGGCAGTACCTGGCGATCGAGATGAAGAAGGCCGGCTATCACACCGCGATGGTCGGCAAGTGGCACCTCAAGAAAGAACCGGCTGATTTCGATTACTACTGCGTGCTGCCGGGACAGGGAAAGTACTTCGACCCGGAATTCCGCACGCGCGGCGCCAAGCCTTGGCCGAAGAACACGATCAAATTCAACGGCATGCATTCGTCGGACGCCATCACCGACGTCACGTTGAAATGGCTCAAAGAGGGCTGGGACCGGAGCAAGCCGTTCTTCCTGATGCACCACTACAAGGCGCCGCACGATTTCTTCCAGTACGCGCCGCGCTACGAGGATTATCTGGCCGACGTGCAGATTCCCGAGCCGGAGAATCTCTGGGACCAGCCGAAGTTCGGGTCCATCGCCACCCGCGGGGACAACGACGAACTGCTGCCGCACATCGGCACGTCCATCGGCCGGCGCAATCCCCGGCGCAACTACGTCAAGCACTACAAGATCGACGAGGCCCTCGGCGACGAGGATGCCAAGCGAGCCGCCTACAACGTGTACCTGAAGCACTACCTGCGCTGCGTCAAGGGCGTGGACGACAACCTCAAGCGGCTGTTCGGCTATCTCGAGAAAACCGGCCAGATGGACAACACGGTCATCATCTACACGGGTGACCAGGGCTTCATGTTAGGCGAGCACGACTACATGGACAAACGCTGGATGTACGAGGAATCGATGCGCATGCCGTGGCTGATTCGCTATCCGAAAGCCGTTCCCGCGGGCTCGCGGACCGATGCGATTATCGAAAACGTCGATTATGGCCCGACGATGCTGGCGTTCGCGGGCGCCCCGACGCCGAAGTACATGCAGGGGCGGAGCTTCCACGAAATCTGTGTTACCGGCAAAGAGCCGAGAGGCTGGAAGAAGGAAGCGTACTATCGCTACTGGATGCACATGGCCCACCACGATAACCCGGGCCACGTCGGGATTCGCACCAAGGAGTACAAGCTGATCTTCTACTATGGCTGCAACTACCGGGGCGAGAATCGCACCCCGCCCGGCTGGGAACTGTACGATCTGAAGAACGACCCGCACGAAGTCGTCAATCAATATGACAACCCGGAATATGCCAGCGTCGTCCGGGAGCTGAAAGCACGTCTGGCAAAGATGCGGAAGCGCATCGGCGACACGGGGAAGGATTACCCGCAGGTCGAGGCGATCATTGACGAGTTCTGGGACTACGACGCCGCCGACCGCGAGAAGGCCAAACAGATCTCGCACGCCTACCTGGCCCGAAAGAACGCGCGATGAGGCGCCCGGCCTGGCAAGACGCAGTCGGACCGATTGAGGATTGGAAGTAGAGTTTTGCAAAATG
>CAYPZL010000282.1:0-5334 GCA_964415045.1 uncultured Pirellulales bacterium | reverse complement strand
CAATGGACCACCTACTGGCCCAAAGCCAACGTGCCCTAAAATCTGCACAGACACGCCGAGCCGGTACGCGGTTATTCTCCCTTGACGTCGGTGGCGCCGGCCTCGTCCGAGGCGTTCTGCACCGTCGCGCCGGTGTCTTGGCTCTCCCCGAAACGCTCCTTTTCCAGGGCGCTGACGATGTCGAAGCAGGCCTGGGGCAGCTTGTCCGGGAGAATCACGCTCATCTGGTGTTTGGTGACGACGACGAGATCGCCGCCTTCCGACAGGACCGACACGCCCATCAGCAGTCGCTTCATCTGGTATTCCAGGGCCTGGTCGCGCATGAGACCGCTCGAAACGAAATACCGGCACGCCTGCGCCAGCGCCTGGAGCATCTGCATGTGGGGGCCGTGCTGCTGAATGACAAAGGAAATGCCCAGCGCCCGCATGGTTCCGCTGCTGTCGGTGAGCTTCGTCGTGACGATCCCTATGGTCCAGTCGGGGTTCTCCCGCACCATTTGCACGTCGCCCAGGGATTCGAACTGGACGGCGAGGTACTCCTGGATCTGGCTTTTGATTTCCTCGTTGGCGCTGACGTCGACTTTGACTTTCACGATCGGCCTGTAGTCCGCCGCTGGCGCCGGCGCGACGGCATTTTGCCCTTGCGCCGCGGCGAAGGACAAGACCCACATCAGGAAAACGTGTCCGATATTCATCGTATGCCTCCTCCGGCACGAATGAGATTGACCGACACTTTACGCGAGTGGGGCAGATCGCAGCAGCCGATGAAGAGACGCCGCGCACACCACCCTCCTTCTTATTCCACAGATATATTATATACCGCCGCTCTCGCCAGTGCAAGCGATTTCCGCCTCGACCGCCAATTGGGTTCGTTTGGCATTCCTGCCCCCGCAGCCGTGAATCCGCAATCGCCAATCGCGTCCTTCCCGCCGGCGCGGATTGGCTTGGTTTTCTCATAACACCTGCGAATTCTGCAGACGGCAGTTGAAGAACGGCGCAGGGAACGGATACGGAATCAAGTGGCTTGATATCGCGACTGGTCGGGCCCAAACGTACTTTCGTCGGCAAAGCGGTCGTGAAAGGGGCCCCACGAGGGCGGCAAATGGGTTCTGTTGCGGCAGCCGCGAGGCCGCACGGCGTTGGTGGCATGACTGTAAAGTGGGGAGAATCGCGAAAAAGAAATGGCAAAATGGTGTTCGCTCGGGCGGCTCTTGTGCTACAATGACGGAAAGAAATTCAACAACAGGCAGGCCCGGAGGATTTCAAGCTGGCAGACTCCGGGAACAGGTGAAGAAGAGTCGTCCAAGTGGAGACACGACCGTGCGACGCAGAGCCTTCACGTTGATTGAATTGTTGGTGGTCATCGCCATCATCGCCGTTCTTATGGCCATCCTGATGCCTTCCCTGAAGCGCGCCAAAGAGCAGGCCCGCAGCCTGCACTGTCGCAGCAACGTGCGCACGCTCCTGATGGGGTGGCTGATGTACAAGGATGAGAACGATTCGAAGCTGGTCAGCGGCTGGACGCCCGGCCCGACGGGCGATCCGGCCTGGGTGATGATGCCGCCCGGCGCCGGGGATTCCAGCGTCGAGCAGAAGAAGGAATACATCAAGAGAGGGCAACTGTGGACGTACATCCAGGACGTAGAGGTGTACCATTGCCCCTCCGACCGGCGCAAGAACAACCCCTGGCACAAGTACGGCTATCGCACGTATTCGATCGCCGGCGGCATGAATGCGGTTGAGGCCACGGGCGCCTGGGAAATCCTGCCTTGCCTTATCTACACCGACATCAAGCAGCCGGCCACCAAATACGTGTTTTTAGCCGAATGCGACAAGCGCGGATACAACGCCGGATCGTGGGTCCTGTACCCGAAGCGGAGACAGTGGGTCGATCCGTTTGCCATCTGGCATCGTGACAACACCAGCATGCTGGGCTATGCCGACGGCCACGCCGCACCGCAGCGCTGGCGCAGCAAAGGGCTCATCGAATGGAACGAGAAAGCGCTGTACGATCCGCAGGCGTTTGACTTCTATCGGACGCCCGTGGATGACCAGGAATGGGAGGAGTTCGACATCATGCTGAAGGGCTACGCATACAGAGCCCTGCAATAGCCCAAATTCCAGGAGGCTGATCGCGTCGATGTGTTGGTCGAAAGAAGACGGTTTTTGCGCGGCAATCACGTAGACGCATATTTAGTGCATGATCGGGTCGTTCGGATGGCGGGGTGAGACGGCGCCCGCGCCGGGAACCGAACGGATTGGGATGATGAGGAGGACGCATCTGCCAATATGCAACGGCAACGGAGGTCAAAGCCACGTTTCGCGGCAGGAGGCCCAAAGAGTTCGCTTAAGCGGCGGGCGGTTTATGCCGATTACGCCGGATAGGAGGAGGCCCTCGGTGGCCGGCCCGGGTTTCGCGGCCGTCCGCCGGAACCGGCCCATTCGGCGGACTGTGTGTTCACAAGGCAAGAGCACGTCATCGTTGCTACGGCTCGAAAACGACGAGGTGTGAAGGTTTGAGTGGCAAACGCACATTCCAAATCACTGCGATCCTTTTTGTTAGGAGGACTCACCATGTATAGAAAATCCGTATTCTTAGTTTTTGTCTGTATGTTGGGACTGGCTCCCGTGGCCTCGGCCGACCTTGTCGGCTGGTGGAAGTTCGACGACGGGGCCGGGACCATAGCCGCCGATTCGTCCGGTAACGGCTATGATGCAACCGTCGTGGATGCGACGTGGGAAGCCGGACAATTTGGCGTGGCACTGAGTTTCGACGGCTCGGCCTACGTGGACGTACCGCCCGAAGCATGGTCGACCATTGAAACGCAGGCCACGGTGACGCTCTGGGCCTACGGCGATCCGGACGCCCAGCCGCAGGCCAACTTCATCTTCGGGGCCTTTCAAGACGCTGGGGTGAACGATTCGAGAGTTATGTCAGCGCACGTGCCCTGGAGTAACGGCACAGTCTATTTCGACACGGGCGGCACCACGGCCGGCGGCTACGATCGGATTAACCTTGCCGCCGACGCCGCGGACTACGAGGGCACATGGACCCACTGGGCATTCGTCAAAAACGCCGACACCGGCGACCAGCAGATCTACCTCAACGGCGCTCTCTGGCACAGCGGCACCGGTATGACCCTTCCGATGACCGGCGTCACCGTCTTTACGATCGGCTCCAAACCCGGCCCGACCAATTACTATGTGGGTCTGATCGACGATTTCCGCCTTTATGACACGGCTTTGACGGAACAGGAGCTTCAGTCTATCATTGAAGGTGCGGACACAGAGTACCTGCCGGCCATCGGCCTCGAACCCCGGGACGGCGCTATGGTCGAATCAACGGTGCAGACGCTCGGTTGGAAGCCGGGCGACGCGGCCACCTCGCACGTGGTGTATATCGGTGAGAGTTTCGACGACGTCAACGACGCCCTGGTGGAACCCATCGCCGTGACGGACAACTCGCTGGAGGTGGGGGCCGCGCCGCCTTATGCCACGGGGCTAACCCCTGGCCAGACCTACTACTGGCGTGTGGATGCCGTCAGCGACACCCACCCCGACAGCCCCTGGAAGGGTAGCGTGCGGAGCTTCTGGGTGCGGCCGGCGACGGCCTGGAATCCGGTTCCCGGCGACGCGGTTGAGTTCGTGGATGTGGACAGCCAGTTGACCTGGGAGCCCGGTCTGGGAGCGCTGTTCCACACGGTCTACTTTGGCGAGAACTTCGACGAGGTCAACGACGCTGTCGCGGGCGGTTTCATGACCGCCAGCGCCAGCTATGATCCCGGTCCCCTGGAATTGGACAAGACGTACTACTGGCGGGTCGATGAGTTCGCTCAGACCGGCACGGTCAGAGGCGAAGTCTGGAGCTTCCGGACGATGCCTGAGATCCCCATCAACGATCCGAACCTGGCTCTCTGGTTCAAGTTTGATGAGGCGCAGGGCAGCAGGGCGGTTGACTGGTCCGGGCACGAGAACCACGGCGCCATTACCGGCACACCGTTGTGGACGCAGGACGGCTACGATTGGGCCGCGCTGCAACTCAGTGGCGCGAACTACATACAGGTTCAGAACAACGCCGAGATAAAGCTGCTCAGCAGCAATGCCTACACGGTTGCTCTTTTCGTCAAGTTGGAAAACACCGACCAGCAGGCGCTGCTTTATCACGGGTTGGGCTGCTCGACCTGGTCCAGTTGGTTCCTGGGCGTCGCCGGCGGCGAGCCGGACGCCAACATTATTCCCAACAACTTCGTTTTCGGCGTCCGCGAAGCGAACGCCGATGCTCGCATGGGTGTTTCCGCGCCGGCCAGGGCAAATGCCTGGGTCCACGTGGCAGCGACCTACGACGGCACCACGCTGAGACTGTACGTCGACGGCCAGGAAATGAGCAGCGCTGCCGTTCCGTTGCCGTGGGACAGCAACGAGGATCTGTATATCGGCGCCGATCCCGGCTGCGGGGGCCGCGTGTATTCCACGGCCGTGATGGACGACGTGCGCATTTACAACCGGGCACTGAGCGCGGAAGAGATTACGCAGGTCATGCGCGTAGATCTGTCTTTGGCCTGGGATCCTCAACCGGCTCGCGGAGCAATCGTGGATGTCCGGGATGCGACGGCGCTGAGCTGGCAGGCCGGCGATGGAGCAGCCTCGCATGACGTGTACTTCGGCACGGATAGAGATGCGCTCGCTGCGGCCGATAAGGACGCGCCCGAGTTCCAGGGCAATCAGCCGGGGACCAGTTTCCCGCTGGCCGGCCTGGTCGAGATCGGCGGCGGCGACTACTTCTGGCGGATCGACGAGGTCGAGGCCGATGAAACCGTACATGCCGGAAATGTCTGGACATTCACGGTGCCCGACTTCCTCGTGGTGGACGACTTCGAGAGCTACACCAACGACGTCGGCTCCCGCGTGTTCGAGGCGTGGATCGACGGCATTGGCTTTACCCTGCCGGAACCGGGTAATCCGGGCAACGGCACCGGGGCGGCTGTCGGTCACGATATCTGGACCGGCGGCTTCACTTATCTCATGGAGACCACCGACGTCTACGGCGGCGCCCAGGCCATGCCGCTCTATTACGACAACACCGTGGCCCCCGCCATTTCCGAGGCGGACCGCACCTTCACGCCGGGCCAGAACTGGACCATCGAGGGCGTGACCACGCTGGTGGTGCACTTCCGCGGGGTGGCCGACAACACGGGCGATTTGTACGTCAAGATCAACGGCGTCAAAGTCCCCTACGACGGCGACCCGGCCGACATCGCAAGCGGCGACTGGATCGCCTGGGAGATCGACCTGGCCTCGGTCGGCGTGAGCCTGACCAATATCACAACGCTGACC
>CAYPZL010000281.1:0-5488 GCA_964415045.1 uncultured Pirellulales bacterium | reverse complement strand
AGCGCACGGGTGAAACAGCACAGCCTCGCCGATCAGATCGCTGCCGACCGCTACCTGGAAGGCAAGAAGGCGGCTCGGAAGAAGGGCCTGGGCGTGGCCACCAAGAAGCTCGTGCCCCCAGGAGCGGATTGAGAGACGCAACGCATGCTCGGTTGGCTCACAAATAGGCTCGCGCGCACACCCCGGCGGCGCTCGCTCCGCGCCGTTCAGATGCCGCTTCGCGTCCGCGGCCGCTACGACGCGGCGACGACGACCGACGAGAACCGCCGGCACTGGGCCAACGCCGATCTCTTGTCGGCCAACACGGCCAATAACCCCCAGGTCCGTCGCACGCTGCGTGCCCGGGCTCGCTACGAGGTGGCCAACAACAGCTACGCCCGGGGCATTGTGCTCACCCTGGCCAACGACTGCGTGGGCACCGGACCCAGGCTCCAGATGCTCACCGACGACGCCGAGGCGAATCGGGTCGTCGAGCAGGAGTTCGTGCGGTGGGCCGAGTCGGTCGCCTTGGCCGAGAAGCTCCGCACCATGCGCGTGGCCCGGGCCAGTGACGGCGAAGCCTTCGCGATGCTCGTGGCCAATCCCCAGGTCGACTCGCCGGTGAAGCTCGACCTGCGTCTCGTGGAAGCCGACCAGGTGGCCACCCCAGACCTCGCGCGCCAGAAAACCCGCACGAACGCCACCGACGGCATCGTCTTCGACGCCGACGGCAACCCGGTCGAGTATCACCTGCTCAAGAGCCACCCGGGCGACGATCGCGGGCCCCTGTCGCTCGACTACGACCGCGTGCCGGCCGCGGCGATGATCCACTACTTCCGCTCCGACCGGCCGGGCCAGAACCGGGGCATCCCCGAGATCATGCCGGCCCTGCCCCTGTTCGCCCAGCTCCGTCGCTACACGCTGGCCGTCCTGGCCGCGGCCGAGACAGCGGCCGATTTCGCGGCCGTCCTGTTCACCGACACCCCGCCCAACGGCGAGGCCGAGTCGGTCGAGCCGATGGACCTGGTGGAACTGGAACGCCGCATGGCCACGGTGCTGCCGGGAGGATGGCGACTCGGCCAGATTCACGCGGAGCAGCCTTCCACCGGCTATTCAGAATTTAAGCATGAAATACTAAATGAAATAGCTCGGTGCCTGTCCATTCCGTACAACGTCGCGGCCTGCAACTCGTCGGGCTACAACTACGCGTCCGGCCGGCTCGACCACCAGACCTACTACAAGAGCATCCGCGTCGACCAGGCCCAGTTGGGATTAGTGGTCCTGGATCGCGTGCTTCGCGCCTGGCTCGACGAGGCGATTCTCATCTCGGATCTCTTGCCGCGGTGGATTCGGACCGCGGCCTTCCGCGAGCTGGCTCACCAGTGGTTCTGGGACGGCCAGGAGCATGTGGATCCGGCCAAAGAGGCCAATGCCCAGGCCACGCGACTTTTGAACCACACGACCACCTTGGCCTACGAATACGCCCGGCAGGGGCGCGATTGGGAAAACGCCCTGCGTCAGCGGGCCAAGGAAATGGTCCTGATGCGTGAACTCGGGTTGAGCCCGAAGGAGGCCCAGCCCGGTGCGTCCGACGATTCTGACACGGAACTTGAGGAGGAAGAAGATGTCCCGTCCAAAGCGGCAGAGTGAGTCCACTGAGCAAGGTAGGGAGCAGCCGGTCACGGCTCAGGAACCAAACGGTCCGGATCGCCAGAAGCACAGCCGGGTGAAGACGGCCGGCTTCCTGCAACTGGTCAGCGAGCCGGGGGCCCTGTCGATCGAAGCGGCCGCCGAGGGCCAGGAGACGGCCGACGGCAAGCCGCGATTGCCCCGGTTCTCGATGGTCGCCTACACGGGCGGACCCATGCGGATCGCCGGCTGGCGGTACCCGGTCATCGTGGACCTGGCCGGCCTGGGGATCCCGTCGCAGAACCGGCCCATCCGGTTCGGCCACGACATGCAGAGCGGCGTCGGCCACACCGACTCGATCCAGGTCCAGGACGGCAAGCTCCTGGCCGCGGGCGTCGTCTCCCGCGATACGGGGGCCGCCAAGGAGATCGTGGCCAGTGCACGCAACGGATTCCCCTGGCAGGCATCCTTGGGCGCGGCCGTCGAGGAGTTTGAGTTCGTCCGGGCGAAGCAGAAGGTGATCGTCAACGGCCGGGAGTTCGTCGGCCCGGTCAATGTGGTCCGCAAGTCGGTGCTCGGCGAGATCAGTTTCGTGGACCTGGGCGCCGACGGCCAGACCAGCGCCAGCGTGGCGGCCGCCGCAAGAGCACAAGAGGAGGAACAAGTCGCCATGGACGAGACGAACGACAACCACACGGAGACCACCGAGGGCGACGAGAAGACTGCCACGGCCGACACGAAGAAGCCGGCCGAGACGCAGGCCCCCGGCGTGCAGGGGACGTACACGGGCCCCGCCGCCGCCCAGATCCGCGCCGAGGCGTTGGCCGAGTCCAACCGAATCGCCGAGATCCGCCAGTTCTGTGCCGGGCGGTTCCCCGAGATTGAAGCCCGCGCCATCCGCGAGGGCTGGGACCGAGACCGCTGCGAGTTGGAGGCCCTGCGGACCACGCGCCCCAAGGCCCCGGCCGCCCATTTTGTCGACAACTCGGTCGATTCCCGCACTCTCGAGGCCGCCTGCCTGATGGCGTCGGGCCTGCAGGGAGTCGAAAAGCAGTTCGACGACGAAACGCTCGATGCGGCCGACCGACGGTTCCGCGGCGCGATCGGACTGCAGGAGCTGCTCTTGGAAGCCGCCTGGGCCAACGGTTTCACGGGCCGCAACTTCCGCGACAGCCGGGCGGTGCTCCGCTTCGCCTTCCAGCCGCATCTGGAGGCCGGGTTCTCGACGGTCGACGTCGGCGGGATCCTCTCCAACGTGGCCAACAAGTTCTTGTTGGAAGGCTTCTTCTCGGTCGAGCGGACCTGGCGGAACATCTGCGCGGTGCGAAACGTCAGCGACTTCAAGACGGTCACCAGCTACCGGCTGGTCGGTAAGGACCAGTACGAGCAGGTCGCGCCGGGCGGTGAGCTCAAGCACGGCACGCTCGGGGAAGAGCAGTATACCAACAAGGCCGACACCTACGGCCTGATGCTCACCATCGATCGCCGGGACATCATCAATGACGATCTTGGCGCGATCACCACCGTACCGAGAAAGCTGGGCCGCGGCTCGGGCCTGAAGATCAACGACGTCTTCTGGACCACGTTCCTGGCCAACTCCACGTTCTTCACGGCCGGGAACAACAACTACCTGGAGGGTGCCGACACGGTCCTGTCGATCGACGGGCTCACGAAGGTCGAGGTGGCCTTCATGGATCAGGTCGATAGCGACGGCAAGCCGATCGGGATCATGCCGGCTATTCTCTTGGTGCCCACGGCGCTGTCGGCGGTCGGGACGCAGCTCTACAAGTCGATGGAGCTTCGCGACACCACGGCCAGCACTAAGTACCCGGTCTCGAACCCGCACCAGGGCAAGTTCCGGGTGGAGGTCAGCCGGTATCTCTCGAACAGCCAGTACACGGGCAACTCGTCCAAGGCCTGGTACCTGCTGGCCGACCCCAACGACCTGCCGGTCATTGAGGTGGCGTTCCTCAACGGCCAGGAGTCGCCCACGATCGAGACGGCCGACGCGGATTTCAACGTGTTGGGTGTGCAGCTCAGAGGGGTCCATGATTTTGGCTGTGCCCTTCAAGATGGGCGGGCTGGGGTGAAAAGCAAAGGCGAAGCGTGATGCGATCGCATCATTGATGCGGTTACGACGCAAACTATGTCTTTGGCAATGGGCAATTTCGGCGCACCAGCACTGCAGCGGCAATGACGGCGAAGGCGAAATTCATCGAACGGGCCAGAGCAGAGCACGGCGATCGGTTCGACTACTCTGGCAGCCGATATGTCGGTTTCGACAAGCCCATCGAAGTCATTTGCCGCAAGCACGGAGTCTATCACACGACTCCGAAGTCGCATGTGTATTCAAAATCGGGCGGGTGTCCGAAGTGCCGGGCCGACCTGATGGGCAAGGCACACCGCCATACGACCGACCAGTTCATCGAACGAGCCCGGAAGATCCACGGAGACCGCTACGATTACAGTCGCGTCAACTATCAGGGAATCCTCTCGAAGATCACGATCGTGTGCCCAAAGCATGGCCCCTTCCTCATGAAGCCAGCTCGGCACTTGAGCGGGCGAGGCTGCCGCAAGTGCGCGTTCAACCGAATCGGCCGAGAAAGGAGGCTTTCCTTTTGGGATTTCGTGGAGCGAGTGATCAGTGTTCACGGCCCAAATCGGTACGAGTATGAGCTGCAGGACTTCGTCAACATGCACTCCAAGATCCCGATTCGCTGTCCCAAGCACGGATTGTTCCGGCAATCAGTGGCTACCCATCTTAAGGGTACGGGTTGTCCGAAATGCATTCAGTCGAACGGCGAACAGCGCGTTCGAGAGACCCTCACTGCACTCGGGACGAATTTCGGCGAGCAGGTGCGGTTCGCCAACTGCCGGGCCAAACGACCGCTGCCTTTCGATTTCTTCGTACCAAGCCATCGGCTCCTGATCGAGTTCGATGGCCGGCAACACTACGACAACTCCGAACTCTGGGGGGGCGACGAGAAACTGGAGGAGACTCATCGGCACGACGCAATCAAGAACCGTTTTGCAGCCAAACACGACTATCGGCTGCTGAGGATTCCGTACTGGGAATACGACAACATCGAAGCCATTCTGCGCGAGCAGTTGTCGGCTGAAGAAGAACCCATCAAAGGAGGCTAGTCCTATGGCAATCGCAGTTTTCGTGCAAAAAGGCGACCAGATCGACTACACGCCCTCGTCCGACGTTGCGGCCGGCGCCGTGGTGGTCCAGGGCGACCTGGTCGGTGTGGCCAAGCAGCCGATCGCAGCCAACGTGCTGGGCGCCTTGGCCGTCTCGGGCGTGTTCGACTTCCCCAAGGCGACGGGCGGGGGCTCGGCGATCACCGCCGGGGCGACCGTCTACTGGGACGAAGGCGATCAGGAGGCGAAGACCGACAGCGAGACGGGCGCCAACAAGCTGTTGGGCAAGACCACGGCCGCGGCCGGCGATGACGACACGACCGTGCGGGCCCGGCTGAGCCAGTAGCAGGAAGATCTGTCGATGCCCGACCTACTTCGAACCGGTTCCGACTGGCTGGAGGCGCAGCGCACCGAGCACATGACCCGCTCGGTCGTCTACGAGCGGGGCGACTCCAACGTGGAAGTCCCCGCCACGATCGGTCGGACCGTGTTCGAGGTGGACGACGGCTTGGGCGTGCTGGTGCGGACCGAGTCGCGCGACTACCTGATCCTTGCCGAGCACCTGGTGCTCGACGGCCAACCGACGCTTCCCCAGCGGGGCGATCGGGTCCGGGAGACGGAGGCCGGCCAGACGGTCGTCTACGAAGTCATGGCCCCGGGCAAGGAGCCGCCCTGGCGCTACTCGGACCCGTACCGCAAGACGTTGCGGATCCACACGAAGCAGGTCGACACGGAG
>CAYPZL010000280.1:0-5502 GCA_964415045.1 uncultured Pirellulales bacterium | reverse complement strand
AATCCTGTTCCCCACGCCCCAGACCAATCGAAAAAGTCAGTCAACTTGAGTATGTAGGGATACGGGAGTCTATGACAGCCCGTGCCGGCGACGCCAGCGCTGCCGCGCCGGGTGGCTGTTTTCGTGCGCAGGTCGAGCGCCCCGCTGAATAATCCACCAGCGCGAGGGAAGACAAGGGCAGAAGCCTCCGAACGTATTGCCGCTACTGCACTTACAGAAATCGGGGCGACTGGACTTGAACCAGCGACCTCTTGACCCCCAGTCAAGCGCGCTACCAAACTGCGCCACGCCCCGAAGCGTTGGGATCATTGTAGTGGCACGCACGACGGCGAACAAGCGTTTTTTTGGCGAAAATCGTTGTCGCAGGCCCGGCCGGCAGGCGAAAACCCGACCGTTGCCCCTCCCGGCGTACGCCGCGCCCGAGGAAATATTGAAAAAACCGCAGCCCGGCGTTGACAAAGTTAGGCACACCTAACTATGATGAACGTAGTAGATTGAAACGAAAGGTGTTTGTTCGATCATGGATTCATTGATAACAGATAAGCTCAGCGCTTCGCTGGAAGACTACCTGGAAGCCATTTTCAACCTGGCCAGCGACTCGCAGAGCGCCCGCAGCAAGGACATTGCCGAGACCCTCGGGGTGGCACGTTCGTCGGTCACCGGGGCGTTGCAGGCCTTGAAGGAGAAAGGGTTGGCGAATTATCGGCCCTACGGTTGCATCACGCTGACCCGGCGGGGCCAGACCGCAGCCGAAGAAGTCGTGCGAAAACACAATATCCTCAAGTCCTTCTTCGTCAGCGTGCTCGGCGTGGACAAGGACGTGGCCCAGCAGGCCGCCTGTAAGGCCGAACACGCGCTCGGGCCGGAGATCATCGGCAGACTGCTCAGCTTCATCGAATACGTGACCGCCAGCCAGAAGAACGGGCACGACGTCGTCGGCGAATTCAGGGAATTCCACGAAGCTCACCAAGTCAAGCGACCCGCAGCGCAGGCCCGCAAGGGGGAACGTCGATGAAAGTGGAAGATCAGGTCAGGCCGTTGTCGTCGGTAAAAGCGGGCAACAAGGTCGTGCTTGTGCGGATCGACGCCGGACGCGGGCTCAACAGCCGGCTCGCTTCGATGGGGCTCGTGGCCAACGCCGAAATACGCGTCGTCAGCAACAGCCATCCGGGACCGTTCGTGATCATCGTCAAGGATACCAGAGTCATGCTCGGGCGGGGCATGGCGCACAAAATCATGGTGAAATAGCACGAGAAACGAAGGCCAGGTTTTTTTGCAGCCAAAGTTCGCCACACCTAACTTTGGGCAGCTTCTCTCTACGCGAAAGAGCCGATATGAAGCAAATCACAGTGGCCCTCGCGGGCAATCCCAACAGCGGTAAGAGCAGCATCTTCAACATGCTGACCGGTGCACGGCAGCACGTGGGCAACTATCCCGGCGTCACCGTCGAGAAGAAAGAAGGATACTGCACGCACAAGGACTACGCGATCACGATCGTGGACCTGCCCGGCACTTACAGCCTGACGGCCTACTCGACGGAGGAGCTGATCGCGCGCCGCTTCATCCTCGAGGAGAGCCCCGACGTCGTCGTGGACGTCGTCGACGCCTCCAACATCGAACGCAATCTGTACCTGGGAACCCAGATCATCGAGATGAACGTCCCTCTGATCTTCGCGTTCAATATGAGCGACGTGGCCAAACGTCGCGGCCTTGAGTTCAACCTGGAACAGTTGTCGCGCTTGCTGCAGGCTCGCATCGTACCGACGGTGGGGAACAAGGGCGAAGGCGGGCCCGCCCTGCTGGATGCGATCGTCGAGACCGCAGCCGAAGGCAAGAGGGCGCGCACGCACAAAGTCACGTACGGCGGCGAAATCGAAGAGGAGCTGGCCAAGATCGGACGGAGCGTCCGGGAACGTGAAAAACCGCTCGCCGAGAAGTACGGCGCGCGCTGGCTGGCGGTCAAGCTTCTGGAACAGGACCGGGACGTCAGCGAGAAGATCCGGGCTCCGGAGGTATCGGAGGCGGTCAGCCGAAGCATCGAGCACCTGCGGACGATCTTTCACGACGAAGCGGAGATCGTCATGGCCGACCGCCGCTACGGCTTCATCTCCGGCGCCTGCCAGGAAACGATCCGAAGCTCCGTAGAGCTGCGACACGACACCAGCGACACCATCGACGCCGTGGTCACCAACCGCATCCTGGGCCTGCCCATCTTCCTGGCGCTGATGTACGCGGTCTTCTTCCTGACCTTCACGGTCGGCAAGTACCCGATGGGCTGGCTTGAGACGCTCTTCGGGTGGGCCGGCGCGACGATCAGCCAGCACTGGCCCGCCGAAAGCGCCCTCTGGCTGCGCTCGCTGCTCGTAGACGGGGTCATCGGCGGGGTCGGCGGCGTCCTGGTCTTCCTGCCTAACATCCTGATCCTGTTCATGGCCATCGCCCTGCTCGAGGACTCGGGCTACATGGCGCGGGCGGCGTTCGTGATGGACCGGATCATGCACAAGATCGGACTGCACGGCAAGAGCTTCATCCCGATGCTCATCGGCTTCGGCTGCTCGGTTCCCGCGATCATGGGCACGCGCATCCTGGAGAACCGGCGAAGCCGGCTCACGACCATCATGGTGATCCCCCTGATGAGCTGCGGAGCGCGGCTGACGATCTACTCGCTGTTCATACCGGCGTTCTTCGCCCAGGCGTGGCGCGGCCCGGTGCTGTGGATCATTTACTTGGCCGGGATCGTTCTCGGCATCGTCGCGGCCAAGGTGCTGCGGCTGACGCTCTTCCGGGGCGAGACGACGCCCTTCGTGATGGAGCTGCCCCCCTACCGCATGCCGACGGCCAAGGGGATCCTCATCCACACCTGGCAACGCGGCTGGATGTACCTGCGCAAGGCCGGCACGATCATTCTGGCCGCCTCGGTCATCCTCTGGGCGCTGGCCAACTTCCCCAAACCCGCCCCGGATAGGCTGGTGGGCCTGAGCGCCGAGCAGGCCCGGCAAACCAGCCTCGCGCATTCGGTCGTGGGCCGGCTGGGCCGTACCATAGAACCCGCGCTCAAGCCGCTCGGCTTCGACTGGAAGATCGGCACCGCCCTGATCGGAGCCCTGCCGGCCAAGGAGCTCTTCGTCTCGCAGATGGGCATCGTGTACGCCGTCGGCGAGGCCGACGAAAATATCTCCAGCCTGAGTGAAAGACTGCGCGCCGACTACACGCCGCTGACGGGATTCTGCGTCATGCTCTTCTGCCTCATCAGCGCCCCCTGCATTGCCACCATCGCCATGACACGCCAGGAAACCCAATCCTGGCGTTGGGCCCTCTTCCAGTTCTTCGGCCTCACCGCCCTGGCCTATGTCATCACGCTATCGGTCTATCAAATCGGCAACCTCTTCTGACCCGACCCTCCCCGGCCGGTAGACGAGCGCAGCATCAATAGTCCTTGAAGCCCCGCATCCACTTCGGCCAATCGCCGGGTTCGACGCCGCCGGCCTTCGTCCAGGGCCCATCGGTGTTGAAACTGCCGTGCCATTTCAGCGTCCAGAGCTCCTTCAAGCCAATGCCACGCACCGACCAATCGAGAAACAAACCGCTGACGTGCCCATCGTGACGGTTGACGCAGAACCTTCCCATTTCGTTGAAGATAGCAGCCGAGGGTTGCTGGGGCGGTGCATGCTGCGGCTGGGGACGTGCATAGGGTATCACACAGCCCAGGAGCAGGGGAATTTCGGCTCGTCCTCGGAGGGCGAAGACGTTCAGGCCGGTCTCGGTGGGATGAATGGAATCCAGCGGGTCAAAGTCGGACTCTATCATCCATTGGTTGAAGCCATAGCTGCCGGGGAATGGCGGACCGGGTCTGACAATCTGCCAAGCCTCCAACGTGCTGCCATACATGAACGAAACACGCCAAGATTCGAACACACCCTGCCTGGCTTCGTGCACCGTCATATCGACGCGCCACCTACGCGGGGCAGTTCTCACGGCCACGGGACAGCACGCGATGCCCGTCGTGTCGACCGGGTTGCATATATACGGCTTTTCCGGATGGTCTTCGCTCGACGCCGAGCCTCGCAGAAACCACATGCCGCCGGTTCTCCCCATGGGTAAGCGACCCTCACTGCCCTCAATGTACATCGATATCACCTGCCCCCATTGCTTGAGGTTCGCGCGACAGCGAAGCACTCTGGCCTGACTTCGCACGCGGCCCAAGACGGGCAGCAGGATCGCCATGAGCAACGCAATCACGGCGATGACCACGAGCAGCTCGATCAGCGTGAAACCCGCCCTACCGCGCGTGTCATCCTGAGGCGGAGCCGAAGGATCTGGCGCGCGAAGGAGAGTTCTCATGCGAGGCCCGGATCCTTCACTCCGCTGCGCTGCGTTCAGGATGCCGGCACGGCAGAGCAGTTTTGAGGGCGTCCATGTGGTGATGGAACCGGCCCTCGGGGGGCTTTGGCTGTGCCTTCCCTCGCCTTTTCTCTCTCCGTGCATCCGTTCCATTCCCTTGAAATCCGACGTTCGTTCGCGTTTCGATATTTGGGCTTCCAGGCAACGCCTGGTCAGTAGTCCTTAAAGTGCCTCATCCACTTCGGCCAGTCACTGCGCTTCACACCGCCCGCAATGGTCCAGGGTCCCCCCGTATCGAATTCCTCGTGCCATTCAAGTGTCCAGAGCTCTTTGAGCCCGACTTTCCGCGCCGACCAATCGAGAAAGAGGCCGTTGACGTGCGCGTTGTGGCGGTTGATGCACACTCCATCCATGTCCGGTGAGAACTCTCCCGTCCTGAACTCGGTCCGTGGTGGTCGGTCACGCTCGTGCGGGTCACACCAGGGGATCGCGCAATCGAGCAGCACGGGCCTGCTGTCCCTGCCGCGCAGGCGAAAGACGTTCGGCCCGCGCCTCCCGGCCGTCCTCGAAGGCAGCGGGAATCTGCTGAATAGGTCCGCGTTCGGTGCGTAGCTGCCGCGGAAGGGAGAACCGGGGCTGGTAATCTGCCAGGCCTTGAAGGTAGAGCCGGACGTCCCCTCGATATAGGCGGATAGGTTGTCGCCAAAATGGGCGGGCCAGTTGAACGTATAAGGGTCTCGAACGACGGGCTTGGCGGCCATGGGGCAGCAGGCGATGCCCTGCGTCTGGAAGTGGTGAAGGGAATCCTGAGGTGCGTCCGGAGCATCGTCACTCACGACCACCCCACGCAGGAGCCATACGGAACCGATGCCAAAGCCCGACGAGTAAGGAAGCTCCCCCTGGTGGTTCTCGACGTAGAGTGCCAGTGTCATCCCCCACTGCCTCATGTTGGCCTGACAGACGACCGCCCTGGCCTGACTCCGCACGCGGCCCAGGACGGGCAGGAGGATCGCCATCAGCAGGGCGATTACGGCGATGACCACGAGCAGCTCGATCAGCGTGAAACCCGCCCTCCCGCGTCTGTCATCCTGAGGCGGAGCCGAAGGATCTGGCGTGCGAAGGAGATTTCTCATGCGAGGCCCGGATCCTTCACTCCGCTGC
>CAYPZL010000279.1:0-5552 GCA_964415045.1 uncultured Pirellulales bacterium | reverse complement strand
CCGGCGGCCTCGACCTCGTCAATGCGCCAGAAGTAGTCGCCGCCGCCGAACTCGACCAGGCCGGCCAGAGACAGACTCGTGCCCGGTTGATTGCCCTGGAACTCGGCGGCGCTGTTGTCGGCGGCCGCCACGGCGGCCCGGTCCGTGCCGAAATAGACGTCATGTGAGACCGCCGTATCGCCGGCTGCCCAACTCAGCATCGTCGCATCGCGGATATCCACGATCGCGTCGCGCGGGGGCTGCAGCGTCCTGGCCAGGAGCGGATCGCCGCGCATCACCTGCTGAACCTCGGCCTCGCTGAGGGTCTTGCCGTAGATGCGGACGTCTTCGATGGCGCCCTCGAAATAGTCCCGGGTTGCGTCGTTGGAGAAGCCGATATTGATGCGCTCCTGCCAGTCGAAATCGGAGGCGTCCTTGGTACCGCTGGCCTGCTCGACGCCGTCGACATAGAGCTTTTGGCCGCCGACAGCCGCACCGTACGTGTACACCACGTGATGCCAGAGCCCGTCGGCCAGGCTCAGTCCGGTTGTCTCAATTTCCTCGGTATCCCAGAGGCGAATCTTGATGTTGCCGCCAGTGAGGTACACGTGTCGGTCGTGACCGCCGCCGCCGAGATCGTTCTGCACTACGGCCATCAGCCCGCAGTTGCCATTGGTCGTCCGGAACCAGAGGGCCGCGGCGTATTCGGTCTCGGACACATCCAGCACGACGCTCACGTAGTCGTTCTTTCCGTCGAACGTCAGCGTTCCGTCGATCCACTCCGGCTCGCCGCGCAGACTGCCGTGATTGCCGTGTCCGGACCAGTCCACGGCGGTTGCACCGGTCCCTTCCTGGAGCGTCCACCAGCCCATCAGGTCGGGGTCCGTAATCGGTATCTCCGGTATGGTTGTGAAGCTCCAGATCTCGCCCCTGTTGGTGGTCCCGGGCACGGCAAACTCATCGACGCGCCAGTAGTACGTGGTTTCAGGCTGCAACGGCCCATACAACTGCGCACCGGCCGGGCGGATGGTTGCATCGGCGACCATCCAGCCGCCGAATGCCATGGCGTCGACCTCCTCGTAGCTCTCACCGAAGTACACGGTGTGGAACAGGAAGCCCATCCCGCCTTCCCAGGTCAGCTCGGGATCGAGCAGGACATGGGCGGCGCCGTCGGCCGGGGAGGGATTGTAGGCAATTGCCGGCTGGACCCAGAAGCTCCAGACCTCGCCTTTCCAGGGGCTGTCCGGATCGAGGTCGTTGACCTCGTCCACGCGCCAGTAGTAGGTCTGGCCGGGAACGAGAGGCTCGGAGTACAGGTCGCCGGCGCTGCCGACCCGCAGCATTTCGGTCGAGAGGGTGCCGAGAAATACATTGGGGTCGTCCGGCGTGGCCGCCTCGACGGCCTCGAAGCTCTCTCCGAAGTAGACATCGTGCACCGACGCGTAATCTCCTGACACCCACTCGAGCATCACAACCGCCTGCGTCGTCATCGATCCGTTTCGTGGCTTGGGGCCCCTGGCCAGGGGATTTGGCCCCAGGCCGAATTCCGCCACGCGCCGCATATCGTCCAGGTTGGGCTGGTCTCCGGGACTGTCGTTGCGGTCGAACAACCGGACGAATCCGCGGGTGGTATCGCCTTCCACGTAGTGTTTCACCCACGCGGCGGGATTTCCGGCGTTGTCGGCCGCCAGAATGATGTCCACGTCGGTGGGAGACGCCGGTCGCAGGGAGGCCCAGGTTTCCGTGAGACCCCACTCTTGCCCTTCCGGTGTGATGGTCACAGTATTGCCGCTGTCCCACGCACCTCCGGCGGCGTTGAATCCGAGAATCCCCTGCGATCCACCGGTGCCCCAGTTGGTCTCGCCGCCTCCCGGGTTGCCCTGGTTGTAGAAGGGGATGTCGCCGTGGAAGACAATCTTGCCGCCGGCGTCAAGGTATTTGCGCAGCGTGCAGTCGGCCGTATTCGTCTCGACGACGGTCTCCGGCGCGAGATCCGGACAGAAGATGACCACGCTGGCGGCCTGATCGGCGATGCGGTCGTCCATCCATTCCTTGAGTTGATCCGCGTCGAGGATCTCATAGCCGGCGGCCTCGAAATAGTCGCGGATCTCTATCGTGATGTCCAGATCCGACCAGTGCGTGGCATAATTCTCGTCCCAATAGGCCGCGAGAAACGCTCCCGACGCCTGGCTCCCAACGTATCCCAGTACGACCATCAGGGCCAAACACAGTTTCCTCGTACACATGTCATATCCTCCTGTCAAATGGGCCAACTTCTGCGGACGACAAGTACGTGCCTCATGCCAAAGTCATGCTGCATCTGTTTGACTTGATCGTCCTTCCTTTGCACGCAAGTGTTCTCCGTTGGCGGGAAAGCACCCTTTTCGTCACCAACGTTTGACTCTTGCAGCAGCCTCGTCATGCTGCCCTTGGGTTACGGTCCGGTTAAGAGTATCTCGTCGATGTACAGCACGCCCGTCTGGCCCGCCTCGATGCCGACGGTCAGTGCCGTGACGTTCGTCAGGCCTGCGCCGACCGAGGCCAGATCGATTTCCCAGGTGACCCACGAGCGGTTGGCGATGTCGGCCGGATCGCCGTCGTAGGGGACGTTGGTGCCGTTGATCTCGACGTACAGATCGCCGGTGTTGTCGGCCTGGCCACGAAAGTGCACGACCAGCGTCGTCACACCTTCGATGGTCCAGTTCTGGGCCGGTGTAAAGGTGCGATCGGCCTCGGACCGGAAGGGGGCGACCGTGTTGTCGTAGTAGATCGGCATGGCCTGGGCGCCGCCATAGACGTCGGCGGTCTCGACGATCGTCGTATACGGGGTGCCGGCGGTCCAGATGTCGTGCCCGACCAGGGCGCCGGTGCCGTTGCCCGGCGTATCCACCGGTTGTGTGAAGCCGAGGCCGTCGATCCATTTCTCGAAGACGCGGGAGCCGACCTCGTTGTTGTAGCTCTCGAAATCGTCGACGATCAGGTAATCCGGAATCGTAAATCGCCAGACGTAGCCGGCGTGCACGGTCCCGGCGGCCTCGACCTCGTCAATGCGCCAGAAGTAGTCGCCGCCGCCGAACTCGACCCGTCCGTCCAGCGGGAACGTGGTTCCGGGCTGATTGCCCTGAAACTCGGGGGCGGCCTTGTCGGCTGCGGCCACGGCCGCCTGGTTCGTGCCGAAGTACACGTCATGCGAGGCCGCCGTATCGCCGGCGCTCCAGCGAAGAACCGTGGCGTCGCGAATATCCACCGTCGCACCGCGCGACGGCTGCGGACCCCAGGCCAGCAGGGGGTCGCCCCGCATCACCTGCTGAATCTCGTCTTCGCTCAGGGTTTTGTTGAAGATGCGCACCTCTTCGATAACACCGTCGAAATAGTCCCGGGCCGCATCGTTGGAGAAGCCGACGTTGATCCGTTTTTGCCAGTCGAAATCGGAGGTGTCCTTGACGCCGCTGGCTTCCAGCACGCCGTCCACGTACAGTTTCTGCCCGCCGACGCTCGCGCCGTGCGTGTGCACCGCGTGGTGCCAGCATGCATCCGCCAGGTTGAGCCCGGTTGTGGTGATAATCTCGGTGTCCCAGATCCGGGCCCCGAGATCGCCGTTGGTCAGGTAGAGCATCCGGTCGTAGCCTCCGGCTCCGAGGTCGCCGTCTACCACGGCAAACAGCCCGCACTCGGGATCGGTCGTTTTGAACCAGAACGCGACGGCGTACTCGGTTTCCGGCACATCCAACGCGGCGCTGACATAGTCGTCGCGCCCGTCGAATGTCAAAGCCCCATCGATCCACTGTGCATCACCGCGCAGCGCGCCATGGTGACCGTGCCCGGACCAGTCCACGGCCGTGCTGCCGATGCCCTCGCCCAGCGTCCACCAGAGCATCAGGTTCGGATCGTCCGTCACGGCGATGTCGGGCAACGTTGTGAAACTCCAGACGTCTCCTCTCACCGTACCGGCGGGGCTGAACTCATCGACGCGCCAGTAATAGGTCTTGTCGGTCTGCAGCACCCCTGGATCATGGATTGCATCGGCGATCATCCAGCCGCCTGTCACCGCGTCGTTGACCTCGTCAAAGCTCTCGCCGAAATACAGGGTGTGGAACAGGGCGCCCAGCCCGTCTTCCCAGGTCAGAGTCTGATCGGTGAGGACGTACTCGTCCCCATCGGCGGGAGAGGGATCCCAGGCGACGGCGGGCTGGACCCGGAAGCTCCAGACCTCGCCTTTCCAGGGACTGTCGGGGTGGGCATCGTTGATCTCATCGACGCGCCAGTAATACGTCCGGCCGGGCGTCAGGCCCGTTGCATAGGGTGGGGCAGTCCCGACTTGCAGCGAGACACCCGCCGTTGCGACGGGCTCCACAAGGCCGTCGTTGACGTCGTCGAAACTCTCGCCGAAATAAACCTTGTGTGACGTGGCGGTCTCTGCCGGTCGCCAGGTCAGCGTGGTCGAGATCATTCTGATCATCGAACCGTCCAAGGGCTGGGGATGTCCGGCGAAAGGATACGTTTCGTTCCGCATGACCGCCTGGATCTCATCGCGGCTCATGCCGTAGCGGTAAAGACGCACGTCGTCAATCGGACCGTTCCAGACGCGGTCGGTCAACGTGTCGATCGAACCGATCATGACGCGGTAGGAGGTGGAGCCCATTTCGCCGGACGCCTCCATCTCGACGTCGAGCTCGCCGTCGATGAATAGAGCCTGGCGCAGCCCATCGTAAATCCCGGCCACGTGATGCCACTCCCCGTCGTCGATGGTGCCGTTGCCGAAGAGATAGGGCGTCGGCAGCGTCAGGCCGGGGCAGGTCCACTCCAGCGTGCGTTCCTGGTTGTTTCTCTGTAAACGCCAGCCCAACCCCTTCGTGAAAATGGCTTGCCAGCCCGTGGTGAAACCATCATCTCGCACCCAGCAGGCTACAGTGATCTCGCCTGTGACATCCATCGCCGGATCGGATCCAAGATCAATGTAGCCTGTACTGCCGTTGAAGAGGATGGCGTTGCCGTATCGACCCGTTATCCATTCCGGCGTGTCCCCGGTGAAGGAACCGTCGAGCCCGCCACCGCTGGAATCGGAGATGATCGAGCCTGAGCCTTCGTCCAGCTTCCACCAGCCGACAAGGTCGTCGGCGGCGCACACCGTGGAGACCAACGCCCACACAAGAGCGAGCGTAACATACACCAGATTTCTGAACATGATCTGCCCTCCGGTCAATGTCCTTTTTGACGCTTTACACAGACGTTCCACCACCCACCGTACAAGGTTCCGTTCGGAAGGATCGAGCAGCAGCCAGGCGGACAGACGGCCCCGTGCGAGGGCGAACGACAGAAAAACACCGCGCGTTCCAGGTTCTTTGTTCTCGGCACGGCACAAACACGCAATCGGAAAGAGCGGAAAAGGGGCTGCGACGCACCGGCCGCAGCCCCGAGATGCCTATGTACGCAACCGTACTACTGTCACGGTTTGGTCAGAAGGATTTCATCGACGTACAGGACACCCGATTGTCCTCCTTCGATGCCGATGGTCAGGGTCGAGACGTTGGTCGCGGGTACGCCGGCCGCGGCCAGGTTGATCTCCCAGGTGA
>CAYPZL010000278.1:0-5555 GCA_964415045.1 uncultured Pirellulales bacterium | reverse complement strand
TCGACAAATTCCCGCCCCCCAAAGGCAAAGAAATCACGCTTGTACAGGGACTAGGATTTCACGCTTGGAACCCAAAATGTGAAGGGCGGTGTCCTTTCGGTGGGGTTGCGTGAAATGATTGGCTTTGGTCCGTATCTTCCGCTGTAGCCGGCCTTCGCTTGATCGGCGGCTCATGGAACGGGTCGCCGGGCTCCGCCGGTGAAACGGGTTTGCGGGAGAATGACCGATGAGCACCAGCCCACGCACGGATCTTCCTCTTGCCCTGTGTACCGCACGTCGCCAGTTGGATCGCTGGCGTAGCCGACACCGCCCCCATACTCGGCTACCCGAAGAACTTTGGCGCAAAGCCGTAATCCTGGCCCGCCGGCACGGGCCCAACTGCGACGCGGCGGCCCCGGTGGCGTTGGAGGTTTGCAGAGGATGCCGCCCCTGCAGGCGTCGGCCGCAGCGGCGACAGCGACCCACATGGATGTCGAACCGACGCACCAGGGGCTGGCGGGGGATTTCCACCTGGAATTGCTGATCCACGTGATCTTCTTCGGCGAGTCCTCCGCAGTCAGGGCATTGGTCGCGCAACCGCACATCGATGATCTCGTCGGGTTCTTGTTCGGGAAGCCGGCGATGGACCTTGGGGCCATAGTTGGCGCCCGGCTTGCGGCCCGGGGTCTTCGGGGTCTGCTTGGGTGTTCCCTTGGAAAACGGAGCGGCCTGACGCTTGCCTGTCCGCTGGGCCTGTTCCAACAACGCGGTGAGCTTACGCACTTGGGTCTCCAAGGTATCCACCCGCATGCGGAGTTGCCGGTTTTCTTCCCGCAGCCGCTGGTTCTCATCAATCAGGTTCTGGTACGTCGGCGGGGCCATGATACCCACTCGCGTTGCTCGTTTGATCGCGACTTTCGCGAACGGCAACACAAAGTAGTTCGGCCGGCAGGGCCGATAAACATGGGTTTTTTCGCAGAAAATCCGTGGAAGTGTCACAGTTT
Organism: uncultured Pirellulales bacterium; assembly: GCA_964415045.1. Lineage (GTDB taxonomy): Bacteria > Planctomycetota > Phycisphaerae > Sedimentisphaerales > Anaerobacaceae > CAYPZL01. The sequence goes on along the minus strand of CAYPZL010000278.1, from coordinate 4,572 downwards.
TATCCCGCCCCGCCAGGCGCTACACTTTCACTCCGCCCTTCACAGCTCCCCATAGGGGAGGCAGGTTATCGGGCGATCAGGCCGCTTCTTCTTGTGCGGCCTGTTGTTCCTGTTTGAGCTCCTTGAGTGGGTCCATGTTCATATACCGCCGCGTGCTTCTTTACTTCCTGGGCAGCACGACTTTCAGCGCATAGGCGAAATTGCAGGGTTTCTCCCGGGGGAAGCGAACGGTGAGGCCGTCGGGGGCCTGTTCCCACTGGATAGGGCCCTGATGGCCAAGCAGCTTCACGGACTCGACCTTGCCGATTCGGTAGTTCGTGGGCGCGAGCATGCCGAACACGACATCGCGCTTGTCTCCCGGCCAGCCGAGGACGAAGATGTAGAGGTAGTCGCCCTTGACCGTATAGCGGATGTCCTTCCAGGTGCAGGGCGACTCGATGGTCTTGTGTGGGATGTGCGTCGGACCCTCGCCAAACGTATACCAGGGACGGGTCCCGTAAATCGCTTCGCCGTTGATGCGCAGCCACGCGCCGATATCTTCAAGAATGGCGGTCGCGGTCTCGTCGAGCGTGCCGTCGGCGCGAATGGGAATGTTCAGCAGCAGGTTCCCGTTCTTGCTGACGATGTCGATAAACTTGTCGATGACCGCGTCGGCCGTCGTATACGGGGCTTCCTTGTTGTATCCCCAGGAGCCGATGGAGTCGTCCGTCTGCCACGGTTCGCTCAGGATGTGGCCGGCCTTGCCGCGCTCGAAATCCAACGTCGTGATGCCGTCGGCATAAAGTCCCTGAAAAGGTCGCTCCTTAATGCACATGACGCCTTCCAGTTTGCCGCCATGCGTCTGCATGTTGTGGTTGTAGTAATGGGCAATGACGTCGAGGCCCGTTCGGCCGAAATCGTCACCCCGAAAGGGGACCGCACAATCGAAGTACAGGTGGTCGGGGTGGTAATTGTCGATCAGGTCCTTGATCCGTCGGGCCCAGAGATCGCGCCACTGTTTGGGGGCGTTCAGGGGGGCGCGCTGATGGGTGTCGTCGTGTTTGGGGGGGTACAGGCCTTTGCCTCTCGGATCGGCGCCGTCGTAGGGGATGCCCTTGTATGGGCCCCTGGTATCTGCGCCGTTGGCCACGTTCAGCCAGCTATAGCTGCGCGACAGGTGGGTCGTGACACCGAAACGCAGGCCGTGCTTAAGCGCCGCATCGCGCCACATCCCGATGAGGTCTTTCTTCGGCCCCCTTCGTACGGCATTCCATTCGTGATACCGGGAGTTCCACAGATCGAAGTTGTCGTGGTGGACCGCGCACGGGCAGAAGTATCTGGCCCCGGCCCGCTTGAACAGACCGACCAGTTTGTCCGGGTCGAAGTTCTCCGCCTTCCACATCGGGATGAAATCTTTGTAGCCGAACTCGGACGGGTGGCCATAGTGCTTCAGGTGGTATTCATATTCCTTCCCACCCTCGAGATACAATTTGCGGGCGTACCATTCGCCCATTTCCGCGACCGAGTACGGCCCCCAGTGCAGGTAGATGCCGAACTTCGCGTCGCGAAACCATTCGGGGCAGCGGTAATTCCGCAGTGATTCGACCGTAGGCTCGAACGTGAAAGAGTTTTTGGCGGGCGCCCTCGATGCCGTTCCCTCTGCCGCTGTCACGGCCTGGCTGATCGTTGTCACGAGCACTATCAATCCAAGAATTGAGCTTGTCCTCATCGCATTCTCCTGCATTTGTCGGCATCGCCCCGGCGCCAAGCCGCGCCTACCGTGGGGACTCTCCACCTTTGCCTGGTCTGTTTAGCACTCTTGTACCTGTTCTATCGCAACCCCCTCATCAGGGCAAACGTATTGTCCCTGCGGTCAGAACTCCTTGAACTGCCTCATCCATTCGGGCCAGTCTGCGGACTGGATGCCGCCGGCCCAGGTCCACGGGCCGTGGATGTTGAATTCCCGGTGCCACTTGAGCGTCCACAATTCCTTGAGCCCGACCTTGCGAACGGACCAGTCCATGAAGAGATGGTTGGTGGTTTCGTGATGCCGGTTGATGCAGAAGTGCATCATCTCCCCGCTGGCGTTGACCCACTCGCCGTCGTACTGAGGGGGACGGATTCGGTTGGACTGGGCCGAGCCGCCCTGATAGAAGGGTCCGCCGCCTCGCCACATGGTATCGGCGAAGACCGGGATATTGTTGGCGCCCTTGACGTCGGCGGTCTTCCAGTTCCATTCGACCGGGCGGTTCTGGATACTCTTCTGCCCCGGCCGCGCCGCGTAAATCCAGCAGTTGGCTCCGTAGCTGGCCTCTTCCTGGCGGTTTTCCATGCCGCCGGTCCCCATGACGTAGGTCTTGAAGGGGCCGCCGTAATTTACGATATTCGTGCCGGTGTCGCGGCGTTTCTTCGCCATCGGGCAGATGAGAATGCCCGACTTGGTCTGGTACAGGGGGCGCAGCGCCTCGATCCAGTTGCCCCGCGGCCAGCCGACGTAATTGGATTCCCGGCAGAAATACCCGTCGTTGTCGTGGCAATACATCGCCCAGATCTGGGCCCACTGGTGCAGGTTCACCTTGCAAGCGGTCGCCCGCGCCTGTTTGCGAGCCCGGCTCAGAGCCGGCATCAGGATCGCCGCCAGCAGGGCGATGATGGCGATAACGACGAGCAACTCGATGAGTGTGAATGCTTTTCGCTGCGACATAATAAGACTCCTTGGCTGAGAATCACATGTCTTCCACCCGTCAGGCGGATGCGCGGGACCTGATCCATATGGGGTCACACGCCGGCCTCATGCTCTATCTTTTTGCGTTGGTCCTTCCCGATCTCCCTGTCTTCTCACCAGATCTGAATTCGGGATTGCTTCGCATAAAACGGGACGGAATGACTTTTTCCTTGGTTTCCCACGGCACGGAGCGATCCAACAGCGTTCCCCACTCGGGATATTCACTCCGCTGTACGCAGTTCTTTTTCCAACGTTCAATCTGAAGGTCGTACAGCGAACGCATTTCATGGAGGATTGTTTGTCTCTCCGGTCGATCGGCGAGATTGTTCATCTCGTAGCGGTCATTCCGCAGGTCATACAATTCCTCGGCTGCTTTCATTCCTTCGCCGGCAAAGAACCAGTAGATGTACTTATAGTCCTGCGTCACAACCGACAGCTCATGGGTGGGAATGCTGCCCCACACATTCAGGATCGCCATCGCATCCCGGACCCGGCCGTCAGGATTGCTCAGGAGAGGCCGCAGGCTCTTGCCATCGACGTCGCCGGGAATCGGCAATCCGGCAAAATCAAGCAGGGTCGGCATGATGTCAATATTGCCGGTGACGCTGCGGCAGCGATAGCCTTTTCCCGTACTCTTGTGCCTGGGATCGTATACGATCAACGGTGCTCGGCTGCCTTCTTCATAGGGCAGGACCTTGCCCCCGAACCCGTGGCTGCCGCAGTTGTACCCGTTGTCCGAGGTGGCGATGATGATCGTATTGTCCACAAGACCCTGCCGCTTCAGTTCTGCGCGGATCATGCCTATCGCATAATCGACGCCGTAAATCTGCTGCTGGTACTTTCGCATGTTCTGCTGATACGTCGGGGGACGAAACGTTCGGATTTTCAGATACTGGCGTCCGCTCTTGGCCTGCTTCGGGAGGTGCGCGGCGCCCGGCTCATCGTAATTGGGCGGCTCCTGCCAGGTCGTGTCGGCATACACGTCGTCGAACTCCGGATCGGGTTGCAGGGGGCTATGAGGCGCCTTGAAGCTGACCGACAGGCAGAAGGGCTGGCGGCGTTTGGACGCCTCTCGAATGAAGTCCTGCGCAGCGGCGCCCAGCGCCCGGGTAACGTGTGGATATTTCTCGGCATAGCGGGCCACGAACTCATTGTCGGCGGTACGGTAGGAGCCCTGTCCGGGCCAGCCGTGCCAGACATCGAACGAGTCCATGGGCATCTTGTCGTTGGAATTCCAGCCTGACTTGTCCGGGTCGTCCGTTACCGCGAAGCCGAATTTGCCGGCAAAGCACGTATAATATCCCGCCTCGCGCAGCAGCACCGGGTACGACCGGCGCCACTGCCCTCGCGTCAACGACCCGCGCGTGAAGTTACATCCGTGGCGATATTCATATTTTCCGGTCATAATCGTTGCCCGGCTCGCCATGCAAATCGACGTTGTGTCATAGTGTGCGCTGAAAACGACCCCATCGGCCGCCAATTCGTCGAAATGCGGCGTCTTCACCTGCCGGTTGCCCATGCAGCCGAGCGAGTTGTATGACTGGTCATCCGTCAGCAAAAAGACAATGTTGGGTCGCTGTCGGTTTGACGCTGTTGCGTGCTGCATTGCGCCGGCAATCGTTGTCCATCCAACCGCTTTCAAAAAACTCCTTCTGTTCATGCTCGTGTCCTATTCCATAATCAAATCACCGTCGATCTCAATCTTCAGACCATGGGCATACTCGCACGGCTTGTCTTTCGGGAACCTGACCCACAGGCCGTCGTCGCGGCGTTTCCAGTCGATCCGAGCATCAGAGCCGAGCAGGGAGATTCTCTTAACATAAATCTGTAATCCACCGGCTATGCCGGTGAGAATTGAAAAGGCTCTG
>CAYPZL010000277.1:0-5653 GCA_964415045.1 uncultured Pirellulales bacterium | reverse complement strand
GTCAATCCTGTTCCCCACGCCCCAGACCAATCGAAAAAGTCAGTCAACTTGAGGAAATGGGAGGTGCAGGAAAATGAAGGCGCAACGTTCCATCCTTCTGGTCATCGTGCGCCGGGTCTGGCGAGCACGGAAAAGCACGTTCGCGGCTGGGGGGCCGGACGGCTCGTCCGCCTCTGCGCCGTCGGCGCCCTGAGCACCTTCGGCCGCAAGGCCCGCCCCCTCATTCCCAAAATCCTGAAGTGCGGAGACACCGACCAGAAGCAACTCAAGGACGCGATCGTGCCCGCCGTCAAGAACATCGAGCAAAGCGCCGAGACCACGGAAAAGGAGAAACTGCACCGGCAACGTCTCGAGCAAATCACCGCCTTCCTCGAGAGAAACCGGCAACAGCCGTAGCGCCGCTGCGCGGAGCGCCTTACTCCACTGCCGCTTTCACCGTCACCGGTCCGAGCAAGCCGGATTCGAGCAGCGGCGTGTTCTTCGCGAACGGATTCCACGTAGTCCAGGTGAACCGCTCTTCCTCCGGCAGAGACCGATCGCCAATCAAGCGGTTGGGCCAGAGGTTCGCCACGGTGATCTCCAGTCGGTTGCCCCTGGCTCTGACCGCGCCGGTGATCTCCACCTGCCACGGTGCGCACCAGACCACGCCCAGGTCTCGTCCATTCAGCCGGACCTGCGCCAGGTTCTTCACCACGCCCAGATCCAGATAGAGGCGCCCGCCGCCCGGCGTCTCGGGCCTGTCGAAGGTCTTTCGGTAAGTCGCCATGCCGGAATAGAACTTGATGCCGTCTTCGGGCCGCTTGCTCCAATCGTCGAGCGCCCGGAAAGTGACCTTCTCCGGACCGCCCCACCGGGGATCGAACGAAACGTCCCACGAACCGCCCAATTCCGCCACTCGTTCGATTGCCGGGAAGTTGCGCCCGGATTCCTTCGCTTCCGACGCGGTTCTGCCGAAGACAACAAAGAAGGACTGTGCGGGCTCGAAGCGCATCGGCACGGTCGTGCGCCCGTCTTTCGCGGTGAATTCCGGCAGGCGCCGCCTATGGCAGGTCAACGGATCCCACAGTTCCGGCGCTTTGCCGCACACGCGGAAGACACAGTCCGCGTTTACCATGCGGTCCTCCCGGTTGGCGACGAAATAGACGTCGGTACCATCCACCTGCCGGTGGATGTAGCGGAGCGGCCCGTCCGACTCGAAGTCCGGCGGCACGCCCATCGACGTCAAGACGTCGGACACGATACCGAAATCGCAATAGAACTCCGGCTGCGGCGCGGAGACGCCGACGGCCCCCCAGGGGGACATGCCGAGCGGCCCCAGCTCCAGCGCGGCGGTCCAGCCTTCGCCCGCGGCCGTGGCTGTCACCCACGCATCCCCGGTCTTCGGCGCCGTTTGCCACCGATCGTCGGTCGGGATCCTCAGCACCCGGCCGTCGTCGAGCTTGACGACCAGGGTCCCGATCAGACCGGCAGGGTTCGGCGCGTCACCACCGTTTTCGGCCGCGACGGCGATGACGTTCGTGCCCGGACGGAGCTTCCCGGCGGCGTCAAGTTCGTAGACTTCGTGGAAGTTGTCCCCCGTCCCGACACGCGCACCGTTCACCCACACGGTGAAGGCGTTGTCGGCCGTCAAGAGCACGCGGGCGGATGTGACTTTCGCCTCGGCGGGCAACGTCACGACCCGGCGAAAGAAGCGTGTGCCGGTCGGTGCGCTCCGAGCCGGATTGCCTTCGTTGTGCCAGATCCATTTGGCTTGCTTCAAAGAATCGCCGGGGACATCAGCGGGAGCCTCCGCCTCCGCGCGCCGCCAGAGAACGCGGCCGCGGCCACAGGCGTGCTCGGTAACGACCTTTCCGTCGCAATCGCCCCAAAGCTCGGCGGCGAGCCGCCTGACCTCGTCGTCGCAATGCGGGAAGCCGCTGAGACTCGGGGAACGCAACGGCGGCGGCCCGATGACCGTCGCACCGGCCGCCACCAGCTCCTTGACCTTGCTCAGCAGCGCCGGCGTCATGGTGCGCAGCTCCGGCAGGACCATCACGCGGTAGCTCATGCCGTCGGGCAGGACCAGCCGGCCCTTCTCCACCGACATGCGCGTCAGCAGCACTTCGGGCGTGCACCCGTCGAAGTTGTAGCCGAGCCGCTCCGGCGGATTGCCCCGCGTGGCCGAGAGCGGCGGGCGAAAGACCTGCGGCGCGGCCTCCGGCTTGAGAAAACACACGTCGGCCACGAACCGCCCCTGCTGCAACAGGAACTGGCAGCGAGCCAGGTAGTCGATCCACGCGTTCGACAACGTCCACCACGTCTGCGTACGCTCGTAGTGGATTCCGTACGGGCCCATCGTCATGCCGGGGTAGCGATCGAGCCACGGCTGATGCGCGTAGCGGTGGAACACGAAGCGATTCACGCCCGCGCAGAAGGCCCAGTCGCCCAGCGCCTTGAGCGATCCCGGGTACGCGAGCCAGCGCTCGCCGCTGCCGGAGGTGAAGGCCTCGGCCTGGACCACAGACCTGCCGTACGTGTGGGCGATGGAGCTGGCCTCCGTACAACTGAACCACGTGCTGAACGTGTCCCGCCAGAACTCGCACATCGGCACGTCGGCGCAGGCTCCGTAGGTCATATCGTCACAAGGCGTTTGATCGTATGGCTCAATCGACAGGCCCAGACCGTGCTCGTGGGCCAGTTCGGCGAGGTAGCGGGCGTGGTTCTCGACGATCAGCTCCTGGATCGTCTGCCGCAGGTCCCAGAGAAACCGCTCGGACACCTCAAGGCTGTCCACCACGCGGCCGGTCATGGCCGGCAGGTACCGCAACAGATCATAGCCGCGCCGCCGTCGAAACTCCTGCGGGAAGCGGGCCGTCCAGTTCTGCGGGCCCATCTCCCAACTGTCGATATGCAGCGAGATCAGCGACTTGCCGGTCAGCGGACCGATGTCGCTCATCAACTGGCCGAGGAAATCGTCGAAGTGCGCCTTGAGCGCCGCCTTGTCAAACTTGTCGCACTCCAGCCCCAGGCCCGGCGCCGGCGCCGGCCGCGTGGTCGCCCCCGTGCTGGTATGGCCGAAGCGAAGGACCGTCCATCGGCCCGCAGGCACGTCCCAGACAAGCCGGCCGTTCCCATTCAGTCTTGCGGTCAGATCGACCATCCGGCTCGCCGGAATCACTTGCTCCGACGCCAGCACGGCAAATTCCTCGGGTTGCGGAATCAACGCCTTCACTCCCCGTTGCGAGGAATACCAGCCCCGATGGTGCACCGCCTTCTCTCGCACGTCCTCGATCTCATAGGGCTCCGACGGCGTCGGAAACGCCAGGACCGCCACGTCACGATAGAATCCCGCCACCGTCTCCGGCGTCGGCAGGGTCCCTGCAAATCGCTGCGGGCCCGTAAGATTCAGCTCGCTCGACACGAGCTTCTGCATCGACTGCTCCGGCTTGACCCAGGGCCCCCCGCTGCCGGTCCAGCCCGGACTGGCGGGCATGGTCATCACCAGCCCCAGGCGTGCGGCCTCTTCATTAGCATGCTTGAACAACTCACGCCACGCCGGACTCATGAACTTCGTCGGCCCCTTCGGAATGCCGACGTCCACCTCCATGAACAGAAGGCCCCTGAGCCCGACACGCTGCATGGCTTCGAAGTCCGCCGTGATGCCGGCGCGACTGAGGTTTCCATCCATGACGAACCAGTACGTCCAGGGCCGGGCGGAATCGGGCGGCGCCGTGAACCCCGCGGCCAGTTTGTCTCCCCCGGCATTACTGCCGGGCGCTCGACAGGCCCCCATCCCCACCAGCACGCACACCCCCAGAACCAAGCTCATGCAATGTCCCTGCCCCATAGTCACCTCACTGTCTTTGCTACGTCGTCGCGGAAGCCGAAAACGACCTCCCACTCTGCATCCGCAGGGATCGGGCGGCAGCCTCAAGTGCGAGTTGGCGATGGCTGTCACGAAGTATCGGACGAACCACCGCCAAGCCCGTGGCTTCGACGCTGCCTGCCGCCGCTGCCACCCAACAACCTTGTGCTTACCGGTCGCATTCTCCCCGGAACAGCCGCAAGAGACAAGGACAAACCACGATCGATCGACCGGCGGCGCGCCGGTCTGAACGAAACCAATGGCACAAGCACGCCGTTTGCACTACAATGATCGAGAGCCGCACAATGTGTTGGGGACGGCCTCGAAGAAATGGCGAAAGGAACCTCCCGTGTTCTGGCAAAAATACTGTTTCGTTTTCCTGATCGTTGCCGCTTGCATTCCCCCGGTACTGGCGCAAACCGAAAGACAAATACGATCCTTCCCTGCACGTCCGGACCAACGGCCGAAAGTACTACTGGGCCGGAGCCAGCGGGCGAAGACGCGATTACGTCCCCATCCCCGGCGGCGCCGCCTTCGAGAACTTCGAGCTGCGCGAGAAGTACTACCCCGGCCAGCAATTCTACTTCGGCCTCACCCCCAAAACCCCGGAAGAAATGAACCTCTCCGCCGCAACCCGGGGCCAGTGACGGCGCGCGGCGTTGGCAGGGAGTCTGCTTGAAGGGGTCGTGGCCGCGCGGTAGGCTGATGGGCGATTGGGAATCATTGGATTTCAGTCAGGAGAGCAATGACGTGGGAACGATGGCAGAAGGGGTCAGGCAGGCGATTGAGAATTGCCTGCGGGTCAAGGCGGGCGACCGCGTAGTCGTGATCACGGACAGAGAGACGCTGGCAATCGGTTCGGCGCTGCGGGCGGCGGCCGAAGCGGTCGCCGGGCCCGGGGAGTTCTTCGTGATGGAGGACTTCGGGCCGCGGCCGATCGATTTTCCGCCAGCGATGGCCGAGGCGCTGGCGGCGGCCACCGTGAGCATCTACGCCGCCCAGGGCGCCCCGGGCGAGCTGCAAACCTTCCGCTTTCACATGCTCAAGGCCGTGGAGGCCAACCCGGAGCTGCGTCACGCCCACATGATCGGGATCACGCCGCAAATCATGACGGACGGAATGTGCGGCGACTATGCGGAGATTCAGCGCATCAGCAGGTGGGTCTACGAGAAGGTCAAGGACGCGCGCGAAATCAGGGTCGTGACGGAGAGAGGCTGCGACTTCACGGCGCGTTTCAGCCGGCAGATCAAATGGCTCATCAGCGACGGTGACATCCAGGGCGGGCACTGGAAGAATCTTCCGGACGGCGAGGTGTTCACCGCCCCGCTCGACGTGGACGGGACCGCGGTGATCGACGGCTGCCTCGGGGATTTCTTCACCAAGCGCTACGCCTCGCTGGCCGAGACGCCGGTGACGGTGGAGATCGAGAACGGCCGGGCCGTCGCCGAGAGCCTGCGTTGCGACAACGAGCAGCTCCGCGCCGACTTCGCCCGATACCTCTTCGAGACCGACGAGAACAGCGACCGCGTCGGCGAGTTCGCCATCGGGACCAACACGGGCCTGACCGAGCTGATCTACAACCTGCTCCAGGACGAGAAGTTCCCGGGCGTGCACATCGCTTTCGGCAGCCCCCTGCCCGGACGAACCGGCGCCGACTGGGACAGCAAGGCCCACGTCGACGGCGTCATCATCGCTCCGACCATCCACGTCGACGGCGAGACGCTCATGGACAAGGGCCGCTTCTGCTTTGAATAAAGAAGTAGAGTTTTGCAAAATGGAGATTAGGCTTATATTCTTCAAGGAAATCGT
>CAYPZL010000276.1:0-5657 GCA_964415045.1 uncultured Pirellulales bacterium | reverse complement strand
CTGCCGCTTGACAACTTCGTCAAAAACTTAACGATGTTTGAGGTTAGTAGTATAGAGATACACTCCATCAGGCAGGGCTACGTACAGATCGATCTCCTGCGAGTTACTGGCCGACGGTGCGGTCCTGCCCGACTTGCCGAACGAGGCCCTCTCGCGGTTGACCCCGAAGGCCGCCCAGAGAAGGTTCGAGAGCACCTGGGGCGGCAGCGGTTTGTCGCTGACGCTGCGGTTCGTGCGGCGCTGCTGCAGTGCCGCCAGCACGGACTTGCCGCCGTCCTTTTGCGGAGCTACGAGCGTGATCGGTTGCAGTTTTTCCTGGGCCGGGCTCGGTGCGGCGCCGGCCAGCACCGCCCATGCCGGCACGGTTCTCAAGAACGTTCGGCGGTCCATCCGATTTTCCTTTCCCCGTTGTCCTCGATTTCAATTCTCCTTCTTCAGCGGCGTCGTCCAGAGATAGACGGTGTGCTCCTGCCAGGAGTCGTCGAGCTTCACCGTAACCACTTTGTCGGGTTTGACTCCCCGCATGGCGAAGTCGTGCGAGACGATCCGGGAGCCGGGCTTGAGCTTTTCCAGTTGCGGGATCAGCTTCACGTTCAGCTTGGGCAGCAGGTAGAGCGTGATGACGTTGGCCTCGCTGAGGTCCAGCGTGAAGATGTCTTCCTGCTCGATCTTCACCAGATGGCCGACGCCGCTTTTCTCCACGTTCTCCCGGGACTCCTTCACTCGTTTGGGATTGATGTCGTAGCCGATTCCCCTGCACCCGTATTCTTTGGCGGCCGCGATCACGATCCGGCCGTCGCCGCAGCCGAGATCGTACACCAGGTCGGTCTCCTTGACTTGTGCCAGCTCGAGCATTTTCTTGACCACCTCGTGGGGCGTGGGGACGAAGACGACGTCCGGCTTGCGCGAGGGCTTCGATACCTGTTTGCGCCCTCTCTTAACGCCTTCCACCGTTCGACTGCCCCGGGGGCTGGTCAGCTCTCCGGTGAGCTTTCTCCCGTCCAGCGTGCCGGTGAAGCCGATGTCGAATTTCTGGTCGCCGAATTCCAGGCCCTTCGTGAAGCTGACCCGGCTGTCTTCCAGCGCGATTCTGTCGATGGCGAGCGGGCCAAACCAGCCGCTCAGATCCGGATTGACCTTGAGCACCTGGGAACGGTTCCCCGAGTCGGAGGTGATTTTCAGCTCCCACGTACCGACCAGCGGCGCCCCGACGCGCTCGGCCTCCAGGGAAATATCGCCGCGCTCGCTCGCGAACGTCCCGGACAGCGTGTGTCTTTTGATCGTCCCCTCGAAGGTCGATTCCCATTGCCGATCCTGGACGCTGCTCTTTCGCCTGAACGTGAGCTTGCCGTTCTTGAAGGCAACATCGGTGATCTCATGCTCGCCCCACCGGCTCTGCCAGTCTGCCGTGAGTTTGTTCTTCGGGTCGGCTTGTACCACCAGGGTCGCAGAATACTCCCGGTCATTGACCTTGATCTTTGCGTCCCATTGGCCGACCGCCCTGGGCATCGGTCTGACGCGTTGGCCCTCGACCGTGGATTGGCCCCGGTCGTGAGACAGCGTCCCTGAGAGCGTCCGGCCCTCGACCTGTCCCGCGAAGGAAAGCGTGGACGGAGGTTCGCGGAACCGGCTGACCATCGTGAAGCTGAGCTTGTTCTCCTCCTGTTGGATGTCGTTCAGCTCGCTGGCTCCCCAGAGACTGATCCACCGGCCGGTGAGCTTGCCCTGCTTGCTTCTTGAGAGCGACAGGATCGAGACCATTTTGCGGCCCTCGAAGTCCACGGTGACCTGCCATTGCCCGGCAAAGGCATCCTTGACCGGTGCCGCCGACTCGGGGGCCGCCAGCATCGCCAGAACCACGAGCGCGCAGATGCCCGCTTTCGCGTGAGTTCTCGATTTGCTCATTGCTCGTCTCTCCTGAAAGAAATGACCTGTGAGCCCCTTTCATGCCGGCAGTGAGCCGGCACGCGTCAGACTTCCAGCACGCCGGAGGTGCCCGCACGGACGCCCAGCGCCACCACTGCCACAAAAGACGCTCGGATGCAAGCCTCTATTGCAGATTTTTCCGGGATGAAATCTCCGGGGGTATCTCGGCCAAAATGGGAAACATTGGGGTCCATTGACCGTATGGGTACCGGGCGAGTCGAAACGACGAAGCATGACGGCACAGGCCCGACGCATTTTCTTCCGTCTCGACGGGAATGGAGCGCAACCAGGTCGAAGACGTCATGGCCCTGCTCTACTGTCACCGTAAGGCTGCCTCCAACGCAGAAGCCGCCGCGTTTCTCGCGATCTACGATGTCACGACGCACGCCCTAAAGCCCATCCTACAGGTGCTGCCTGTTCCGCAGCGCAGTGGCAGGGTGGGTTCTCAACCCACGCGCAGAAACGTCGCGCGCACAAACGCGTGGGCAATCCCGGCGCGCCGGGACTACGGTGAGCGATACGCCTCACATCCTCAGTCTTTGACCAGCCAGATGTTGCGATACTGGACGGGGTGGCCGTGGTCCTGGAGCAGGATGGGGCCGGTGGTTCTCTGCTCGGCCTTCGGGTTGGCCGTCGGGTGGGGGATCTCGACGTCGTCGTGAATCGTGACCCCGTTGTGACGGACGGTGATGCGGGCGTTTTCCTTGATGCTTCCGTCGTCGTTGAGCCGGGGGGCGCGGAATTCGATGTCGTAGGTCTGCCAGGTCTCCGGCGGCAGGCACGCGTTAACGTCGGCACGCTTGAGATTGTACAGTCCGCCGCAATCGCCCGAGGTGTGGACCAGGCCGAAGGAATCGAGGACCTGGACCTCGTAGGTGCCGCAGAGATAGACGCCGCTGTTGCCCCGGCCCTGCCCGCGATTACGGGGTTCCAGCGGCAGCTTGAACTCGATGTGGAAGTGCTTGATGTCGCCGAAGCGCTCCTTCGTAGCGTTGGTTCCCTTGTTGACCTGCATCGCACCGCTGTCGAGGGCCTTCCAGTTCTGGTTGGTCCAGGCGCCGAGGTTGGGCTTGGTCCCCTTCTTGTAGGGCAGCAGCACGACCGCTTGGGCCGGGGGCTTGAGCCCTTCGTTCGGGGATTTACGCACGATCTTGTTTAGCTCGAAATGCTGCCCGTAGGCGCTGCGCACGGAGAGGTGGCCGTCCTGGATGCCGCCGCGCCATTCGTACCCGCCGCTCGGATAGCTGATATGCACGCGCTGGCCGGCCAGATTGCCGTACAGCTCGATCGAATCCTTGCCGCCGCCGGCGGCGATCACGATGCGCCACTTGTTGCTGTCCTCTGCCACGACGTTTGCCGTGGCGGGCATCTGCACCCGGCTGTCGGCGAAGAACGTCCCGGTGTACTCACCCATGAACGAATCGGCCGTTGCGGCCGAGGCGCCGAAAAGAAGGCCGACAAGAATGATCCCTGTGAATGTGTGTGTCGTCATGGTCAACTCCTCATAGTCTGAAAAACAATGTCTTGAGGTCCGCGATACTACCGCCGCGCGCGATAACGTTCAAGACTTTCCCGTGCCACGCATGGGCCCGTGTGTGTGTGAGAAAGTTCCGCGGCAGCCGGACCCCGGTGGCAGCCTCAAGGCCGCAGGCCCTGGCGATGGGGCAACGCCGGGGGAACCGCTATCGGCATACGACACTGTAGTCCCGACGCGCCGGGATTGACCCACGCGTTTCTGCTTACAGACACGGGCCCGGCTGCCGGCGAGCGGCTGTGCGCAGGAAACCCGTGCGTTCTTTAGCGCCAGATAACGTCGACTTGCCAGGGCCCGCGCGTTTCATTCCCGAAAGCGAGCGTGGCCATGAGACGGAGGTCGCCTTGGCGCAGGGCTAGCTTTTTGAAGGTGTGCTCGGTGGCCCCTTTGGGAATCTCGGCGGAGAATTCCCGGCCGGCGATTTCGAGCGTGGCGGTTCCGTTCTGCTTAGCCTCGGGGAAGCGCAGGCGGACGTCGTATTGGCCGGAGAAGGCGGCGTGAAGCTCCCAGTAGCCGTTGGATTCGGCGCCCCAGGGCCGGCCCTTGACGTGACGCCAGTCCTGACGCGTGAGGACGACGGGGTTCTCGTGGCGCGTGCCGATCACGATGCGCGGGGGCGCGTAATTGTCCGGACGCGTGTGGCCGACGTCCTCGAACCACTGTTCGTACTGCCGTTTCATTTTCGCCACGATGTCGGGTCGCTCCTGTGCCAGGTCGTGCTGCTCCAGGGGATCGTTTGCCATGTCATAGAGCTCGAGTTTGGGCTCGCCCTCGAAGGACTCTTTCCCGAACCCGCTGGCGTGCAGCAGCTTCCAGCGCTGGCTGCGGGCGGCGAAGTGGTGATAGAGGACGGGCCGGTCGCCCCGGTGGGACTGGATGAAAATGGTGCGGTCGGGCCAGTCGGTCGGTCGGCCCGTGAGCAGGGGCAGGAGGCTGCGCCCGTCGAGTTTCAGGTCCTTCGGTTGTGGGACGCCGCAGGCGTCGAGGACGGTCGGCAGTATGTCGATATGGGCCGCGATCCGGTCCGATGAATGTCCCGGCTCGATCTCCCCGGGCCAATGTACGAAGAAGGGTGAGCGAATGCCCCCCTCGTGAACGTGGCTTTTCATTCCCTTCATGCCGGCCACGTAGCGACGCCCGTTGGGCCCGTTGTCCACCATGAACATGACGATGGTGTCGTTGGTGAGATCGAGCTCGTCCAGCCGGGCGAACAGCTTGCCCACGTTGTCGTCGATGTTGTCGATCATGGCGAAGATGCGGGCCCGCTTATCCTGGTCGCACTTGGCCGGCAGCGGGTGTCCTTTGCCCTGCGGAAAGCGCTCGTTGCTGAGGTCCTGCTGCTTGTAGTATTCGTATTCTGCCTGCGGCACGTCGTGGAAGGGTCCGTGCGGCGCGTTGGTTGGGATGTAGGCGAAGAAGTTCCGTCCGCGTTTCGTACACTTCTCGATCCAGCCGAGCGCCCGGTCGAAGTAGATGTCGGTGCAGTAGCCTTTGCATTGGGTCTGCTGGCCGTTGTGGAAGAGGATCGGGTCGGTGTATTTCCCCTCGCCGCCGGGCGGGTCGGCGGGCTGGCCGATGCCGCCGCCACGGTGCACCAGCGATTCGGTGAAGCCCTGGTCTTTGGGACGCATCGGGTAGTTGTCGCCGAGGTGCCACTTGCCGAAGATGCCCGTTTCGTAGCCGGCGTCGCGCAGAATCTCGGCGAGGGTGACTTCCTCGGGTTCCATCATGGCCCGACCGACGTAGGTGTCGACGACCCGCGTGCGGTAGTTGTACCGGCCCGTCATCAGGCAGGCCCGCGTCGGGGCGCAGACGGGGTGCACGTGGAAGTTCGTCATCGAGCCGCTGCGGCGGGCCATGGCGTCGATATTGGGCGTCTGAATCACGGGATTGCCCATGACGCCGAGGTCGCCGTAGCCCTGGTCGTCGGTAATGATGAGGATCACGTTGGGCCGGTCCTTGCCCTGCGCCCCGAAACGCAGAGACGCGCACGAGGTGCCCATTACGGCGGCGCCGGCGCAAAGACCCTTGAGAAAATCACGTCGAGAGGTACGTCTGTCAGCCACGATTCTTCCTTTCCATTGATACAAGCCACACGGCTACTGCAAAAAAAATCAAAGATCAAAAATCAAAGATCAAAACTAAGGAAGTAGAGTTTTGCAAAATGGAGATTAGGCTTATATTCTTCAAGGAAATC
>CAYPZL010000275.1:0-5687 GCA_964415045.1 uncultured Pirellulales bacterium | reverse complement strand
TTGTCCTCAACCATACCAGAGAACGCGACCGGAGGCAGCCTTTCATGGGATTACAACTATATCGGTCCGACGGCGCGAAATCGGCCAGCACGGGTCGGCGTACTATACCAGAAAAAGGCCGAATTGGCCATGGCCAAGTCAGTTGCAGGCCCGACGGATGGCCTCGATGGCGGCGATCCGGTCGGGCTGCCCGAAAATCGCATTTCCGGCCACCAGGGTATCGGCCCCGTAGGAAACCACGATGCCGGTGGTTTCCGGGTCGATTCCGCCGTCCACCTCCACGCGGACGTCCGGGCCGACGATATCCCGCACCGCGATCACCTTCCGGGCCGCGTCCTGCAGGAATTCCTGGCCCCCGAATCCGGGATGGACCGTCATCACCAGGACCATATCGCACAGCGGCGCGGCCTTTTCTATCGCTTCGACCGGGGTATCGGGATTCAGCGTGATACCGGCGGTGCAGCCGAGGTCGCGTATCCGCTCGATCATTTTCTCGGGCTCGTCGGCCACTTCGATATGAAACGTGATATTGTCGACGCCCGCCCTGGCGAAGGCCTCGATATACTTGCCCGGCTCGCTGATCATCAGATGGCTGTCGAACGCGAGGCTGCTGTGCTGCCGCAGTTTGGCGATCACGGGCGGGCCGATCGTGATGTTCGGGACGAAATGCCCGTCCATGACGTCCAGATGGACCATCTTGACGCCGGCCGACTCGATCACCGCGATCTCGTCGGCCAATCGGGCAAAATCGGCGCTCAGAATCGAAGGCGCCACTTCAATGGTTCCCGCTTTGGGCAATCGCATCGGTTTTCCACCCCTCATCGCAGCCGCCGGTTGGATCGGGCGGCCTCGGTCGGCGTCGCAGGCGCAGCGGAGATTGTTGTACCCCTCCGGCTGCGCCTGCCACGAATACGGTTCCTTGTGTCGCTGTTACTTCTCGTCGAGCACTTCCAGACAGACGAACGTCTTGCCCTCGAGGAACTCCAGCGAGGCGCCGCCGCCGGTCGAGATGTGGCTGACGCGATCTTCCAGTCCGAGCTTCTGGAGGGCGCTGGCGCTGTCGCCGCCGCCGATAATGCTCTTGGCGCCCTGGTCGGTGGCGTCGGCTACAGCCCTGGCCACGGCCTTGGTCCCCTCGTCGAAAGGCGGTATCTCGAAGACGCCCATCGGCCCGTTCCAGACGATGGTCTTGGCGCCGGCGATCTTCTCGGCGTATTTCTTGGCCGCCATGGGGCCGATATCCACCGCCTGCCAGCCCGGATCGATGTCGCCGACGGCGATCCGATGCTCGCTGCCGGCCTCCAGCTTACGCACCACGGCGTGGTCGGCAGGCAGAACGACGTTGCAGTTGGCCTCGGCCGCCTGGTCGAGCAGCTCCAGGGCCTTTTCCATGAAGTCGTCCTCGCAGAGGCTGTCGCCGACGCTCTTGCCCCGGGCCTTGAGAAATGTATAGGCCATGGCGCCGCCGATGATGATGCGGTCGACCTTGCCGATGAGGTTCTCGATCACGCCGATCTTGTCGGAGACCTTGGCCCCGCCCAGAATGGCGACGAAGGGTCTCTGCGGATCTTTGAGCGTCTCACCGAGGAATTCAAGCTCTTTCTCGATGAGAAACCCGATAACGCGGGGCTTGCCTTCCATGACGACCGGAACGGTGTACATGGAGGCGTTGTCGCGGTGGGCCGTGCCGAAGGCGTCGTCGACGTAGATGTCCGCCAGGTCCGCCAGCTCGCGAGCGAAGTTGTCCTTGGCCTCGCGAAGCTGGGCGTCCTCCTTAGCCGCCTTGTCCTTGATCGTCTCAGCCTTGTGAAAACGAAGATTCTCCAGCAGCAGGCAGTCGCCGTCCCTGAGGGCCGCCGCCTTGGCCTTGGGGTCCGGACCGATGCAATCTTCGGCGAAGGCGACCTCTTTGCCCAGCAGCTCGGACAGGCGTTTGGCCACCGGCCGCAACGAGAGTTTCTCGTCTTTCTGCCCTTTCGGCCGGCCCAGGTGGCTCATCAGGATCAACCGGCCGCCGCGGTCGAGGATGCTCTTGATCGTCGGTAATGCCTTGACGATCCGCGCGTCGCTGGTGATGTTGCAATCGTCGTCCAGCGGCACGTTGAAATCGCACCGCATCAGGACCTTCTTGCCTTTGACGTCAATATCTGCGACTGTTTTCTTAGCCATAATTCAATCCATAAAAACGGCGTCCGTGCCGCCGAAGCGGCGCGGACGCCGAAGTGTTTGCTACATCTTGGCGAGCTTTTCCATGATATCGACCGTGCGGTTCGAGTAGCCCCACTCGTTGTCGTACCAGCTCACGACCTTGACCGTCTTGCCCATGACCATGGTGCAGAGACTGTCGAAGATGCTCGAAGAAGGATTCCCGATGATGTCGCTGCTGACGATGGGCTCGTCACAGTATTGCAGGATTCCCTTGAGGGCGCCGTCGGCGGCGGCCTTGATCGCGGCGTTGACCTCGTCCCTGGTCACTTCCTTCTTCAGGTCGGCGACCAGGTCGACGGCGCTGCCGGTGATGACGGGCACGCGCAGGGCGTAGCCGTCGAGCTTGCCGTTGAGCTCGGGGATGACCTTACCGACCGCCTTGGCGGCGCCGGTCGTCGTCGGGATGATGTTCATCGCTGCGGCGCGGGCGCGACGCATGTCGCTGTGGATCTGGTCGCAGACGTTCTGATCGTTGGTGTACCCGTGCACGGTCACCATCAGGCCCTTCTCGACCCCGAAGGCGTCGTTGAGCGCCTTGGTCAGCGGGGCCAGGCAGTTGGTGGTACAGGAGGCGTTGGAGATGCACTGAGTCTCGGCGGTCATGATCTCGTCGTTGACGCCGAGCACGACGGTGGCGTCGATGTCGTCCTTGGCCGGCACGGTCAAAACGACGTTCTTGGCGCCCGCCTTGAGGTGGTCGCCATAGCCGCCCTTGGGCGATTCCTTGGTGCGGAAGATGCCGGTGGACTCCACGGCGATGGACACGCCCATATCGCCCCAGGGCAGCTCCGCCGGGTTCCGCACGGCCAGCACCTTGATCGGCTTGCCGTTGATGACCAGCTCGTCGCCGTTGACCTCGACGGTCCCGTCCCACTTGCCCATGACGGTGTCGTATTTGAACAGGTGGGCCAGCGCCTTGGCGTCGGCCAGGTCGTTGATGGCGACCAGTTCCAGATCCCCTTGTCGTTGGATGATGATGCGTGCGACCGCTCTACCGATTCGGCCGAAGCCGTTGATTGCGACTTTTGTTGCCATTGGTTTCTCTCCTTTTATATTCGAGTACCATCGATACATTTTCTGCCGACCGTACGGCACCTCCCCACGTCTCGCAGGGAAACGAAGAAGCTACTTTAGGGAGAAGCCGGACGGCTGTCAAGAAGGATATCACCGATTACGAACCGGTCGTACCACCCGTGCGGTCTTCGAGGGGGCTCGGCAATCGCGATTCCCCCGCCGTTTGGGGCCGCCAGGGAGCTAACGGTGTGCTTTGGCCTCGTTTTACCGTCGTCCGGGCCTCAGCCGGCGTACAGCGGGGCGTAGCCTTCCCGCAGCAGGGTTTCCGCCGGAACGGCCTCGATGCGGTCGTACAGGCCAAATCGGCGTGCGCCGAAGTAGACGACGTTGCCCTCGGTAATCACCCCGTCGGCCAACCCGGCTTTCAGCCCGGAGGCGTCGGATCGACCCACGGACGACGCACACTTGAACTCATAACCGATACGCCGCCCGCCTCGTTCGACCACAAGGTCGATCTCGGCGCCGGCATGCGTGCGATAGAACCAGAATTGACTCCCGACGTGACGAAGCTTCTCCAGGGCGATGATTTGCTCGGCGAGGCAGCCCTCCCAACTGGCCCCCTGACGGGGGGACTGGAGCAAGTCTCGGTCGTTGCGAATGCCCAGCAGGTAATGCAGCAGCCCGCTGTCTCGCAGGTAGATCTTTGGGGCTTTGACCAGGCGTTTGCCGAGATTCGTGAACCAGGGCCGCAGACGCCGGATCAGAAAGTGGGCTTCCAGGATGTCGAGGTAATTGTTCACCGTGCGATAAGTGACCCCCAGGGAGCGGCCCAAATCGGAAGCGTTGAGAAGGCCTCCGTGTATGTGAGCCAGCATTCCGAGAAAACGCCGCATTTCGAAGGGGGACGTCTTGAGACCATAGTTCGCCAAGTCCCGCTCGACCAGTGTTTGGACGTATTGTTCATGCCATCGCACGCGTCTCTCTTCGTTCGCCTCCCTGCACGCGTCGGGATATCCCCCTCGCAGCCAGTATGCGTTCAAATCCAAATCCTCACCGGCCACTTCCATATGAAGAAAGGGGGTTAGCTCTACGATTGCGATGCGTCCCGCCAGGCTTTCGGATACTTGGCGTACCAAGGCAGGACTCACGGAACCGAGGAGGTAGAACCTGCCGCTACGGGCTCTCTTCTGGTCGATGACGGATCGCAGGACCGAGAAGAGCTGGGGAACCGTCTGGGCTTCGTCCAGGATCAACGGTTCGTTGAGGCGGCCGAGGGCCAGTTCAATATCCCCGGCAAAAACCTGGTAATCCGAGGGCCTCTCGAGATCGAAGTAGTTGCCCTGCAGGAAGTGCCGTGCCAGCGTTGTCTTACCGCACTGGCGTGGTCCGAGAATCATGACAGCCGGAAACTGTTCGGCCAACGTCTCAACGAGTGTCTGGGCGAATCGACGTATCATGGTTGTAAATTAGCAGTGCCACTTCTATTTTGCAACCCTTTTCTGCGGTCCTTCTTGGTCCTTTCTTCCGGCCGCACTTGCAAAGCGAGCGACCGCCGCACGCCGCCACATCCCAACTACAATCGAGCGTTACCTTCATTGATTAGCTCGTGCGCCGGCGGCGGAACCTGGCAGTCGGGTCGTTGAGCAAAACGCAACCGCCCTTGAGCTTGTCGTTATCGAATGTAAACAGCTCCCAGCCGTCGTGCTAGTTCCAGCCCGCCGCAGGCACCCCATTCGAACGATCACCCTTTACGATGTCTCACTTCTTTAGGGGGCTCAGTATGCATGGGGTGCCGATTCTCTTCACTCTTTTTCTTATGCGGCCCCGTCTTCCTACCGATAGACAAAACGAATGGAAGCATTGCGGAAGGGAAACACGAGCTGAGCGGACTCCCAACAAAGCAAACAGAACGCACGGATTGCCTGGAGGAATTGCAGTGAAAAAGCGAATGCTTTGCAGCAAATGCGGATCGGAGGTCAAGCCCAGGAAGAAATGCAAAGGGCGGCTATCGACCGAAATATGCGTTATGGATTCTCCCGATACTCCTGATGGTAGTAAATGGCTTGGCTGTTGTGGGGAACCCCAACGAGCTCCTCACGCTCCTTACAATGTATGGATTTGTCGGTAGCCTTCATTGGGCCGGGCCCATATGGTTCGTGGCGCTTTGTTATACCCTCTATAGGTTTCTGAGTCCCCGTAAGGCCATTTGTCCTGTCTGCAAAAACGAGGGCGGTTTCATCCCCGTCGATTCTCCGTTTGGGAAGAAACTGTTGCTAGAGCAATCTGAGTCGATGCAAAGCCACGCTGAGGATACCGTCAAAGAAGATATCCCGGTTGTCGTGGAGAATTGATCGAAAGAGATCAGGCGGTCGGAGTAAAGATAGCCTTCCAGCCTGTGCCTGGCACATCTACTAGTCCCTGTACAAGCGTGATTTCTTTGCCTTTGGGGGGCGGGAATTTGTCGA
>CAYPZL010000274.1:0-5732 GCA_964415045.1 uncultured Pirellulales bacterium | reverse complement strand
CGACTCCTGGTGGCCGCATGAAAACCAATACAAAAATCAGTCAACTTGAGTAAATGTCATCCGCGAGAATTTCTGTGAGTATAGCGTTTCCCAAATCCGCGGTTACATAGAAACGATGCTGAAGGACGGTAGGCTTACATCTGAGACTGGCAGAGCCAAAATCAACGACAACACCAAGATCCACGTTGCCGCGAGACCGTGCCGCCCGCGTAATTGAACAAGGTTCGCACCAACTCCGGCTGGGGAGCCCGGATACCAAACCTCACGTCGAGAAAGCCACGGTGAGTCGGCGAGCCGCCGCCCCGCAAATCTTGTTGCCTGGCTGGCACTATGCAATATAATCATTGTGCCCTGCGGCCAGAGACAGAGCGGCTGGTTGCCGGGGGCGCACGGAAAATAGAATGATGAGGCCAAAATGGGAAAGGCGCGTATCGACATTCCGCGGGACAGAATCGCCGAGTTCTGCCGACAGAACCAAATTCGGCGGCTGGCACTGTTCGGCTCAGTGCTTAGAGACGATTTCACGCCTCGCAGCGACGTGGATGTCCTCGTCGAGTTCGAGCCGGGCACTCGCGTCGGCCTGCGTTTCTTCACCTTGGAGGAGGAACTGTCCAAGCTCCTCGGTCGCAAGGTCGATCTAAACACTCCGGGTTTTCTCAGCAAGTATTTCCGTGACGAAGTGATTGCCGAGGCGGAGGTCCAATATGACGCAGCATAAGGACGTCGTGCGTCTGCGCCACATGCTGGATCATGCCTCCGAAGCTCTCCAAATGGCCGAAGGCAGGCAGCGCCGCGACCTGGAAACCGACCGACAGCTCTGCCTGTCGTTGATCCACCTGGTGGAGATCACGGGCGAAGCGGCAGCCCACGTCTCCGGCGAGGGTCGTCGGCGCTGGCCAACGATACCGTGGGTGGGCATCGTCGGCCTGCGCAACCGCCTCATCCACGGATACGATCAGGTCGACCTTGACATCCTCTGGGATATTGTCGATGGCGATCTCCCTGACCTCGTCGCCGAGCTTCGCCGGATCCTTGAGTGATTCCTGCAAACATTCAATCCCCCGCCTGTTAAAGCAGCTCGGCCGATCAACCGATAAAGATGGTATGGAGGCATCCGCAGTGAAAGACCGTTGCGTCGAGCCGAACGCAGAGGGGCCAAGCCCGCCTGGGCTGGCCGATGCTGCGGGTATGAAGAAATGCCCGTTCTGTGCCGAGTCCATCCAGGATGAAGCGATCAAGTGCCGCTGGTGCGGGGAGTTTCTCGACGGCTCCGGCCGAACCCGCCGACCGCCCCGCCGCAAAGGCTGGTACTTCGCCACCCCCGCTGTCGTCATGGCGCTGCTGTGCCTCGGCCCGCTGGCGCTGCCGCTGGTCTGGGTCCACCCGCGCTATAAGATCACGACCAAGCTGATCATCACCGCCCTGGTCTTCGCCGTCACCGTCGCCTGCGTCTACCTCATGACCTTCGCCTACAACCAGCTCCTCAGCCAGCTCGACACCCTCGGCATATAGCACGCTGGCCGCCGAGCCCCCCGACAGGTCCGCCGACACTTGTCATCCTGAACGACAGTGAAGGCTCCCGCCTGCGTTCGAGACGTTCCCCTCGCACCGCCGGCCTTGACAGTAACCGGTCCGCCACGCTGAAGAAGCTCGGTATACCTGACACAACCCCGTGTCTGTGGGAATATCCTGGCGCGCGTGCGGCAGCGTCAAGCGCCAGCTTGGCGATGGTTGCCCCCCTTGCCTTGTATGCCGGTACCGGTTGCCCCGGCGTTGCGCCATCGCCAAGGCCTGCGGCCTTGACGCTGCCACCCCAGAGGCCGAGGAAAAACGGCATGCACGTGCCGCAAGGCTCCCATACTCACGCGACCGCGAGACCGGTGTTTTTCGTTGCATGCGAAATCCCGGCAGGCTACGATGATTCCGTGGGCGGGCGGCTCGGTTGCCCGCGTGGTTAGGTTTCTTGCGGATCAGACCGTGGTAACGACAAAACAACAAGCGTTGGAGATCGCCGCGAAGGCCCGGCGGGGTCTGGAGCAGCTCTACGGCGAGCGCCTGCGCGGCGTCTACCTCTACGGCTCGGCCGCCCGCGACCAGCTCACGCCCGAAAGCGACATCGACATCGCCGTGATCCTCGACGAGATAACCACCAGCTTCGACGAGCACGAACGCGTCAGCCAACTCGGCGCCGACCTCAGCCTCGACCACGACACCCTGGTCAGCTTCTTTTTTTCCAGCGAGACCGATTATCAACGCGGTCGCTTCGCCATCCACCGCTACATCAAAGAAGAAGGGCTCCGCCTGTGACAGACGAGGTTCGCCTACATTTCGACCGGGCCGACAGTTGTCTTGCGGAGGCTGACGTGCTGTTCCAGGGTCGGTGGTACGCGGCGGCGGTGGCCCGGGCCTACTACGCCATGTTTCATGCCGCTACGGCCGCCCTGCTATACCGTGACATCCGCCGGCGCTCACACAAGGGACTCATCTCAGCCTTTGGCCAGTTTCTGGTCAAGCCGGGACATGTCGAAGCGGGCCTCCACAAATCCTTCGCCGAGGCATTCGACCTGCGCCAGCACAGCGATTATCAACCTCTTGTGGACCTGACAGAAAACCAGGCCAACGAAGTCCTCGCCCGCGCCACCAAGTTCGTCGCTGCCTGCAAAGGCCTTGTGAGTTGAACCGCGCCACCACTGATCGGCAACTTCTCCGCCACCGTTGCCGCTGCGTGCCCCTCACCCGCATCTAAACATAAATCCGTAATCCACCGGCTATGCCGGTGGATTACGGATTTATGTTTAGATGGGATTAGATATTAAATCACGGAAAATCACGCCGGAGAAGAAACTTCGACGCGTAAACCGCCTGCGTTCACCAGCGTTGAACGACTGGGCGCTATGGGATTGAATTGCCCGTGTCGGCGCATCGAGAATTTGAGCTTCGGTCTTTTGCTGTTGTTTCGGGTTTCGAGCTTCGTGCTTCGGGTTTCCGGCCGGGCGGGTTATTTTCCGGTCGGTGGGACGGTGAAGGCTATGGAGAGTTCTCCGGCGTGGACTTTGAATTCGCCGGGCTCTACGACGGGTTTGTTGTCGCGACCGATGAAGGCCAGGTCGTTCCAGGTCAGCTCGAAGCGGACGGTTTCGGTCTGGCCGGGCTGAAGCTCGATCTTCCGGAAGCGCTTGAGCACCTTGACCGGCGGCGTCACCGAGGCGACGAGATCGGACAGGTAGAGCTGGACCGTGTCCTTGCCGGCCCTGTCGCCCGTGTTGGTGACTTCGAGCGTGACCGTGAGCGTATCGTCGGGCGTCATCTCGCTGCGGTCGAGGCGCAGGCCCTTGTAGGCGAAGGTCGTGTACGACAAGCCATAGCCGAAGGGCCACTGCACGTTGAGCCCGTTCGTCGCTTTCTCCTCGCTGGTCTTATGGGCGTACGTCGTGAAGCCACCGGGGAATTTCGGGTAGGTCAGCGGCAATCTCCCGCTGGGGTTGACGTCGCCGAACAGGACGTCGGCCACCGCCTGTCCGCCCTCGACGCCCGGCAGGTACGCCATCACAATGGCCTCCGCCTCGTCGACGATCGTGCGGATCAAACGCGGGCGGCCCTCGACCAGCACGAGCACGACGGGCTTGCCCGTCTGGGCCAGCTCCGCAACGAGCTTCAACTGCGGCGCGCTCATCGTCAGGTCGTTGATGTTGCCCGGATTCTCGCAATAGGTCGGCTCGCCGATGCAGGCGACGACGGCGTCCACGTCACCGGCGGCGGCAACGGCCGAGGCGATATCGATCTCCTTGTCGAACGCGACGCCCTCGACGTACGTGACATTGTCGGCGCCGAGCTTGTCCCGGATCGCCTCGAGAATCGTGTGCTTGTCCTGCGGGTAAAGCGCCTCGTTGTCGCCCTGCCAGGTGAAGGTCCAGCCTCCGTTCAGGAGCGAGAGCTTGTCGGCGCTGGGCCCGGTGACAAGGACTTTGCGGCCGCGTGCCAGCGGCAGCGTCCCGCCCTCGTTCTTGAGCAGCGTGATCGCCTCGCGGGCGGCCTGGAGATTCACCTCGGCGGAGCTTTCCAGGCCGACGCTGGCGGCGCGGTTGGCTCGCGGATACGGACGCTCAAAGAGGCCGAGCTGGAACTTGACGCGGAGGATGTCGGCGACCGCCTCGTCGATCCGTTTCATCGGGACCTCGCCGGCGGCGACGAGTTCCAGCAGCGTCTCGGTGAAGCTGTAATCGTACGGGACCATGCTCATGTCGATGCCGGCCATCACGGCCATCTTGACCGCCTCGCGCCGGTCCTTGGCCACCATCTCGCGCGTGTAGAGGTTCTCGATGTCCGCCCAGTCGCTCACGACGAAGCCCTCGAAGCCCAGCTCGTCGCGCAGCAGCGTGCGCAGGCAGAACTCGCTGGCGTGGACGGGGATGCCGTTGATCTCGGAGGAGTTGACCATGCAAGTGACGGTGCCGGCTTCGACGGCGGCGGCGAACGGCTTGAGGAAAATCTGCCGCAACTGCCGCTCGGGGATGTACGCCGGCGTGCGGTCCTTGCCCGAGCGCGGCACGCTGTAGCCGAGATAATGCTTCATGCACGTCGCGACACGGGTCGGGCTGGAGAGGTCGCTGCCCTGCTGGTTGCGGATGTAGGCGGCCCCCATCTCCGAGGCGATGGTCGGGTCCTCGCCGAAGGTCTCGAACACGCGCGGCCACATCGGGTGCCGAGCCAGGCCCAGAACCGGGTTGAAATTCCACGGAATGCCGGCGGCCCGGGTCTCCATGGCGGTGATCTCGCCGACCTTCGCCATCAGCGCGACGTTGCCGGTGGCGCCCATGGCGATGTTCTGCGGGAAGATCGTCGCCTCACGGATGTAGTTGGCCCCGTGGATCGAGTCGATCCCGTAGAGGATCGGGATTCCCAGGCGCGTCTCCTTCGTGGCGATGTCCTGGATCTGCGCGATGATCTCGTGCCAGTTCGCCACGGTGCGGGCCTGCCCGGCGCAGTTGAGGATCGAGCCGATGTGCCTGCCGACGATGCCCTCGCGCAGTTTCTCCGGATCGAGCGTCACGTACCCGTCCTTGTCCTCCTTGGCGAAGGGCTGGAGCGTGATCTGGGTCATCTGCCCGACCTTCTCCTCCACGGTCATCCGGCTCAGCAGGCGTCGGACCTTGCTCTCGATCTCGGCCCGCTGCTTCTTGGCCGCGCTGCGATTCTCGCTGGAACAGCCCAGTACGCCCAATGAAACCGCTGCCAACAAAACCAGCGCTTTTTTCATGGCTTCATTCCCTTTCCATGTCAAAGTCCTGTTTTCCGCCGCACCCGCCGCTCGCGGGCCTCGCCCAAACGCCCGCCATGGTAGCAAACAAGGCCCGCCGCGAAAACACAAAAACTCCCCGGCGGTGGTGCAGGGTGTCTGTGCAGGTTTTAGGGCATCATCGTTTTGCACTCTGGACAACCACGGGTGGCAGCGTCAAGTCCGAAGGACTTGGCGATGGCGCAACGCCCGGAGCTCGTGTAGCGCCATACGCAACAGACAAGTTCCCCATCGCCAAGCTGCCGCTTGACGCTGCCACCCGCATGCCAGAATCTTTTCACACACACTGGCGCAGCAGGATTTGGCATTTGCATTCCGGCGGCTCTGCGCGGATAATTGATGACGTGAAGTGGGCGTTGGCCCATGCGGCGGAACATCGAAATGCTCAAGTTGACTGATTTTTGTATTGGTTTTCATGCGGCCACCAGGAGTCGCT
>CAYPZL010000273.1:0-5744 GCA_964415045.1 uncultured Pirellulales bacterium | reverse complement strand
GCCGGGCACGACCTACTACTGGCGCGTGGATGAAGTCGAGGCCGACGGCACCACGACGTATCAAGGCGATGTCTGGTCCTTCACGACGGCGCCGCTGACGGCCCATAGTCCCGATCCGGGCGATGGATTCAAGTGGGTCCTTCCGGATGTGACTCTTACGTGGCAGGCGGGGCAGGGCGCCGCGTTGCATAAACTGTACTTCGACGCCGATGCCGATGCCGTCGCCGCTCGCGATGAGAGTGTGCTGGCCGGCGAGCTGGGCGTTTTGACCTATGACGCCGGCACGCTGGAGCGGGGAGCGACGTACTACTGGGCCGTCGATGAGATCGACGCTGACGGCGTTACGCACGAAGGCGAACTCTGGAGTTTTCGCGTCGTGCCTGAGATGGCGGTGGCAAATCCGAATCTCATGCTCTGGTGGATGCTGGATGAAGGTCAAGGCGGCTCCGTCGTCGACTGGTCGGGGCACGACCATCACGGGACCATCAACGGCGCCGCACAGTGGGCCGACGGATATCAAGGCCCGGCACTGACGTTCGCCCAGGATGTCTACGTCGAGGCGAACGAATACGCGGGCGTGACCGGTACGGCCCCTCGCACGCTTTGTGCCTGGATCAAGACCGTAACCGCCAATCGCAACATCATGTCCTGGGGCCAGAACAGCGCGGGACAGAAGTGGCGGATGCGTGTCGACGGAACCGGAGGCCTGCGGATCGAGGTCAACGGCGGGTATCACTACGGTGTAACCAACCTCGCCGACGGTCGTTGGCACCACGTGGCGGTGACGTTCGAAGATGACGGCTCGCCGGATGTCGTGGACACCATTCTCTACGTGGACGGTCAACTGGAAGGCACCGCCGCTTCGCTGGATGAACCGATCAATACCGCGGCCACCGGCGCCGTCCGGATTGGCGAATCCCCCTGGCACAACGCTCCGTTTGCCGGCGAGATTGACGATGCCCGCGTGTATGACAGGGTCCTGAGCCTGGAGGAGATTCAGCAGGCGATGCGAGGTAATACTCTGGTGGCCGGGAGCCCCAATCCGGGCGACGGCACGGTGGTTGACATTCGTGAGGTGACGTTCCTGAGCTGGTCGCGCGGTGACACGGCGGCCTCTCACGATGTCTACTTTGGCGTGGACAGCGATGCGCTTGAATTCCAGGGCAATCAGCCGGGCGCCAGCTTCTCTGCTGCCGGACTCGTCGAGTTCGGTGGGGGTGATTACTACTGGCGCATCGACGAGGTCGAGGCCGACGGGACGGTGCAGGCAGGCTATGTCTGGACGTTTACGGTACCGGATTATCTGATCGTCGATAACTTCGAGGGGTACACCAACGTGGTCGGCGAACGCGCCTTCGAGGCGTGGATCGATGGCGTTGGCTTTACCCTGCCGGAACCGGGCAATCCCGGGAACGGCACCGGTGCGTCGGTCGGCCACGACGTCTGGGATGCCAGCAGCCCGTACTACAACGGTTCGATCATGGAGACTCGCCTGGTTGTAGACGGCGCGCAGTCGCTGCCGTTGTACTACGACAACTCGGCGTCGCCGTATCGTTCCGAGGCCCAGCGGACTTGGGCGGTGCCTCAGGATTGGACGAGCAACGGTGTTGACACGCTCGTGCTCTACGTGCGAGGCGTTCCCACGAATGCGGCCGAACCGGTGTACGTTGTGATCGAAGACAGCCTGGGCCGGACGGCCGTGGTGACACAGGCCAACCCGGACGCGGCGCTCGCGACGCAGTGGATCGAGTGGGAGATCGCGCTGAGCGACCTGGCCGACGCCGGTATAAATCCCGCGGCGGTCAAGAAGATGACCATCGGCTTGGGGAACCAGGCCGCCCCGACGCCCGGTGGTGCCGGTGTGCTCTACGTCGACGAGATCCGCGTGACTACATCCGCTTCCGATGAGGACGCGGGCCAATGATGTAGGTCAGGCGAACACAACTCGTAACGCCATACAAGGGCTGCGACCACGATGTCGCGGCCCTTTGTCATTGGCCCCGGCGCTTTCAGGCGAAGAGGAGCAGTTTTCAGGGACCGTTGACCCGGTATCGGGGCGATGGGACAGGCTCGGTGATGGAGACGGGTCCGGGCGGGCTATTTTCCCTGGAGCCAGTTCTCGGTGAAGATTCTCAAGTCCCGGGCATCGATCAGGCCGTCAGCGGGGAGGCTGACGTCGCAGTTGTCTTTCCATTCGGGTTGCCCTTTTCGTGCCCCCCAGGCGGCGGCAAACAACGCGTAGTCACGCAGATCGACGTCGCTGTCGCCGTCAAGGTTGGCAATGCCCGGTCGGTCATACCGGAAAATGGCCAGGGCTGCGCCGGCGCTTGAGTCGGTGGTGCTGCCGGCGGCGGCCAGATAGTGATTGCCTTGGACGGTGAAGAACTTCCAGGCCACGGCTCTGGCGACAGGCAGGGGCACAAACTCCACGAAGTGCGTCCCGTTCCATCGGTAGACCTTCGAGTCTGCGTTGTGCCCGGGGCCGGCCTCGGTGTTGGCGACCGCCAGGTAGACGTCGTTTTCGGTTGCGAAGAACTCCCAGTCGCTCGCCCCGTGCGTGCGGATGGACTGGAATTCGTCAAAGCGTTTTCCACTCCATCTGTATATTGTCGAATCGGTGTCGGGTGTTGAACCGTCGTAAGCGTTTGCCACCGCGAGATACATGTCATCGTCGATAGCGAAAGACTCGCAGGCGGTCGCTCCCGGCGTCCGCAGCGATTGAAATTCCGTGAAGCTCTCGCCGTCCCATCGGTAGATGATTGAATGGGTGTCGTGTGCCGTGTCCGTTTGCCGGTTGGCCACGATCAGGTAAACCTCCTCGTCGATGGTGAAAGACTCCCAATCAGAGGCCCCGAGGGTGGGCATCCACTGAAACTCCGTGAAGCTCGTTCCGTCCCATTTGTAGATGCGCGAGCGTGTGGCATAGGTCGTGCCGTCATGCATGTTGGCCACGGCAAGGTAGCTCTCCTCGCCGACGGTGAAGAACTCCCAATCGGCGGCCCCGTGGGTCGGGATGGACTGGAACTCGGCAAAGCGGGTCCCGTCCCACCGGTACACGATCGAGTCCACGTTGTGCGTAAGGTCGCTGCCGCTGTTGGCCACCGCCAGATAGCATTCGTCTGCGATGGTGAAGAACTCCCAGTCGGCGGCTCCGCGGGTCGGGATGGCTTGATAGTCGGCGAAGCGCGCTCCGTCCCACTTGTATATCATCGAGTCGTTCTCGTTTGTGGAGTCGTTTCCGCTATTGGCCAGGGCCAGGTAACTGCCGCCGGCAAGGGTGAAGAACTCCACGTCGGCGGCACGAGTCGCGGGAACGAGTTGGTACTGGCGAAAATCGGGCGCGAACCGGTAGGCCGGGTCGGCGGCCTCCGCCAGCGTGGCTACGGTCGCCCGGACGACGTCCGTGGCAAAGCCATAATCGTAGGTTACGCCGCTCGGGCTGGCCGGGTCGTTCGCCAGTCCGTCGCTGGCATCCTCGGCGGCGTGATAATACTCATTGCTCAACCCGGACCATACTTCGGGAGCGGTGTTTTCTATCGCCATGAACGCGGGATAGCCGGCCGAGATGAAGGGGCCCTGATCGCCGGCGTACCCATAGGCGGTCTGAGGCGTCGCCGGATCGAAAACGAGCGAAGGAGCGTAAATGCCGGCGGCGTCCATGAAAGCAGCGACCCAGGCGAAACACGAGGCCGTGTTGCCGGTGGAGATATCCAGGTCGGCCGGCTCATCGGGCACCCTGTCCCAGGCAGGGCGGAGGATCATATCGAGATTGATCACACCGGCCACGTCCTCGTTGTTTGGCACGAGGAGGTTATCGACATAGTCGTTGCTGCCCTTCATCCAGTCCTCTTCGGCGTTGAAACCGATGAAGCGCAACGTAGAGTTGAAGCGGTACTGACTCAGCACCCGCGCCGCTTCGAGCACGCCGGCGGTGCCGGAAGCGTTGTCGTCGCCGCCGGGACGCTCGCCGTTGGACGTCGTGTCGAAGTGTCCGCAGACGATATAGACGATCTCCGGCGTCTGCACGCCGGGCAGTTCGCCGATGACGTTCTCGTACAGGCCTTGCAGGGTAACGTCCAGTCCCAGCGCCGCGAATTGATCGACCAGGTACAGGCGGGTCTCCTCGTTTCCCAGCGTGGCGCCGCCGGTCCAGGCATCCCGATTGCGATAACCCTGGTTGTACTCCGGGCCGCCGTACAGTCCCAACCCCATGTTTTCGATGTCAATTTGGTAGGTCTCGTATTGGTCCAGCGACACGCCATCGACGGCGTCCGCGACCGGGTCAGCGCCAGCGAAAGGCCCTGCGAGCAAGGAGAGCCAATATACGATGTAGACACAGGTGAAAGCCGGCTTGTTTCTCATTCCATCACCCCTTCAACCGTTGGAGATTCCGCAAGTTGGTTTCTGTCGGTATAGGCTTGCAGTGACGAGTCTTCGAGTCCTTTGTCCTCGTGCTGACCTCGGCGCTTTCCAAACTCGGCACGGGCTAAAACGGGCCCGTTTCATGGGGGACCGCCCAATGATAGTCTACCAGTTTTGGCTCTGCGAAGCAAGCCGACAGGCGGATTTCATTCCCCAGCCGGACGCATCGTATTCCCGGGCGCGTCCCTCGTAGGCAAGGGCCTTCGTAATTGCATTTCGTAACTGGAACCGGTCGATCCGTATGTCTTCCTCAGAAATCAACACGGCCGCCTTCCACTTGCGTGCTTTGTAGACGCGGACGTAGTCGATGAGGTACTTCTGGGGGAGGATGTGGTCGTCGGTTCCTTTTTGTCCGCCCCAGGATCCGCCGTAGGCGGCGTTGAGGATCAGGTAGTGCGGCTTGTCGAAGGGCCAGACGTCGCTGCCCGTGCCCTCGTTCTTGAACGTGAAGTACTTCGTCTCGTCCATGAAGAAATCGATGCGGTCCTCGAACCACTCGATCGCGTAGACGTGAAAGTTCTTCGAGGGGTCGGTGACCTTGATCTTGCTGCCCTTGTTGGTGCCGAGGACGTGGTTGTAGGCCTTGGTGTGGACGTTGGCGTGGATCATGAGTGGGTCGAAGCCGACGTTTTCCATGATGTCGATCTCGCCGCAGGCGGGCCAGCCGAGCTGACGGTTGACGCCGAGCATCCAGATGGCGGGCCACATCCCCCTGCCCGTGGGCAGCTTGGCGCGGACCTCGATGCGCACGTACTTCCACGAAGCCTTGCGGCGTGTGTGCAGACTCGCCGAGGTGATCGGATGGTCCTCGAAGTTGTCCTTGCGAGTTTCAATGACGAGAAACCCGCCCTCGACGCGCGCGTTCTCCGGCCGGGCTTTCGTGTAGTATTGCAGCTCCTTGTTGCGAATGTACCCGACCTCATAGTCCCATTTATTCGGGTCCGCCATGCCCGGCGCGTTGAACTCATCCGACCAGATCAATTCCCACTTCTCCGCCGGCGCCCCGCCTCCCAGCGTGAGCACGACAATAGTCAGACACTGCATCATTCCAGCCATCTCTTCTCCTTTCGCACAGACAGTTCGGACGCTGCCAGGACGGCCGCCTATGCACAAAAAGATACTCAATCAAGCCTCTCGCGTCCAGCAACGAAACGGCGCGGTCATCGGCGGTGCGCCTCCTGCGGGAAGTTGAGATAGGCGAACTCCCCGGCCAGCTCGATCGCCTTGCGGTCGCGGGCCCGCGCCGCCTCGATCTCGTCGTCGAACAAGCCTAAACATAAATCTGTAATCCACCGGCTATGCCGGTGAGAATTGAAAAGGCT
>CAYPZL010000272.1:0-5754 GCA_964415045.1 uncultured Pirellulales bacterium | reverse complement strand
AGTCGATTTTCATTCCCACCCCCAAAATGACCCCAGAAAGTCAGTCAACTTGAGTTATTAGTAGGGTAGCCCTCTGGGTCGATGCTTGCGACGCAGTGGTTGCCCGTAGCGGTGAGAACGGTAGAATGTGACGGAGCCACGTCGATTTGGTGCGTCGCGGGCGATGCAGCGGAGCTGCGGCGGAGGCTGGATTGGCGTATGAGGCTCAGAAAGGTGGGGCGAAATGGTACGAACAGGACCTGCGGAAAGGACCGGTAAGAGCAGGCACTTCCAGACGCGTGTTTTTCTGTGGGGCCTGGCGGTGCTGTCGGTGCTCTGGGCCGGGGCGGGCTGCGCCCATCAGAAGGCGTACAAGAGGGGAACCAGGCTCTCGGAGGAGGGGCAATACGAGCGAGCCATCGAGAAGCTGGAAGAGGCCGTGGCGCTGGCCGAGAAAGGGCACAACGAGAAGACCGCCCAGCGCTATCGCGAGAAGCTCGAAGCCGTCAAGAGGGAGTCGGCCCCGTATTTCTATCAGCGTGCCGAGGAGTGCTTTGCCCGCGCCGATTTAGGGGCGGCGAAGATGCAGATCGAACGCTGCATCGCGTATTGCCCTGAAGAACAAACGTACCGGGTGTTTCTCGGGCGTCTGGAGCAGGCGATTGCCGAGGCGGAGAAACTCCGGGCCGAGGCTCTATCGCTGGCCGAGCAGAGGCAGTGGCCCGCCGCGGTGGAGCGGATGGGCGAGGCGTTGGGCCTGTACCGGACGTTGCCCGGCGGAGACGGCGATCTGAAGCGGATCAAGGAGCGGGCGTACCGGTATCATCTCGCGCGGGCGCAAGACCGGCTGCGGGGCAACGATCTGGAGGCGGCGCAGGCCGAGGCGCAAACGGCCCTTGGATTTCGCGACAATGGCAGTGAGGCCCAGTCCGTCGTGCGTACGGTCAGAAACCGGCGGGAGGCCGCCGGTTTGATTGTACGTGGCAAAGCGCTGCTGGCCGGCGGCGATTGCGAGGAGGCGCTCCGCGTCCTGGAGCGGGCGCATAAGCTGTACCCGGAACACGCCGAGTTGCCCGATCTGCTGGGCCGGGCGCGTCGCGCGGTCTGCGACCGATGGATCGCACAGGGCCGGCGGGCGATGGAAGCGGGGCAGTACGCCGCGGCGCTTGGCCTGTTTCGCAAGAGTCACGGCCTGTTGAAAGGGCACGGCGGCGTGGACGGCCTGATGGCCGAGGCGCGTGCGAGGCTGGCAGCGGATCATCTGGAGGCTTCGCGAGAGCATTTGGCCGTCGGGATTGGCGGGTGTGCCGTCCTGCACGCGGCGGCCGCATTAGGTTATCAGCCCGACGATTTCGAGGCCCGCCGCCTGCTGGGACAGTGTGCCGGTCAGGTGCGCCGGGACGTTCAGTATACAGTCGAGTTCGCCGGTTTCAAAGCGGCGCCGGAGCACCAGGGCATCGCCAACGCACTGAGCTCGGCGACCCTGGAGCAGTTCACGCGGGTCCGGCCGGCAAATGTGGTGCTGGTGGAACGGGCCCAACCTCAG
The DNA here is from genome assembly GCA_964415045.1 of uncultured Pirellulales bacterium. GTDB lineage: Bacteria > Planctomycetota > Phycisphaerae > Sedimentisphaerales > Anaerobacaceae > CAYPZL01. Next base: position 4,229 of record CAYPZL010000272.1, on the reverse strand, counting down.
GAGGCAGCCGACCCACAGAACCCCAAGCCCGCAGATCGGGCCGATGCGATGCTCGCGGGACAGGTGCTCGAGGGCCGGGTGATACAGGAAACCAAACAGACCGGAGAAGGCCATTCCACCTATCAGGACGGCTTTCGCGCCGAGCCCAATCCGGACTACGTTCAGGCAGCGGCGGAGGTGGATGCGGCTCTGACCGACCTCGAGCGGTCCCGGCTGAGGCTGGGCGAGGCCGAGGCCCGCTTGGCACGCTACGAGCATGCCGATCCCGACGATGCGGCCGCCCAGGCCAGGAAGCGGAAGGCCCGCGCCGACGTGGCCGAATGGCGACAGCGTCTGGTGAACGCGGCTACCGACGTCGGGGCCGCGGAGCTGCGATTGGCGGCCACGCCGCAGGAGGTGCTCGTCCCGAACATGGTCCAGCACACGTATCCCATCCAGACCGTTACCTGGATGGCCCGCGTCCACTGCATGCTCAAGATGACCGATGCCGCCACGGGCGAATTGATGCTGGCCGAGGGTCTGGAGGTCGCCCACAAGCGCAGCGACCATTTCGTGGCGGCCGATCCGGCCCGAAACGTCCCGGAAGACCCGCTGGAAATGCCCGATGATGCGACGTTGATCCAGGAAGCCGTGGAATCTCTTGCCGGCAAGCTCAAACGTCCTCTTGAAACGGCCTGCAAGAAACATGGACATCGCTTTGTCGTACGCATGCGGCGTGCCCAGGACGCCGGCGCGGCGGGCGAAGCCGTGGACAATGCCGTAAAGTACCTGTTCGCCTATCCGGCGGGCTACGAGCAGACGGACAAGATGGTCGGTTTCCTGCGGAGTTATCTTGGCGCCGAGGACGATCTGATCGACATCCGCAAGCCTCTGCGGGAGTATTGCCAGCTACGAATCAAATGACGGGTGTGTCGAGATGGAGAGAGTTCTTGAACCGGAGGTGATGGACGATGAGGAGCAGGCCGAAGCCTATGCGCTGGCGGATTTCTCGTCGTCGAACCAGATGTTCGTCGATGGTTTTTGGGCCGACTGCGATCGGGACTGTGCGAACGTTCTCGATCTTGGCTGTGGGCCGGCGGACATTCCCATCCGGATGGTGCAGGCCCGGCCTTCGGTTCACGTTACCGCCGTCGATGCTTCCGATGCGATGTTGGGCGCGGCGGCAAAGGCCGTGCGGCAAGCGGGTCTGACGCAGCAGATTACTCTGGTCAAGGGCCGACTCCCGGGGCTGTCGCTGGCGGACGCGAAGTTCGATGCGATTGTCTCCAAGGATCTGCTCCATCATCTGCCCGATCCGTTGGTTTTTTGGGAGGAGGCCAAACGCCTGGCGCGCGGCCGGCCCCGGATTTATGTGATGGATTTGTTTCGCCCGCAATCGAAACAGGACGCTCGCGATATCGTCGAATCCGTCTCCGCCGGCGAACCGGAGATACTCAAGAGCGATTTCTACAATTCGCTGCTGGCCGCTTTCACGACAGAGGAGATCGAAGAGCAGTTGCGCCGGGCGAATCTCGATCTCGAAGTCCGCACGGTCAGCGAACGGCATATGTTAATCAGGGGCGTCCTCGAATAGTGTAGATTAGGGAGAATTCTTGCATGATAGGACTCTGTCATCCTGAGCCGCAGGCGAAGGATCTCGCCTGAGAATGGGGAGTTTCCTTCCGGCCTGGCCCAGATCCTTCACTCCGCGGCGCTTCGTTCAGAGCCTGCCCTGAGTATTGGCGAAGGGATGACAAACGAGGCGAAGATTGATCACAATTCGTGCGAGAGTGTGCCAACAAGAACGGGCTGTGTCTATTGGGAGTGGAAGAGATGCGTTGCTCTTTGCCGGGAATCGTAGCATGTTCTGTCGCCGCGTGCGTCATGCTTGCGGCTTTGGCCGGATGTGAAACGGGGGACGTTGCCTCGGAAATCTCACGGAAGGGACGTTCTTCTGGACCTCGGCAACCGGAGGTGTCCGGGACGTTTTCCATCGTGGCCGTCGATCCGAATGGAGGCGTTTGCGGCGCGGCCGTGGCCAGCAAGTATCCGGCGGTGGGAAAAGTCGTTCCCTACGTGCGGGCGGGCGTCGGGGCGTTCTGCACGCAGCATTGGCACAATCCCAAGTGGGGTCGACGCGCCCTGGATCTTCTGGCCGAGGGGCATTTGCCCGAGCAGGTTCTGTCCGAACTGCTGCGGGATGACGTCCGGCGGGACAAGCGGCAACTGGCCATCATCGACATGTCCGGCCGGGCGGCCAACCGCAACCCGGCAAAGGCCGATCCTTCCGGGATCTGGTGGGGCGCGATGACCGGAAGGTATTACGCCTGCCAGGGCAACACGCTGGTCGGCGCCGACGTCGTGTTTGCCATGGCCCGGGCCTACGAGCAAACCGAGGGCAGCCTGGCGGACCGCCTGATGGCGGCGCTGATCGCCGGCGACTGTGCCGGCGGGGACCATCGGGGCCGCCTGGCCGCCGGGATTCGCGTCGCCAGGGAGGGCGTCGAGGGCCACTGGCTTGAGCTCTACGTGGACGAGAGCGACGATGCGGTGATCGAACTGGCGCAGAAGTACGCCGCGATGGAACACGAGGCCAAGGGATCGTGGCGTGGCGGGCGGCTGCCGTTCGAGCATCCATGTCCCCGGATGAACCACAAAACGGAATCTACCTCCGCCTCGCAGGCGAATAAATAGCCGGGACGAAGCGCCCCACGCGACGGGTACCGGCACGTTCGATCTGTTTTCCTTACTGAACTTTTGCAAAACTCTACTTCCTTATTTGCTCTGGTCGGGAGCGCCGCGCCTGCGTTTCACGTGCGCCGGCTCTCTGGCTCTCTTGGACCGGGAAGCGATCTTGGCGTCCACCCGGCTGATGAAAAGATCCAGGCTGGGGTGGGTTATGCCCTCGGCAAAAGCGACGCAGTTGAGAACGCGGACGATTTCCGCCGCCTTCCAAAAATGCGGGGCCGGCACGATGTGGCGCGCCTCGAATCGGGTCAGGGATTTGAGAAACGTCGGAAGGCTGCCGTCTCGCAGGGTTTCGGCGTAATCCACGAGCAAATCATGAGTCTGGCGATACTCTTCAAACATGGTATCCTCCTCGGACACATCCGTCTGTTGCGTCCTTGGCTCTCGGAAAGCGATATTGCGCTTCCCGTCTATCTCTAAAAGGCACTGCAACGGGCGCGAGCAACACAAATCGGGCGGGAAAATAGGGCCTTGTTTCGACCTGCGACACCGACGGGAAAACGTCGCCGTTTTAGCCGCACGGTTGTGTGCCGCACGCCGGGCGGATGCGTTACTCCTTGCTGCCGCGCTGCCTTTTACTGATGGAGCCGAAGAAACGAAAAACGGCTGCAACAGACGAAAGGGTGTGAAGATGGATCTGGTGTTGATCATATTGGGAGCCATTGTCCTTTTCCTGGTAACGGTGACCCAAGACAGGCAATAGGGAGCGAACCCTTGCCGGCGCGCATCTCACTCCGACGGTCTCGCGTAACAAGTCTTCTTTGTATTTCGCATCCCATTACCGCCTCGTTTAGAGACAGTGTCTCTTGTGTCTTCACTGCCGACAGCGAGGCGGCAAGTCGCAGATGTTTGAGGGCGGTTTGCGGGTTCCGTTCCTGGTGCGCTGGCCGGACGTGGTCCTGGGCGGCAGCGTGTGCCGGGAGTTTCTCACGTCTCTGGAAGTCTTTCCCACGATCCTTCGAGTCGCCGGCGCCGAGCGTCCTCGCGACGATACCGATTCTGACGGGGCAGTGTGAGTCACCTCACGAGGAGATGTTCTGGGAGCGCCGCGGCGACAGGGCCGCACGCGTGGGGCACTGGAAGTGGGTCCAGTCGCAGCGTGGTACGGGCTTGTTCGATCTTTCGCACGACGTCGGTGAGCGGAACGATCTCTCCGGGCAGCGGCCCGATATATTGAAGTATCTCAAGGCACGGTTCGCGGCGTGGAAGGAATCCATGGAGCAAGTCGAGCCGCGCGGTCCGTTTCGCGATTTCTGAATCGATTGGTGATCACGTTGCCGTCGCTCTCGGCCAGGCAGACAAAAAGAAGGGCTGCAAGCAGCGCTTGCAGCCCTGGTGGAACACTACCATTCGCGTTCGTGTGACCTACGTCACTGTCCTGTGCCCGGCTCCGGTTAAGGTCGGGTCAGGATCATGTGGTCGACGTACAGGACGCCCGTGCCATTCTCGATGCCGATGGTGAGCGTCGAGACGTTGGTCAGGTTCGTACCGACCGAGGCCAG
>CAYPZL010000271.1:0-5758 GCA_964415045.1 uncultured Pirellulales bacterium | reverse complement strand
GAGCCTTTTCAATTCTCACCGGCATAGCCGGTGGATTACAGATTTATGTTCAGCGCCGGGCCACAAGGTCTTGTGCGGTTTCGTGAGGATCGCGGCGTTGAACTCACCGATGTCCGGAGCCTCATCCTGACCCCAGGTATAGCCGGGATTGGCGTGCAGTGAGAAGCCCTTCCACGCCTTCGATATCGTCGCGGTCAGCTTGACGGCGCCGTCGTCGGTACCCAGCTTCTTGTCGCTGTCGCCCGAGCCGAAGTACTACCAGACGTCGAAGGCCACCGCCGGGATTGTGTTGGTCTCTTTGATGAACTGCCATTTCTCGAACACGAACACGTTGGCAAAGCCGTCGTGATCGTTCTCCTTGCCCGGAATGTCGAAATCGTTGAACCAGTAGGGGATTCCGACGGCGATGTGATGGTTCTCGGCCCAGCCGTATTTGAAACACAGCACGTTCATCAGTCGTTCTTTATCCTGTCCCGAGGCCCTGCCGTGGTAGTCGCCGTCGGAGCCTTTGACCAGGTCCCAGTCAAAGTGCTGGACCTTAATGGCGGCCGACAGGTGTCCCTTGCCCACGGTTTTGGCGGACCGGGCCCGCGTGAAGAAGCTCATGCAGTACTTACCGCACCACGGATTCAAGACGTCGGTTTCCTGCGGCGCAGTCTCCCCTTCCTGTGCACCGCCACACATTGTTGCCATAGCCGTAACGACTGCCACGATCCACACTGCCATCATCGTTTTTCTCATACTCTACCCCTTCCAAAAAGAATCTACTGGCAATTACAGTGCGGCGATTCTCCGTCCGGTGACGATATCCGTTTCACGTTGCTGCATCTCTCCATGTCTGTCCGGCCAATAGAAAAGGCGGGTCAGAGTTGCCTCTTGACCCGCCGGTACGCGCAAACGCTGCCTCTGTGTTACTCGATGGAGTGCCAGCTCCTTTCATGCGTGACCTCAAAGGGCCCCAGGTCGACGTCGATCTGCACCTGGAATCTCCCCTTGAAATCGGAGGGTACTCGCCACGAGTACCGGCAGGTGCCACCTCAACCATATTTGAATCTGTCTTGAACCAGCACGTTTCCTTCCTCATCTACGATCTTGAACGCAGGCGGTGACGGGCGAGCAGTATGAGCAGAATGATTCCGTAGCGTCTTTTCATATCGTCGGTAGCAGGGAGCGTGCGGGTTGACTCGGGCGGGGGTTAGATGGAATGCCAGTGCTGGTCGTGCTCGACCTCGAAGGGTCCCAGATCTGCATCCACTTCGACACGAAACTCACCTTTGAAATTCTGCGGTACTCGCCACGAGTACGAACAGGTGCCGCCTCAGCCATACCGGAACGCCCCGGAGGCGAGGACCTTGCCGGCCTTATCGATGATCCGGACCTTGGGCGGCGATCCCCGGCGGCCGTTCCTGAGGATCGTATTGCGGTATTTCTCCCCGGCCTGCCCGTAGATGGACAAGCCGACGAAGACTTGCCCACGCCTCCGCGTGACCTTCGGTTTCACCCGCAACGGGGCGCCGACGTCGATCGTCGTGGTCTGGCCGCCGACGACGGCAATTCTGCCGAGTTGTCCCCAGGGCCCCCGGCTTTGCAACTCCCAGGTTTGGCCGTCTCGTTTCTGGGTGATCGTCAGTTGGGTTGGTCGATAGGTGCCCGCGCGGATCTCGCTCGGCTCCGAGCCCGACCGCAGCGTCACGCGTCGGGCCAGGCCCCCGCGCAGTTCCAGTTCCACGCCTGGACTCGCAATCCTGACACGGCCCGTTCTTTGTGAGACGAAGAGCACAGCCAGAAGGGCGACCGCGACGATCCCTGCCGCAAGCAAGATGTCTCTTTTCTTCATCATGCCGGTCTCTCGTCCGTTCCTTCTATCGCCAAGGCAAGTTATTGTCAAGTTTCCGCAAGCCGCAACCGACGAATGCTCTCGCCGGCGACGTTTCCTCCCGGACTCACGCGTCCAGAACATCGTCGTTCGGCCGCGTAAGCGCACACACCCCACCGCCGGCTACCCTTATTGTGACGGAGTAAGCGACATTGTGTTACAGCTTTTTTCGGTTTTTTGGCGAAATGTGCCTCTGCCGGCCGAGAAGCCAGTAGGGGCGTCGCTGTGGACCCGGGACGTTCAGCCGGGAAAGCGGCTTGTCCTGTCCGGCCTGGCGCGTACAATGGTGTTCGTCTGCCGCCGGCGGAGCGGACGAGAGTGGAAACGAACGGTTCGGCGTCCCCGGGCGGCACGATACAGGCGAATCCAAGGAGTGTCAGAGTGATCTATGGATGAAGAGACAAAACAAGTCATGCGCCGCGTTCCTTCCGTCGATACGCTGCTCAAAGCGCCACAAATGGAGGCGTTGGCAGCCGATTTCGGGCACAAGCTGGTTGCGGACGCCGTCCGGGAGGCTCTTGGCGAAGTCCGACAGCGGCTCATGACCGGGGCCACGGCCGACGTGGACGAAGCGACCATTCGCGAACGCGTGCTGACGGTCGCGGCCCAGCGCCTGGCTGCGACGAGAAGGCCGTTCTATCGCCGCGTTGTCAATGCCACCGGGATCGTGCTGCACACCGGCCTGGGACGCGCCGTTCTGTCACAGGCGGCTATCCGGCAGATCGCGCAGGAACTCCAGGGATACTCGCTCTTGCAGTTGAGCGCCGAGACCGGGAAACGCTCGCGGCGCGACGAGCGCATCGATTGGCTGCTGCAGCGGCTGACCGGCGCCGAGGCGGCCACGGTGGTCAACAACAACGCGGCCGCAACTGCCATTGTCCTGAACACGGTGGGCAAGGACAGGGAGGTCATCGTCTCGCGCGGCCAGCTCGTCGAGATCGGCGGCTCTTTTCGCCTGCCCGACGTGATGGCCTTCAGCGGCGCGAAGCTGGTCGAGGTCGGCACCACCAACAAGACGCACGCGCGCGACTACGAGAATGCCATCACCGAGAACACCGCCGCGATCCTGCGCGTGCATCCCAGCAACTACAAGATTCAGGGCTTTTCGTCGGAGGTGCCGCTGGATGTGCTCGTGGAGATCGCCCACAACCACGGGTTGACCATGATCGACGACGTGGGCGCCGGGGCCCTGGTCGATTTCTCCCAGTTCGGCTTCGCGCCGGAGCCGACGCTGCCCGATTCCATTCGGCAGGGGGCCGACATCGTGACCTCCAGCGCCGACAAGCTGATCGGCGCGGCGCAGGGCGGGATCATCCTGGGGCGCAAGAAGTTGATCGACGCGGTGCGCAAGAATCAGTTTGCCCGGATCGTTCGGGTGGGCAAGCTGACGCTGGCGGCGCTGGAGGCGACGTTGAAGCTGTTTTTAGACGAAGAAATCGCCTTGCGCGAGGTACCCACGCTGCAGATGCTGCGGCGCAGTGTCGACGAGATTCGCAAACATGCCGAGCGGCTGGCCGGCGCGATTGCCGAGAAGGCTGCCGGAGCGACGGTGACAACGGTAGGCGGGTTCTCGCAGATGGGCAGCGGCTCGCTGCCGCTGCAGAATCTGGCGACGACGCTCGTGGCCATCCGGCCTGAGCAGGGCGGCGCCGAATCTGTGGCCAGGCGGCTGCGGCTTTGCGAGACGCCGGTTTTTACGCGGATACAAAACGACCAGGTTCTGCTGGACCCGCGTACGCTGCGGGACGGTGACGACGCGATCATCGTGCAGGCGGTGACGGAAGTCCTTTCGGTTGGAGGCTAAGCTCCGTGGAAGCACGCCAACGCAACATCACGCTCGGCACGGCCGGCCATATCGATCACGGCAAGACGGCACTGATCAAGCTCCTTACCGGCTGCGAGACCGACCGCCTCAAAGCCGAGAAAGAGCGCGGGATGTCCATCGAGCTGGGCTTTGCCCCCTGCGTGCTGGCCGATATGGAAGTGGGCATCGTCGACGTCCCCGGCCACGAGAATTTCATCAAGACGATGGTAGCCGGCGCCAGCGGGATCGACGCCGGTCTTCTGGTGGTGGCCGCCGACGACGGGGTCATGCCGCAGACGCGCGAGCACCTCGACATTCTCACGCTGTTGGGCGTCGAGCGCGGCATCGTCGCGCTGACGAAGGTGGATTGCGTACCGGAGGAGCGCGTCCAGGCGGCCCGGCAGGAAGTGGAGAACTTTCTCATCGGCACCTTCCTGGAAGGCGCGCCGATTCTGCCGGTCTCCAGTATCACCGGGGAGGGCTTCGAGGACTTCTACGAGGCGTTGAAGGAACTGGTCGCCAGCGTCGAGCCCAAGGGAGTCGAGGGAGTCTTTCGCGTACCGGTCGAGCGGGCGTTTTCGGCCAAAGGCTACGGCACCATCGTCGCCGGCATTCCGGTTTCCGGCTCGGTCGAGATTGGCGATGAGGTGGTGCTTCTGCCCCAGGGGACCAAGGGACGCCTTCGGGCGATTCAGGTCTATGGCCGCGAAAGCTCGCGGGCGCTGGCGGGGCAGTGTGCGGCGTTGAACGTGCCACAGTGGGCCCCGAAGGCCATCGGGCGAGGCAACGTTGTCACGGTTGCCGATTATTTCTCTCCCAGCTCGTGGTACCTGTGCGAGCTGAAGCTGCTGGATCAGGAGCGAGCGGGCCTGAAGAATGCCCAGCAGGTCAAATTTCACACGGGCACGTCGGAAACGACCGCCGCGGTGTACCTGTTCCAGGAAACGAATCTGAAGCCCGGTGGTCGCTGTCTGGTCCAGGTTCGCCTCAACGAGCCTCTCGTGGCCGGGCCGCGCGATCACTTCATCGTGCGCACCCTCTCGCCGGCACGGACCATCGGCGGGGGGATCGTGATCGAAGCCTTGCCCAGGCGCCTCAAACGCAGCCATCCGGAGGTGGTCGAGGATGTCCGGGCGCGGGCTGCCGCGGCGGCGACGGTGGGGGGCTTCGTCGAGTACTGCGTCAAGTCCGCCGAGTCCTTCGCCGCGGCCGAGAAGGAGCTTTCTCTGCGCAGCAAAACGCCGCCCGGGCAGCTTGCCGAACTGCTGTCACAACTGGTGGCCGACGGTCGCGTTATGCAATTGGGCGGCAGACTGTACATGCACGTTGACACGGCCGAGCGGCTCCGTCAGCGTCTGCCGGCGCTCGTGGGAGATTTCCATCAGCGCCGGCCCGAGAGCCCCGGCATCGGCAGCGAACAGCTTCAGATCGATGCCGATCTGCGCAAGGACGTCTTCGATCACGTGCTCCGGTTGCTGCTTTCGGAGGGCCGGCTCGTCGAGCGAAAGGGACGCCTGGCGCTGCCGCAGCATCGCGAGCAGTTCAACGACGCCGAGCAGGAATTGCTGACGAAGGTGGAGGAGTTGTTCAGGAACCGACCGTTCGACCCGCCGGGCATGCAGGAAGTGGCCGAGGCCACGCGCCAGGCCCCGCCCGAGGTGGAGCGAGCCATGCGCCTGCTCGTCGAGCAGCAGCGGCTGGTCCGCGTGGCCGAGAAGCTCTATTTTCACGTCGAAGCGGTCGCCACCGCGCGCCAACGGCTTGTCGCCTACATCCGGGAAAACGGCGGGCTCGAGAGCGTCAAATTCAAATACCTGCTCGATACGACGCGCAAGTATGCCATCCCATTGCTGGACTATTTCGACAAGATCGGCGTGACCCGGCGCGTGGGCTACACGCGCCATCTCAAGTGAACCGTCTGTTCTGGAGCAGCCTGCTGAACGGTCGAAAAGGGGAGGATGCTGTACTACTAACCTCAAACATCGTTAAGTTTTTGACAAAGATTCGACGTAAATCAATGTACCCTCCTGTCGTTGCAGTAGTTACGATAAGGCTTAGGGGTGCTCGCGTAGAATGGT
>CAYPZL010000270.1:0-5818 GCA_964415045.1 uncultured Pirellulales bacterium | reverse complement strand
GGTCGCTTGTTTTGTCGGCACCGGTCTGTCTGGGAATCGGTATGGGCGATGGCTGTTCTGATGGGGGCGGCGTGGTTGACCGCACGACTTGCGGGTCAGATTGCAGGGATTGCCGTTATAACCGCGACAGTGTCGTTCGCTTTTTTGTGCAAGCGAAGAATCGGAGGGACAACCGGCGATACCGTGGGCGCAATGAGCGAAATTGCGGAAACGGTGGTATTGCTTACGCTTTCGGCTCGACCGGTCAGCACTCTCTGGAGATAAAGAAGAGTCTTATGACGTTCAAACACGGTGGACATATTCGGAACCTGGCAAGTCTCGCTGGATGCAAGGCCGAGGAGCTACTCGATTTTAGCGCGAACATCAATCCGCTGGGACCTCCCGGCTGTCTACGGCGGGTGATTTCTCGTCATCTCAGTGAGGTGACGCACTATCCGGACCCGCACTGTCTGAACTTGCGCAAGGCCATCGCCTCAGCATTCTCGGTTCCGGCGGAAGAGGTGATCTGTGGCAATGGTTCCACGGAACTGATATACGCTCTTCCGCGGGCACTGCCTGTCACACGCGCGATCATTCCCGTTCCGAGCTACACCGATTATGCCGAGGCGGCTTCCAAGGCCGGGCTGGGTATCACAACTCTCCTGACGGATGTCGAAAGCGGCTTTTCCATCGATTGGAGCCGGGTCGAGGCGGAACTGTCCGGCGGGGAGATGGTGATCGCGGGACAGCCTGGCAACCCGTCCGGGACGATGTTCGATCCGTCCGCCTTGCTGGATGTCGCGGACCGGCACCTTTCCACCTTTTTTGTCGTGGATGAGGCCTTCGCGGATTTCGTGGACGGGTATCAAAGCCTGGCGTCTCATGGGCGGTCCAACATCATAGTATTGAGATCCATGACCAAGTTCTATGCGATCCCGGGACTGCGCCTTGGATACGCGCTTGCTCCAGAACCCGTTATCCAACGTATCTCGGAAGTCCTTCCGCCTTGGTCCGTGGGTAGCCTGGCCCAAGCAGCCGGTGCCGCAGCTCTCGAAGACGAGGGGTATGCCCAAAGAACGCGCAGGGAGATCGTGCGCCTCCGGGAACAACTCCAGCGCGGTCTCATGGATCTTGACGTCACGAGATGCTTTCCGTCCGCAGGCAACTACCTCCTGGTTCGACTGGAAAGGACGACCCTCAACGCCGCGGAACTGGCCCGCAGGCTCCTTTCCCGCCGGATCGCGATCCGGGTGTGCGGCAACTATGAAGGTTTGGATGAACGTTATTTCCGAGTAGCCGTTCGTACGGAGGAAGAGAATGGACGGCTCTTGGACGCCATGGCCGACGTAATTGGTCCGTCCGTACGGAAGAAAGCAACATCGGTCAGCAAATGTCGCCGCATGCCCGCAGTCATGTTCCAGGGGACCTCCTCTAATGCCGGGAAGAGCGTCCTTGCCGCCGCTTTCTGCCGCATCTTGCTCCAGGACGGCTACCGGGTCGCGCCGTTCAAGGCCCAGAACATGTCGCTAAACTCCTATGTGACCCGGGATGGCGGAGAGATGGGACGGGCTCAGGTCCTACAGGCTCAGGCCTGCCGACTCGACCCGGACGTACGTATGAATCCCGTGCTGCTCAAGCCCAACTCGGAAACAGGTTCCCAGGTGATTGTACTCGGGAAGCCGGTAGGCAACATGGATGTGAATGCCTACATACATTACAAGCCGCAGGCATTTAAAGTGGTAAAGCAGGTGTACAATTCTTTGGCATCCCAGGTGGACGTGATGGTCATCGAAGGCGCGGGCAATCCGGGCGAAATCAATCTTAGGCACCATGATATTGTGAACATGACGATGGCCGCACACGCTGGCGCGCCGGTCCTCCTGGTCGGGGACATTGATCGCGGCGGCGTCTTCGCATCCTTCGTGGGAACGCTTGAGGTTCTTTCGGAAAGGGAACGCGCGATAGTGGCAGGTTTTGTCATCAACCGGTTCCGGGGGAAGCGGGACCTGCTTTACGATGCCATCCGATATACGCTGCAGCATACCGGACTGACTACCTTCGGCGTGATCCCCTATATGCGCGATCTGGGCCTTCCCGAGGAAGATTCGGTAAGCTTCAAGGCTCTCGGGCTGGACCCCGCACGCATAGGCGCCGATCAAGTAGCTAGCGCGGTGAGAGAGCTTCCCCCTATCTCGAATTTCACCGATTTCGATCCGCTGAAAATCGAATCCGATGTTCGCCTGAGGGTTGTCCGCAACGCCAGTCAACTCGGAACGCCTGATGCCGTCATTCTTCCTGGAAGCAAGAATGTGCTGGGCGATCTCAACTACCTGCGTGAAAATGGGCTGGCTGCCCGCATCATTGAGCTCGCTGAGGGGGGAAACACGAGTCTAATTGGTCTGTGCGGGGGATTCCAGATGCTTGGAACGAGCATTGCCGATCCCTCCGGCATCGAATCCGAAGGCGCCGCACAACCTGGTCTGTCTCTCTTGGCGATTCGAACGGTGCTCAGGGAGGAGAAGACGCTCAAAGCCGTCGCGGCCCGGCACACTTCCACAGGCCTTGCTCTTCGCGGTTATGAGATTCACCACGGCCAAACCACGGGCGATGGCTTACGACCGTCGGTGATCCGCGAGGATGGCGAAACCATCGGTTACGCCTCAGAGGACGGACGGATTTTCGGGACCTACCTGCACGGGTTGTTCGACGCCGATGCCTTCCGGCGCTGGTTCATCGACCATCTTCGCAAGCGGCGCGGTCTGGCCCCCTTAGAAGAAATACAGGCGGTGTTCGACATCGAGCCGGCCTTGAACCGTCTGGCCGATGTCGTGCGGGCGAACCTGGATGTGGCACAGATTTATCGGAAGATGGGGCTGAAATGAGTGGTCTTGTTCTAAACATCTGGATTGCGCTATCGCTGGACTTTCTCATCGGGGATCCCAGATGGTTGCCTCACCCGGTGCGCATCATCGGCCGAACGGCCCAGAGACTTGAAGGACCGGCGCGACACGCGTTGCACAATCAACGATTTGCGGGAATGGTCGTGGCCGCGGCCGTCATCGGAGGAACCGGTTTCGCGACGTGGGGCCTATTGGCAGCAGCACGGGGCGTATCTTCGATGATAGGCGACCTTGTGGCGGTCTGGTTGCTCTACGTGACCTTAGCCGCCAAAGACCTTTCGGTCCACAGTCGTGCCGTGTTTGTCGCTCTTGAGGCGGGGGATCTTCCACTGGCCCGGTATAGCGTCTCGCGCATGGTCGGGCGCGATACAGGAACACTCGACGAGCCCGGCATCGTTCGCGCTACGGCGGAAAGCGTCGCGGAGAACACCGTCGACGGCGTTCTCGCACCTCTTTTTTTCGCCGTTCTGTTCGGTCCGGTGGGCGCCATGACCTACAAGGCTATCAATACGCTGGATTCCAGCTTTGGTTACCGCAACGACCGCTACCTGCGCTTTGGCTGGGCATCGGCGCGAATCGACGATGCAGCCAACTATATCCCGGCGCGGCTCAGTGTGCTTTTTGTATCGATCGGCGCGGTTCTGTCGGGTGGGCGGGCTATCGGGGCGCTCCGCGTCTGTCTCCGGGACGCGCGAAAACACAAAAGCCCCAACGCAGGTTTCCCGGAAGCGGCGTTTGCCGGGGCGCTCGGAGTCCAGTTGGGCGGAGCACTGCTGCGAAACGGGCAGCCCGACTCAACACCCCTGTTGGGCGATCCGATCGATCCCCTCGACCGGGGACACATCCGTAAGGCAAACACGCTCATGTTCGCTGTTACGGTGGTAGCCGCGATGCTCATGTCCGGAACCAGAATCTGGCTGGAGGCAATGCCGATATGACGGGACCACTTCGCAACCGGACGCTCCTTTTCACCGGAAACGGCAAAGGCAAGACCTCAGCGGCGTTGGGAATGGCGCTCCGTGCCTGCGGTCATGGCTTGCGTTCGCTCATCGTCCAGTTCGTCAAGTCAAACGATTCGACGGGCGAAATGAGTGCGCTGCGGCATCTTCCCGGCATCGAAATCGTCCAGGCAGGTCGAGGGTTTCTCCCGCCGAAGGATGCCCCTGATTTTTCCGAACACCGGCGCGCCGCCGAAGAGAGCATGGGGTACGCGGCGGAAGCGCTGGCATCGGGCAAGTGGGACATGGTCGTTCTCGATGAAATCGCCTACGCGGTCTTCAGAGAGATTCTGGATGAGCGTGAAGTCATCGACGCCGTCAAAAACGCGGCGCCGGATACGGTGATCGTGTTGACGGGTCGCTATGCTTCCAACGGGCTCGTCGAAGTGGCCGATACGATCACCGAAATGCATTCGATCAAGCACGGCTACGAGGCCGGCTGGACGGCGCAAAAGGGAGTGGAGTTCTGAAATGATGCGGACAATACCTCGAATCCTCATTGCGGGCGCGCAGAGCGGCTGCGGCAAGACGACGCTGACGCTAGGGATGGTCTCTGCTTTGCGACGACGAGGTTTGAAGATACAAACTTTCAAAGTCGGGCCTGACTATCTTGACCCGACATGGCTGACCGCCGCCTCGGGAAGGCCGTGTTACAACATCGACGGCTGGATGAGCGGACGCGAGTATGTAGAGGGGTTGTTTGATCGGGTGACACAGGACGCTGACCTGGCCGTTATCGAGGGCGTGATGGGGCTATTCGACGGCGCGCAGGCGTCGGGTGTGGCTGGCAGTTCGGCCGAGATTGCCCGGTGGCTCCAAGCTCCTGTTGTGCTTGTCGTCAACGTCCACGGCATGGGCCGAAGTATCGCCCCGGTGGTTGCCGGTTTTGCGGGTTTCAAAGACGGGGTGCACATACGCGGCATCATCGCCAACCATTGCGGCTCCGCAAACCACCGGACAATCCTCAATGAGGCGCTGACGTCCTCGGGACAGCCGGTGTTGATCGGCGCAGTCCCGCGGATGGGTTTTCCGGAATTGCGCAGTCGTCATTTGGGACTTGTGACGGCCGATCCCGCACGGAACTGCTCAGCGGCTGTCCTGGAAGAATTCGCGAAAGCGGTTGAGCGTTACCTGGATCTGGACGAGGTACTGAGAATAGCTCGCACGGCCCCTTCCTTGCATCCACTATCGCCAAACGCGTTACGCATGGAAGCAAGGTCAGCAGACTCGGTCTGTCTTGCCGTCGCACGAGACGAAGCGTTCCATTTCTACTATCAAGACCTGTTCGACGAATTGGAACAACGAGGCTGTCGCATTGTCTATTTTTCCCCTTTGCGGGAGTCGTCCCTTCCACAGGACATCGACGCATTGTATCTGGGTGGAGGCTATCCCGAGGAGTTCGCAGAAACACTGGCAGCCAATGAAGGCATGCTCGATAGCATTCGACGGTTCGTGCGGTCCGGCCGTCTCGTATATGCGGAATGTGGAGGACTCATCTACCTCTCCCAAGCAGTCACGACTCGCGACGGAAAACGGTATCCGCTCCTCGGCATTCTTCCTTCGGAAACGCGGATGCTCAATCGTCGCAAACGCCTTGGCTACGTCGAGGTCGCGCTAAACGAAGACACAATGTGGGGCGTGTCTGGGGATTTGTTGCGAGGTCATGAATTCCATTACGCGGAACTCCTGTCAGATCCGGCAGAGCAACACGGCTGGACGGCGGTATACGGAAGGAGATTGCCAAACGGTGCACGGGAAGCGCCGGAAGGGTTCTATCAGCGCAATAGCCGGATTTTGGCCAGTTTCGTACACCTTCATTTAGGGAGCCGCCCCGCGGCATTGGAACGATTCGTTCAACTGTGCGTCGGTGCCCGATCCGATAGCATTTCACGAAGATTCGAACCACATAGTCTAAAGCCGAAAGAAAGGAGGTGAGAAAGA
>CAYPZL010000269.1:0-5830 GCA_964415045.1 uncultured Pirellulales bacterium | reverse complement strand
GCCCCTTTTAGGGGCCTTCCTCATACCACCGGCTATGCCGGTGGTCTTGATTGTCGGCCGGATTTGAACTTAGCACATGCACGGATACGTGACATTCCCGGGCGGGGCGGGAAAGAATCTCGCGGTGGCGGGCCTGCTCTGGCGTGGCGGTGTGAATTAGACGATACTTGACAAAGGAGGCGGTTGGGGTATATTTGGATTTCAGTGGCAGACAAGACGAACGGTATTGGAAAGGCCTATGGTAAAAATTACGCTTCCGGACGGCAGCTTATTGGAGGTTGCCGAGGGTACGACGGCGCAGGCATTGTCGCAGCAGATCGGGCCGGGTCTGGCGAAAGCGGCTGTGGCCGTCGCCATTGACGGTCGTCTTGCGGACCTGAGCACGCCTATCGACGCCGACGCCACGGTGCGGTTTCTGACCCCCAAAGACGAGGAAGGGCTGGATGTGATGCGCCACAGTTGCGCTCACGTGCTGGCCGAGGCGATTTGCCGTTTGTGGCCGGAGACGAAGCTGGTATACGGCCCGACCGTCGAGGACGGTTTCTATTACGATATCGACTTAGATGAGCCGATCCGGCCGGACGATTTCCCGCGTATTGAAGCTGTGATGAAGGAAATCGTCGATGCCGACAAGCCGTTCGTACGCAAGGAGATTTCGCGGGCCGAGGCCCTGGAGAAGCTCAGAGGCGACAAATACAAGACCGACAATATCGAACGCGTCGACAGCGAGGTCATCAGTTTTTACTCGCAGGGCGACGGTTTCGAGGACCTCTGTCGCGGGCCGCACGTGCCCAGCACGGCGAAGGTGGGGGCGTTCAAGGTCATGTCCGTGGCCGGGGCCTACTGGCATGGCGACCCGACCCAGAAGATGCTCCAGCGGGTCTATGGGACCGCTTGGCCGACGAAGAAGGAGCTGGACGAGTATCTGCACCGGCTCGAAGAGGCCAAGCGGCGCGACCATCGCGTGTTAGGCAAGCAGCTTGATTTGTTCAGCTTCAGCGAGATGGGGCCCGGTTTTGCGTTCATGCACCCCAAGGGCATGGTCATCTGGAATGAGATGGTGGGCTTTCTGCGGTCTCTGAACCGCAAATACGGGTACCAGGAGATCAAGACGCCGATCATTTTGAACGAGGAGCTGTGGCATCGCAGCGGGCACTGGGACAACTACAAGGAGAATATGTACTTCAGCGAGATTGACGGCGTTGGTTACGCCATCAAGCCGATGAACTGTCCCGGGGGCTGCCTGGTCTACAAGACGACGAAGCATTCGTATCGCGAGCTGCCGATGCGGATCGCCGAGTTTGGCATGGTGCACCGGCACGAGGCCAGCGGCGTGATGCACGGGCTGTTTCGGGTGCGGCAGTTTACGCAGGACGATGCGCATATCTATTGCCGGCCGACGCAGATCGAGGCGGAGATCATCGGCGTGATCGACCTGATTTTCGAGACGTATCGGGCGTTCGGGTTTGACAGTTTCGCCATCGAGCTCTCGACCAAGCCGCTCAAGCATATCGGCTCGGACGAGATCTGGGATACCGCGACGAATGCCCTGAAGGCGGCTCTGGAGCACAAGGGGATCGCCTACAACATCAACGAGGGGGACGGGGCGTTTTACGGGCCGAAGATCGATTTTCACGTCCGGGACTGCCTCAAGCGGTCGTGGCAGATCGGGACGATTCAGCTCGATTTCTCGATGCCGGAGCGTTTCGGGCTGGTTTATACCGACGAGGACAATACGGAGAAGGCGCCGGTGATGATTCATCGGGCCGTGTTGGGTTCGTTCGAGCGGTTTCTGGGCATTCTGATCGAGCAGTATGCCGGGGCGATGCCGGTGTGGCTGGCTCCGGAGCAGGCGCGCGTGCTGCCCATCAGCGAGAAGACCAACGACTATGCCCGGGCGGTGCTGGAGGAATTGAGCGGCGCGGGGCTGCGCTGCGGGGCGGATCTCTCGGACGAGAAGATCGGCGCCAAGATCGCCAGGACGCACGCCGAGAAGGTGCCATATATGCTGGTCGTGGGCCCGAAAGAGGCCGAATCTAACACCGTCAATGTGAGATTCCGCGGCAGCAGGGAAAGCAAGACGGCCGCGCCGGCCGACTTTTTGGCCGTCGTGCTGCAGAAAATCGCCGGCAAGAGCGTCGATTTGGCGTTTTAGTGTGACATGAGCCGGTGAAGATATGATAGACTAAGCATGTCGATCCAAAGCAACGGGTTTTGTCAAGAAAGGTAAGGTGGTGCACGATAGTGAAACGAGGCCTACGTGTTAACGGGGGGATCAAGTCCGACAGCGTTCGGTTAATTGACGAGGCAAACAACCAAGTCGGCGTTGTACGCACGCGAGATGCTCTCAACCGTGCCCGGGACGTCGGTTTGGACCTTGTGGAGGTAGCCCCCACCAGCGATCCGCCGGTCTGCCGCATCATGGACTACGGCAAATGGCAATACCAGCATAAGCGGCGACTGCGGGAATCCCACAAGAAGAGTCAACGGCATGTGGCGACGCTGAAGGAGATCCGACTCCGACCGGAAACGGACAAGCACGATTTGGAGATCAAGGTCAAGCACGCCCGTGAGTTCCTGGAGAAGGGGCACAAGGTGCAGTTCACGGTCTTCTTCCGGGGCCGGCAGATGCTGCACAAGGACCACGGCTACGCGATCCTCGATCGGATCACCGAGGCTTTGGTGGATCTGGCCAAGGTGGAGCGGCCCTCCAGGATGGCAGGGCGGCGGATGACCTTGATGCTGGTTCCCAAGTAGGAGAAGCGTTCACCGAGACGCACGCCGTCTGGTCGCGGGTTACGGAGCGAAGCCCGGCAGGGGAGGACCGTCGTGTCTACGAGGGGTATTTTGCGCGGAATTTCTCCCGGAAGGCTTGACGAACGCCGCAACGCGGGGTATATTCATGTTTTTGCCTGCATTTAGCAAACGATGTCTACATTTACAGAGGTAGTGGATCAATGCCCAAGCAGAAGACACACAAGGGGCTGGCCAAGCGCGTCAAAGTGACGGCCCGCGGCAAGATCAAGCATCGCCGGGCCGGCGGCAGCCACCTGATGAGCAGCAAGAACGCCAAGCGTCGCCGCCGCATCAGCAAGCCGGCCGTCGCTCGCACCGCGACCGCCGACTCGATGCGCACCAAGCTCGGTGCCTGATCGTTTCCGGGCCCGCCGCCCGCCGGCGAGGCCCTCTCACGCTTGCTTCTCGGCGTCAATCAGCTGCCGCCAGCAAGCCATAACAGCAGCATTTTCAAAGGAAAGCTGATATGCCACGAGTACGAAAAGGGGCCGCCAGACGGCAGGCCAAGAAACGCATCCTCAAGGCGGTCAAAGGGCATCGCAACCCCCGCGGCCAGCTCTATCGCCTCGCCAAGGAAGCCGCCACCCGGGCCGAAGTCAACGCCCGCATCGACCGCCGGCGCAAGAAGCGCGATTTCCGCAACCTCTGGGTCATCCGCCTCAACGCCGCCTGTCGTCAGCGCGGCCTGCGCTACAGCCAGTTCATCAACGGCTGCAAGAAGGCCGGCATCGAGCTCAACCGCAAGATGCTCAGCGAAATCGCGATCGACGATCCCGCCGGCTTCGACGCCATCTTTGCCGAGGTCAAGGCCGCTTTGGGCTGAGCCGCGCGGAAACGCGAAATCCGAAACACGAAGCACGAAATCCGAAGCAAATTCAAATGACCCGGGGTCAAATGTCCCGGACGGACGATCCGGCGGCAGCATAGCGTATTTGGCGGGGTGAAATGATGCTTGAGCAATTCGAACAAGTCGGACAACAGGCCCTGGAAGAGCTAAAGACGGTCGCCGACCTGAAAGCTCTCGAAGACTACCGCATCAAGTACCTCGGCCGCAAGGGCCAGGTCACCCAGCTCCTCGGCCGGATCGGTTCGCTGCCGCGCGAGGAAAAGCCCCAGGCCGGCCAGCTCGCCAACCGGATCAAGAAGGAGGTCACCGCCGCCTTCGAGGATCGCAAGCAGGCCCTGGAGTCCTCGGCCAGGCCCGCCGGCCCGTTGGAGGACGTGACCCTGCCCGGTGTGCCCGTCCGCGTCGGCACGCCGCACGTGATCACGCAGACCATCAGCGAGCTGCTGGACATCTTCGGCCGCATGGGCTTCGGCGTCGCCTACGGGCCCGAGGTCGAGGACGAGTGGCACAACTTCGTCGCCCTGAACATCCCGCCGGAGCATCCGGCCCGCGACCCGCTCGACAACTTCTACATCGAAGACAACGTCCTGCTCCGCAGCCAGACCTCCACCATCCAGATCCGCGTGATGGAGAAGACCAAACCGCCGATCCGTGTCGTCGCCCCCGGCCGCGTCTATCGACCCGACACCGTCGACGCCACCCACATGTACATGTTCCACCAGCTCGAAGCCCTCGTCGTCGACGAGGACGTCACCATGGTGGACATGAAGACCACGATCGAGCAGTTCATCCACGTCTTCTTCGGGCCCGAGACCCGGTGGCGCTTCCGCCCCAGCTTCTTCCCCTTCACTGAGCCCAGCGCCGAGGTCGATCTGCTCCTGACCGGCAAGGACGGCACCGAGAGCTGGGTCGAAATGGGCGGTTGCGGCATGGTCGACCCCAACGTCTTCGACGCCGTCGGCATCGACAGCGAAAAATACACCGGCTGGGCCTTCGGTTTCGGCATCGAACGTCTCGCCATGCGAAAATACGACATCACCGACATCCGCTACATCACAGAAAACGACCTCCGCTTCCTCAAGCAGTTCTAAGCCCGGCGCCGGCCGCACCCGAATTGTCATTCCCGCGCACGCGGGAATCCAGACGCGTAGGATGAGCTTCAGCCCATGCGGATTCTACCACCCGCAATCAATGTCGCAAGAATAGCAAGAAATCCATTGACGTATAATGCTCATAGCAATATACTGTAATTATGGATGATGTGTCGTTCGCCTGGGATGAGCAGAAGGCGGCCGAAAACGCCCGCAAGCACAAGGTCTCGTTCGAAGAGGCGATGAGCGTGTTTCTGGATGAGAACGCGATCGAGTACTTTGATCCCGACCATTCCGAAGACGAAGATCGGTTCCTGATGCTGGGCGTCAGTTGGCGTCTGCGGCTTCCGGTCGTGCATTATTCTCTGCGGCGTCGGGGCCGGCAGATCCGCATCATCTCCGCAAGGAAGGCAACCAAGAACGAGGCGAAAGCCTATCCGTGGGGCAAGCGATGAAAAAAGAATACGATTTTGCGAATATGAAGGGTCGCCGGAATCCGCATGCCAAAGGGCTCAAGAAGCAGGTTACGTTACGCCTCGGCGTCGACGTAATCGACTACTTCAAGGCTCTGGCCGAAGAGACCGGCATTCCCTACCAGAACCTGATCAACCTCTACTTACGCGAATGTGCTCACGCCAAAAAGAAGCCCGCTCTGTCCTGGGCTTCCTGAATGAGGCGCCAATCCGGGGGCAGGTCAGGCCTTCGGAATCGAACGTCTCGCCATGCGAAAATACGACATCACCGACATCCGCTACTTCACAGAAAACGACCTCCGCTTCCTCAAGCAGTTCTAACCCCGCGGCGGTCGCCCCCCGGTTGTCATTCCCGCGCACGCGGGAATCCAGACCGCGTAGGATGGGCTTCAGCCCATGCAGACCATTTAACCGCAGAGTACGCCGAGGAACGCGGAGGAAACCCAAAACCAGCGCGTAGGATGGGCTTCAGCCCATGCAGATTCTACCGACACTGGAACCACGGATGAACGCGGATGAACGCGGATGACCCCGTAGGGTGTGCCGTGCACACCGTCTCTTTATCGAAGTAGAAAATATGGAACGACCGGCTCTCGGGGTTATGGTCGATAGAGACCATAGGC
>CAYPZL010000268.1:0-5842 GCA_964415045.1 uncultured Pirellulales bacterium | reverse complement strand
AACTGATCGCCTAAAAATGCTTGTCAAAAAAGCAAGATGTTACGCCTTTGCAGCGGAGCGCAGCAGAGTGAAGGATCTCGCCCGGGCACGGGGGAAAATGTCTCATTCTCAGGCGAGAGCCTTCGCTTTCGACTCGGGCTGGCAAACTGGATCGTGCCTTGGCAGTGGTAAAACGCCGGGGCCCCTGTACCAGCAAGCCGGGCGCGCTGCGGCCCATTTCGGGGGCCGGGTCGCGCGCCGATCCTGTGTTTCCGACGATTCAGCGAGGCAAATAGCAAGATAGTTATAAAAATCAGCTCGACGAGATTACCTATTTTTCCGATGTTCCACGATAATGGTATTTGTGGGCTTTCCGGCCCGTATCCGAGTGTTATTAGATTCATGGCAGTATGATGCAATTGGATCCCCGCAGCATGCAGGACTGGGAGATCGCCGAGGCGGCCGAGAGCCGCATGAAGCCGATTCAGCAGCTCGCCGCCGAACTGGGTCTTCAGGACGACGAGCTCATCCCCTACGGCAGTAAGCTGGCCAAGGTGGACTATCAGAAGGTCCTGGCCCGGTTGCACGACGCCCCCACGGCCAAATACATCGACGTCACGGCCATCACCCCCACGCCGCTGGGCGAGGGCAAGACCACCACGACGATCGGCCTGGTCGAGGGCCTCGGGTACCTCGGCAAGCGGGTCTGCGGAGCGATCCGCCAGCCCAGCAGCGGGCCCACCTTCAACATCAAAGGCTCGGCTGCCGGCGGCGGTCTGGCCCAGTGCATCCCCCTGACGCCCATCTCCGTCCGCCTGACCGGCGATATCGACTGCGTCACCAACGCCCACAACCTGGCGATGGTCGCCCTGACGGCGCGAATGCAGCACGAGCGCAACTACGACGACGCCCGCCTGGCCAAGAGCAACCTCAAGCGTCTCGACATCGACCCGCAGCGCGTCCAGATCGGCTGGGCCATCGACTTCTGTGCCCAGTCGCTGCGCAACATTCGCATCGGGCAGGGCGGCAAGATGGACGGCTTCGAGATGGACTCGGGCTTTCAGATGGCCGTCGCCAGCGAGGTGATGGCCATTCTCTCGGTCGCCCGGGACCTGAAGGATCTGCGCGAGCGAATCGCGAAGATGGTCGTCGCCTACGACAAGCAGGGTAAGGAGGTCACCACGGCTGCTCTCGAAGTGGACGGCGCGATGACCGCCTGGCTGCTCGACGCGATCAACCCGAACCTCGTCCAGACGATCGAGGGCCAGCCCGTGTTCATCCACGCCGGGCCGTTCGCCAATATCGCCATCGGGCAAAGCTCGATCATCGCCGACCGGCTCGGGACGAAGCTGGCCGACTACCACGTCACCGAGAGCGGCTTTGCCGCCGACATCGGGTTCGAGAAGTTCTGGAATCTCAAGTGCCGCATGTCGGGCCTGACGCCCGATGCCGTGGTGATCGTCGCCACCATTCGCGCGCTGAAGACCCACGGGGGCGGGCCGCCCGTCAAGGCCGGCGCAACCCTCGATGAGGCATACACTTGCGAAAACCTGGAGCTGGTCGAGAAGGGGTGCGAGAACCTCGCGGCCCATATCGACATCGTCCGCAAGAGCGGGGTCCGGCCCGTCGTCTGTGTCAACCAGTTCAAGACCGATACCGACGCCGAGCTGGCCCTGGTCAAGCGAAACGCCGAGGCACAGGGCGCCCGGGCCGTCGTCTCCAACCACTGGCTCAAAGGCGGCGCAGGCGCCGTCGAGCTGGCCGAGGCGGTGATGGCGAGCTGCGAGGAAACCCATCATTTCGAGTTCCTTTACGACCTGAAGATGCCCCTGCGAAAGAGGATCGAGCTGATCGCCCGCGAGGTCTACGGCGCCGAGGGCGTCACCTACACCGACGGTGCCCTGGAAAAGGCAATCGCCCTGGAAAAGGAATCGCTCGGGACGCACCTGGGCACCTGCATGGCCAAGACCCAGCAGAGCCTCTCGCACGATCCCGAGCTCAAAGGCCGGCCTCGCGGCTGGACGCTCCCGATCAACGACATCCTCGTCTACAAGGGCGCCGGATTCGTCGTCCCCGTCGCCGGCGCCATCAAGCTCATGCCCGGAACCGGCTCCAACCCCGCCTTCCGAAGAATCGACGTGGACACCCAAACCGGAAAAGTAAGAGGCCTCTTCTAACCCCACCTCCCGGCGACACCGCCTCCAACTCGACCGAGACCGAAGCCCGACAGGGTCCCCAGCGGGTCATCTTTGTTCCAGATGCCCCACCTTCTCCAAATTTGGCTTCGTTTGACATGCTGGCCATCCGCCGCCGCGAATCCGCAACACGCAATGGCGGGCCTCCCGCCCCCCGTCTTTCACCGCAGAGCCGCAGACGACACAGAGAGTAATACGTAACTCCTTATGCAAAGTGTATTTACATGCGTCTCGGTGTCTCCGTGGCGCCTTCTCCCCGGCCGCAAATTGGGTTCGTTTGGCGTACCGGCCGCGTCGAATCCCGAATCCGCAATCTTCAATCTCCAATCGCACCCGCCCTGCGCAAAGCGCGGAAAACTCTCCCACGCCGCGACCCGCAAAGCGCACAGCGAAGATCCTCTCTGTCCTGACGGATGCTGAAAACCACCTTGCCGCCCTCATAGGTGGTTTTCACATAACGGTAGCCGCGAATCCCAAACCCATGATACAATAAGCTCGTGGACATGCTCTGACTCCTATCCTAAGTTCCTGAAAAACCTTTGGATAGGTCAGCATGTCCACTCTCTTCAACTCAAAAGTACCCAAAAACCGGATGAGCCAAATTCCAAATTTCGCACTTTGGGCGGTATATTTCCATGTCCGGATTGCGTCCTGCGGTTAGACCGTTCTTCCAGGCCGACAGAGCTTGTTATCAGTTGGGGGCATATGCGTCACGGCATCATCGTGTATGCTGTTCCGCCGGCCGTACCCATACAGCCGAAGACGACAAGGCCCCAGAGATTCCACATCGTACGCCAAGGGGAGAGCTTGTCCGGGATTTCACGTGAGCATTACGGATCGGCCGGCAAGTGGCGGAAGATTTTCGAGGCGAACCGCTGGATGCTCAGGGATGCGCACACGATCAGGCCAGGAACAAAACTGATCATACCCGACTAAGCCTTCGGAATAATAGGGGCGGTCAATCATTCATGGTCGGGACGTTGCGTCGCAACAGTTGGGTGTCTCTATTGCTCGCACGTCGAATCTAACGACTACCTCTTGCTCGCGTGCGGGGGGATCTCTCCGTTGCTCGATGGGCGAAGCAAGACCGTTGACAGGAAGGAGGCGGTTGTTTACCTTTGGGCCATGGGTACCCGGCTGCGGGTCAAATGCCGACGACGGCCGGGCCAACTTCGGTGCTTGCGTCAAGAGAGGCAATGGAATGAGCAAGGATACTGTGAAAGTGGCTGAGAAGACTATCGAGGCGGTGCTGGGCGAGTTTCTTGAGGAGCAGGCGAAGCGCCTGAAGCCTTCCACCATGCGTAGGTATGAGAGCATCGTCAGTTTGTTCCAGTCTTTTCTGGACGGCTACGGTTCCCAAGACCTTGGCAAGCAGGAAGATGCGTTTTTCGAGCGGCTCTACAATGCCAGGGGTGATGAGCATCGCGAATTCTGCCAGATATTCGGCCCGGAGAAGATTCCCGGCAATGTAGCCGAATTCCTGGACTACTTCATGGTTCGCAAGGTCATGTGTGGCAAGGATCTGATGCGGGCGGCAGGGACGGTGATGAAGAAGCTGGGCAAGTGGCTCGAGGAAAAGGGGTACGTCAAGTCGGAATACGCCGTTCAAATTGTCCGTCATGGCGCTGCGGCTGTGAGGGAATTGCCCGCTACGGAGGAATTGGCCCAGATGCTTTACCATTACGCGAGTTCCACCGCCGCTGATTGTGACGATGTGATCGAAGACTATTTCACCATCGACGAGGTGGAGCCGGGCAAACTGCATCTGTCCGCTTTATCGGGAGATGAGCAGATCGTCGTGCCTGTGTCCCGGGATATCAGTGACGCCAGCCGCGTGGGCTGGTCCATTTCCGGAGCGATGGGCAGGAAGGGCAAAGACTGGCGCATCCTCGAAGCGTGGAACGTATATCCCTGAGTGGATAGAATCGGGACAACGTCCGGCATGGCGTATCGTGCGTGTATTGGTGGCAGACGAAGGTGAATAGGAGGGGCCGTCACCGATTGATTGGGTTCTATCCGGATCAGGGGGTCTTGTGGGTTTTGAATTCCATGATCAGGTCGTCGATCTCCATTCGCCGGCGCGCCTCGACGTGCATGTCCATCAGCAGGATGTTGGCGTGTCCTTCGGGATGGCGGTTGCCGTGGCGCCAGCCCACGTCGTAATACGATTCTCCTCCGACTTCGCGCGGCCCCAAATAGGTAATGGCGGGATGATTGAGTTCGTAGGACAGATCGGCGATCAAGAAGGTGATGCTGGGTTTGGCCACGGTGCTGAGCTTGGCGGTCTCGGCGGAGGGAAAGCCCCCGCCTGTATCGGGGAAGTTCAGGGAGGTGTACTGGTTCATGCCGTAACTGATTTTCCACGGATTTCCGCTTCCGGGATATTCGACGTGATTGCGGTAATGGTTCTCTTTTAGACGCGTGGGGCAGCGAAACACATTCGTGGCAAAATCACTGTTCTCGGTGTCCTGGTCGGCGTTAAACTTGTCCTTCAGCACGTAGGGGATGAGCAGGGTCTGAAAGTTGTTGGTGTTGGCATTGTGACTCACCCCCCAGGCATACGGGAGGCGGTCTCCGTTGTTTTCCGCGTAGAGCATAGTAGCCAGTCCCATTTGCCGCAGGTTGTTCTTGCAGACCGTGGACTGGGCCTGTCGTCTGGCTCTGGACAGGGCCGGCAGGAGCAGCCCCGCCAGAAGGGCGATGACCGAAATCACCACCAGCAACTCGATTAGCGTGAAGGCTTGCCCGAACCGAATCGGCAGACAGGAACGGGATCGATTGAGAGGATTCATGTCAAAATGTCCTAAAAGACAACCTTCTTCGCACGACCAGGTCCTGCTTCTTCGGCAGATTACCGGCCATCGGCTTTTTTGGAGGACTCGAGAATGTCCTTTCATACTCCAGGCTCCATAATACGTCAGTATAGGGTTCGATTTCAACGATTTTGACGGCGACAGCAGCCAGCATGGCTGCCAGAATGAGCCGGATTGCCGCCGGCGGGGCGAACGACGGAAAGGCGCACGGCTTGCGTTGCGCCGTTCTTTCGGCACACCGGCGCGGAATTGCACAAACCGGGAACGAGGCTGCGACATGCGGGCCGCAGCCTCGCAATTCCCGTTCGGATACGTTGTCTTACTGTCCCGGTTTGGTCAGGAGGATGTCGTCGATATACAAGACACCCGACTGGCCTCCTTCGATGCCAATGGTCAGGGTCGAGACGTTCGTCACGGGCACGCCGGCCGCGGCCAGGTCGATTTCCCATGCCAGCCACGTGCGACTGGCTATATCGGCCGGATCGCCGTCGTAGGGAACCTTGGTGCCGTTGATCTTGACGTACAAATCGCCCGTGTTGTCGGCCGCGCCGCGGAAGTGCACGACCAGCGTCGTCACGCCTTCAGCCGTCCAATTCTGGGCCGGCACAAACGTGCGATCGACCTCCGAGCGGAAGGGGGCCACCGTGTTGTCGTAATAGATCGGCATGGCCTGGGCACCGCCGTGGACGTTGCCGGTTTCCACGATGGTCGTAAACGTGGTGCCGGGGGTCCAGATGTCGTGCCCGACCAGGGCGCCCGTGCCGTTGCCGGGCGTATCCACCGGCTGCGTGAAGCCGACTCCGTCGATCCACTTCTCGAAGACGCGGGAGCCGACCTCGTTGGTGTAGCTCTCGA
>CAYPZL010000267.1:0-5870 GCA_964415045.1 uncultured Pirellulales bacterium | reverse complement strand
GCCTATGGTCTCTATCGACCATAACCCCGAGAGCCGGTCGTTCCATATTTTCTACCTGTTTCACGCAGAAGGGGACGATCATGTTGAGAACGAAGCACATCGGTATCGCGGTCGCTGTCATTGTCGCTTGTGTGCAGGCGGCGTTTGGTGAAGTTCGGATCGCCCGGGAGGGCCGGGCCGAGGCGGCCATCGTGGTCGCAGCCAACGCCTCGGAGCCCGTGCAGCATGCCGGGCGGGAGCTGGCTCGCTTCCTCGGGGAAATCAGCGGCGGCGAGTTTGAGATCGTCAGCGAGCCGAACCGCAACCGGTCCAACATCTTCGTGGTGCCGGAGGCGGGAATGCGGGCCCGACGCGCCCGCGCCCGGGAGCTGGGCAGCGACGGAATCGTCATCCGCACCGTCGGCAGCAACCTGTTCCTCTCGGGCGGGACTCCGCGCGGCGTCCTGTACGCGGTGTACACCTTCCTGGAGGACGAGCTCGGCTGCCGCTGGTGGTCGTCGAAGGCCAGCACCATTCCCCACAAGCCGACGATTGTCATCGACAACGTACGAGTGCGGTACGTGCCGCCGCTGGAGTATCGCGAGCCGTACTGGTACGACGCCTTCGACGGCGACTGGGCGGTGCGCAACAAGTGCAACGGCCAGGGGGCCCGCGTGGACGCCAGCCGTGGCGGCAAGCACATTTACCAGGGCTTCGTTCACACGTTCTTCCCGCTGATCCCGCCGGACAAGTACTTCAAGGACCATCCCGAATGGTTCAGTGAGATCGACGGCAAGCGCAAGCACGAACGCGCCCAGCTCTGCCTGACCAACGAAGAGATGCGCCGGGAGCTGGTCAAGAACCTCAAGGAGCGCTTGCGGGCGAACCCGGCCGCGACCATCGCCTCGGTCTCGCAGAACGACTGGCACGGAAACTGCCAGTGTCCCAAGTGCCGAGCCGTCGAAAGGGAGGAGGGCAGCCCCGCCGGCCTGATGCTGCGCTTCGTCAACGCCGTCGCCGCCGACATTGAGGAAGAGTTTCCCCACGTGGCGATCAGCACCCTGGCCTATCAGTACACGCGCAAGCCCCCCAAAAACGTCAAGCCGCGCGATAACGTCATCGTCCGCCTGTGCAGTATCGAGTGCTCGTTCAGCAAGCCGCTGGCCGACGAGCGCAACCAGGCGTTCCGCGACGACATCGTCGGCTGGTCGAAGATCTGCGACCGGCTGTACATCTGGGACTACACGACGAACTTCCGGCACTACGTCATGCCGCACCCGAACCTCTCCGTCCTCGGGCCGAACGTCAAGTTCTTCGTCGATCACAACGTTAAAGGCATCTTCGAGCAGGGCTCGTACAACACCTACGGCGCCGAGATGGCCGAACTGCGGGCCTGGGTTCTGGCCAAGCTGCTGTGGGACCCGACGCGGGAGGGCAAGGCATTCATCGAGGAGTTTATCGCAGGCTATTACGGCCCGGCCGCTCCGCACATTGAGGCGTATCTGAAAGTCACCCACGACGCGGTCGAGGAAAGCGGCGACTGGCTGGGCTGCTTCGAGAAGCACACCGCCAAGTACCTCTCCTTCGACACGCTCGCCCGGGGCTGGAAGCATCTCAAAGCCGCCGAGCAGGCGGTGCAGGATGAACCCGATCTGCGTTTCCGCGTAGAAGTGGCGCAGTTGCCCGTCATGTACGTCTTCCTGATGCGCTGGAACGAACTGGCGGACACTGCGAAGAAGGCCGGCGCCGAATGGCCCCTCTCCGAGTCCGTCCAGGAGGTCTACGACCGGTTCATGACGATAGCCAAAAAGAAGAACATCACGCGCATCAGTGAATGGAGAACGGGCTTCGAAGCCCTTGACGACGCCCTCGCCCGCGCCAGGCGGTAGGGGCGCCCTCTACCGGAAAGACGCGGAACACGTATGAACGAGCCGGCCGCCCTGGAAGCTGTAGACGTAACCGTCCTGTACGACGGGCACGCCGTCCTCGAGGACTTCTCGATGTCCCTGGGCGCCGGCGAGACGGCCCTGCTCACCGGTCCCTCGGGGTGCGGCAAATCCACGGTGCTGCGCTGCCTGCTTGGCTTCGTCGCCCCGAAAACCGGTTCGGTGCGTCTCGGGGGCGAGCCGCTCAACGCCGAGACCGTCTGGCATCTGCGCAGGCTCCTGGCCTACGTCGGCCAGGAACCGGAGCTGGGAGCCGGGACCGTCAGGGAGGTGCTCGAACGGCCCTTCCACTACCGCGCCAACGCCGGCCTGCGCGACAACCTCAAACGCATCGGCGCGCTGTTCGAGCGGTTCGGCCTGGGCCGGGGCCTGCTCGATAAGGAGGCCGGCGATCTCTCCGGCGGCGAGAAGCAGCGAGTCGCCCTGATCGCGGCGATTCTGCTCGACCGCCCCATCTTCCTGCTGGACGAAGTGACGTCGGCGCTGGACCGCCCCGGCAAAGAGAACGTGGCGGACTACTTCCGCTCGCGCGACGACGCGACCGTCCTGCTGGTGGCGCACGATCCGGAGCTGTTCTCGTTTGCCGACCAGGTGGTGCCGGTGGGCCCCGGCTCGGGAGGAACGAGATGAGCATCGTCGAGATCGGCGTCTGGCAATTGGCCGCGGCCTATCTGCTGCTGGCCTTTCCGCTGGCGATCATGCTGTGGTATCGCATCCCCATGATCGGCGAGACCGCCGTCGCCCTGGTGCGCATGACCGTGCAACTGATCTTCGTCGGCCTCTATCTCCAGGTGATCTTCCAGCTCAACATCCTCTGGCTCAGCGCCGCCTGGCTGCTGGTGATGGTGACGGTCGCGGATGTCTCGATCGTACGCTCGTGCTCGCTGCGTCTGCGTCCCATCGCGTTGCCGCTGTTTGCGGCCCTGGCGGCCGGCACCACGATCCCGCTACTGCTCTTCGTCGGCCTGATCCTGCGCCGCTCGAACCTGATGGATGCCCAGTACGCCATTCCCATCGGAGGCATGATCCTCGGAAACTGCCTCCGCGCCGACATCGTCGGCATCCGCACCTTCTACGAGTCGATCCGCACGGGCGAGAAGGCGTTTCTCCAGAGCCTCGCCCAGGGAGCGCTGCTGCACGAGGCGACGCGGCCGTACCTGCGCAAAGCCGTTCAGGCGGCCCTGGCGCCGACGGTGGCGACCATGACCACCATCGGCCTGGTCTCCCTGCCCGGCATGATGACCGGCGCCATCCTCGGCGGCGCCAGCCCCGTCACCGCCATCAAGTACCAGATCGCCATCATGATCTCCATCTTCTCCGGAACCGCCATCACGCTGGCCCTCGGCATCTACCTAACCACCAAGCGAAGCTTCACCCCCTACGGCCCCCTCAACCGGACCATCTTCAAACGCCCCCGCAAGACATGACACGTGGACCGCTCGACCGAATTCTCTACTCCACCGACTCCGCAATCCAACGCGTGTGTGCAAATCAGTGGGAATTCGAGGGGCACTTCACATCTTTCAGTCTTGAATTGAGTATGGCGTCCCAGATATCCGCCACGAGTTCGTCACCGATATGCAGTCGGACGCTATTGTGCTCGGAGGAGCTCTCGTGCCAGTTGGGGATCGTCCGTGGTGATTCCGTCGATGCCCGAGTCAATCAGCGCTTGCATTCTGTCGGCGTCGTTGACGGTCCAAACATGCAATTCCATACCGTAGGCATGAACCAGGTCGATGGTCTCCGCTGTAACGGTGCCATGGGCCCAGTCGATAAAGTCGATGCCGCGCGATTGAATGGCCTGAATCTCGGCCGGCGTCAACGCTTCCGACCCCAGTGCCCCTGTTCGGACAGCGGGCAACAACGCTTCCAGCTCTTCCAGGAAGTTCCAGTCGAACGCAATGACAACCGCCTGGTGTTCGATCCTCAAGGCACGAATGAGATCGACATACATAGCCGCCGATCCCGTCTTTCGCTCGATGAAAGGCCGCATATCAGGCATGGTCGCCAGGACGGCCTCACTCATCAGCGGGACAAGCTCGCCGGAGAAACTCGGAGAGAACCAGGCCCCCGCATCCAGTTGTCTCAATTCGGCCAAGGTCATGGTTCCGACGTCGTCGCTCCCATTCGTCGTACGATCGACCGTCCCGTCGTGCATCAGAATCAGTTGGTTATCCAACGTCGCGCGCACATCAAATTCAACCCAATCGGCGAAGCCCCGGGCGCTGTTGCATGAGGCTATCGTATTTTCCGGAGCGGCGGCCGAATAGCCGCGATGAGCCACGATGGCGACGCGACGAAGGTACTGACACATCGGCCCCGAAGGGTCCGTACAGGCCATCCATTGCTCGGCGAAACGGGCCAAATCCCTCGAGTCAACGTAGCAATCTCGATTGAAATCCATTTCCATATAGCCCCAGTCACCACAGGCCAAATCGTCTTCCACCACAAAGACATTCAACGTAACGTCCTGCATGCTGTCCCAATAGGCGTCCGCGCTTGTGATGCTGTGCGTTACCGTCACATTCCTGTTGCCGGTATTTATGGAGTCATCGACAGCCGTCACCTGGACCGTTTGCGGAATCAGATAGCTCCTCCGTTGGAAGACCAGCGTTTCCACCTCGCCTGCAGCGAGACCGTTGATCGACAGATGATCATCGGCTGCAATGGACACGTATACGTCACTTAGGGGTTCGTAGTCTTCCAGGTAGTCCAGGACCACGCTGTAGACGGCCGTCTGATTCTCCGTCAATTGAATCAGGGCCGGTTCGACAATCAATCCTCGCATCGCCAGCGACCGGACTTCCGCATCGGAAAGGACGTGGTCGTAGATCCGCAGATCGTCCCACGTTCCGTCGCCAAAATCGTTCCCGTTGTGTCCGCCGCCCAGGAAGAAGGTATTGCCCGGCCGCACCCACGTGCCGCTGTTGGTGTCCTGCAAAACGCCGTTCACGTACAGTTGGGTGTCAACCGTGCCGATGCCTGTCCGGTTCCACATGACCGCTACGTGAAACCATTGGTCCCGCAGATCTCCACCCGATGAGAGTGAAGCGAGATCAGCGGTGACGGCCGTATCACTTTCAACTCGGGTCCGGAGACGTCCGTCCTGATAAATCCAGCATTCCCAGTCGTCCTGATGTGTCGAGTTGTCGTATATCGTGTTGTAATTGTAGATGCGTCTCGGTTTGTACCACAAGGCCACCGTCCCGGAATCCGTCAGGGTATATCGAATTGAAACCCCATCTCCACCGGTGGTGTAGTCCCCATTCTGAAGGTCCAGCGCATCGCCAAGCTTGCCCGGGACATACTGGTGACTGCCTCTCGAACCGTCCAGCAGCGTCCCATTGTGGTCGCCGCCGGCAGAATCCGTCAGGTCGCCATCCAATGTGAGATGGACCTGCAGTTCGCCAAAAGCCACGCCGCAATGCCCCAAAAGCACGACCAGGAAGGCAAAAATGGAAAACCGGATGCACCTTTTCATCATCCCCTCGATAAAAGCAACTCGCTGCTGCATATTCCTATGCGTGGCGGTCTTGACTCATCAGCACGACAAATGAACAACACTCATGTGGAATTCTCTTACGCTATAGTTGCACGGTATCACGTAAAGAGCGATTTGTCAATGGGAACTCGGGGGACTCCATCCGCACCATACTCAATTCAACACAGAAACAAGTAGGGTATCCCCGGAATTTCTGCAGATATCCACCGCCAAACGAAGCTTCCCCCCCTACGGCCCCCTAAACCGAGCCATCTTCCGAACCCCCACGAAAGCGTGATGGAAACAAGTACAATCCAAATGCGATGTCACGACCTGTGATAGGTGACCATCCCCATTATTCGTCCCCATTATTCAATATCTGCACAGCCCCCTTTCCCTTCGCCTGGCTTAAATAAATCCGTAATCCACCGGCTATGCCGGTGAGAATTGAAAAGGCTCTGCCG
>CAYPZL010000266.1:0-5886 GCA_964415045.1 uncultured Pirellulales bacterium | reverse complement strand
TTGTCCTCCTTTATACCAGAGAACTCGACCGGAGGCAGCCTTTCATGGGATTACGTGCTGGGGGACGTGCTGCCGGCGGGGGCTCGCCGGGGGCCGTCCGTCTTGCATTCTCCGGGGGTATTATGGCCGGGGAGGTCGGGAGGGGCAAGGGGGAAACGGAAGAATATATTGTCTATTTTCTGGCGTTGGGCGGGCGGGGGGCGTGAAGCGGACGTCTGGGGACGTCTGGGGTCAGCCCTTAAATTAGCAGTTAGGGATCGGGACGTCTGGGGTCAGCCCTTAAATTAGCAGCTGAACTTTTGCAAAATGGAGATTAGGCTTACTTTAGGGAGGAAAAATCTCCTTGTCGATTTTTCCTCCCGAGAACGTAAGTGCTTTGGGTGTAGATATTTACCCTCTGTCTTCAAGGAAATCACACCAACGATTTCCTTGAAGAATATAAGCCTAATCTCCATTTTGCAAAACTCTACTTAGCAGTTAGGGCTCGGACGACTGGGACCAGATCACCTATACCTACGATCCCAGTGGCCGGCGGGAGTGCCTGGCGGCCACCCTCGGACGCGTATTGCGCAAAAAGGCGCCCGGACGAAAGCCAAATAGCAGGCGGAAACGGGTATAGTGCCCCCGGATTTGTCAGGAGAGAGACGGTGTGCACGGCACACCCTGCGCTCTCAGCGTGAGGTTTTGCGGCCGGAGATTTTTTCGATCGCCAGCGCCACCGGCGACGGAGGCTCGCGCCCGGTGTAGGATGCGCCGGCGATCTCCTCCATGGCCTCGTGCAGCACCACGCAGGCGCGCTCGTAGCTGCAACCCGTCACCTGGGCGGTCAGTCGCGAGCCGCGGTCGATGAGCTTCTTGTTGCTGGGGGACAGCCAGACCATGGCGTTGCCGATGACCCGGCCCAGCCTGACCATCGTCGCGGTCGATACCGTGTTCAGGACGAGCTTGACCGCCAGGTGCTCCCGGAGACGCAGGGCCGAGGCGGGCCGGTCGCACGAGAAGTGGAACCGCTCGTCCACGTCGAGCGGACTTGCCTCCGGGCCCACGGTGATCGCGGCCCGCTTCGCGAACGAGCCGCCGAACCGTTGGAGCGATTCGGCGCTCAGGCCGCGAGCTTCGTCCGACGTGCCCATCACGACCAGCGCCGCATCGGCCGCGTCGGTGCGCGACGGATCGGGCTCGTTGCCGATGCGGAACCGGTAGATCTCCTTGTTGTCCAGCTTGGGCGGGTCGGCCTGCAGTGACATCGGGGCCTTCAGTTTCTCGTAGACGTGCGGTCCCCACGTCAGGCCGCGCGGCTCCCGCTGGAGCATCTCGCGCCAGGCGGCTTCGCTGCCGTGAAACGGATTCTTGACGAAGGCCCAGGAGACCGGCGAGGCCGTATCGCCCTGTCTGCGAAACGGCGGCACCATGAACGTCGGCGAGCGCTCGGTGGTGTCGGTGAGAACGTCGAGCAGGACGGCGTCGGCGGCATACGTCACCAGGCCGCGGCGGCGGTAGATCTCTTCCTCGAACTGCGTGAGCCGGGCCATCGCCTCGACCGCCTCGGGCCCGGTCAGTTGCTCGAAAAGGTCTGCAAAGAGCCGCTGGTAGTTTTCGGGATCGCACGATTTCAGGCCGAGTTCTGCCATTTCTGATTCCGAAAGCGGGTCCCGGAGGATCTGTCCCAGGGCCGTCTCGAGGGCGGCGCCGACGACGAGCAGCTCTACCGTCGTCGCCTGCATCCGCGTCGAGCCGGTGATGGCCATCGGCCCGGTGGTCAGGTCGAGCTTGCCGATGCGCGGCTCCTCGATAACCTCGCGCGAGCGCCGCACGTGGCGACGCAGGTCGTCCGTGGGGTTGTTGTAGACGAAGAAGACGTGCGCGTCCGAGTCCAGTCCCTGCCAGGCCGTGCCGATGACGAAGGGCGTCTCGCCGCCTTCGGTGACGGCGACCACGACGTCG
This sequence comes from uncultured Pirellulales bacterium, assembly GCA_964415045.1. Lineage (GTDB taxonomy): Bacteria > Planctomycetota > Phycisphaerae > Sedimentisphaerales > Anaerobacaceae > CAYPZL01. Next base: position 3,942 of record CAYPZL010000266.1, on the reverse strand, counting down.
CCTTCCCGCACCCCCGCCTCGGCGAGCTGGTAGCGCCCGAAGTCGGGAAAATCCTCGAATCCCTCCACCGACTTGATCAGCGCGAAGTCGCCGCCGGCCATGACGCTGATACAGCGATCTTCCAGCGACGGCACGGACGGATGCCGCTGCTGCATGTCCCGCCAAAACCGCCGCCAGGCGGCCTCCAGCAGGATGGCCAGTCGCCCGGTGGCTCCGCAGCCGGTGAAGAAGATGCGTTTGCCGTGCCGCAGGGCGTCGCGCATCGTCGCGGCCAGCCGCGCGTACGAATCCTGCGCGAAAATCCGGTCCAGCGCCGCCGGTATGTCCGCATCCACGGACTGCAACAGGCGAATGCCCGCCTCGACATCGGCCTCCATGGTCTCGGAGAGACGGCGCGTCTTCGGATGCGACGATTCGCTCAGCAACGTCCCGAGACGAAACGCCTTCTGTCGCTCCAGAAATTCTCGTGCTTTTTCAGCAGCGGTCGTCATATCAACTCCGGTCACTGGTTCGAGATCACGATCAGGCTGTTGGCCACTCGTCGCGGCCGGCCGTCGGAGGGCGAGTTCATGATGTGGCCGTCCAGCCAGAGCGTCGAGGAGCCGCCGCCGTCCAAGTTCATCGCGTGCTTGCAGCCGTAACGCAGCATCAGTGCGGCCAGCTCGGGGTACGTCATGCCCACCGAAAGCGGCTCCTGCCGCCCGTCCACGACGACCAGGAAGAAGTCCTCGTCGTTCCATCCGACTACGGTACGCGGATGCCTCGGCAGCGAGCCTGTCCACTGCCCCGGTTCGCCGTCGCGCAGCAGGACCGGCCCGCCTCCGACTGCCGTCGTCGCGTCCCTCAGATCGGGCACGGTCCGCAGGCGCAGCGAAAGCGTCATTCCTGTTTCCAGCGCGGGCAGCTCCGCCGCCCGTTTCGGCCCGATCGAGAGGACCATGACGCCGGGATCCAGTTTCGTGTCGCCTTCGCGCCGGATCGCCGCGATGCGGGCCCGGTACGGCCGGCCCGCGCGAAGCGGCAGCCAGTCGCCCTCGCCGTCGCGGCGCAATACGATTTCCAGCCCGCCGCGTGTGCGCGTGGACGGTCTCATCGTGGGCGTGTACAGCACCGCCGCATCGTCGGCCCGCTCCTGGTTCACGCCGAACGGAAGGTCCAGCCCGCCCGGGCCAACGGCGCGGAATTTCGCCATGACCTCACCGATACGAGGTCGGCCCTCGCCATCGATCCAGAAGCTCGATCCCGTGGGGGAGCTGATCAGCTCGCCCCGCGCGATGTGCAGGCCGAGCGGGTCGCCCTGGTAGGGCCCGCTGCGGATGCGGAAGAAATCCCCGTTGACCGCCGCGACCGGTCTGCCTCCGCCGGCCCCCAGGCCGACGACCTGCTCGCCGACCGAGGCCAGCCCGTACACCGTATCCTGGGCCAGAGCCGAGTGCAGTTGAAACGTCCCGCCCGAGCGCCGGACCTTCAGCACGTGGATCGACCAGGGCCCGTCCCCGATGCGATGGTGAACGTATTCGAGCCCCGGCGCCACCCGGGGCAGGGCCGCCGCCTCCGATCCCGCCGCCGGCGAGATCGAACAGAAAAACCACAACGCCAGAAACGCGACCCCCGTCATCTTGCACCGACCGGTTCTCATGCCACGCATACTCGGAATCTCCACCGTCACCCTGTTGTCATTCGTTGCCTCGTGCATTGATATCAACTGCCGCCGCTGCTGTAAACGCGCTTCCCGGCGGTTCGAGTTTAAAAAAATGTCAAAAATTCGCGGTGTTTGTTGTTGACAATTACGACTGTCTCGCCTATTATACAGTTGCTTCGCAGGAGCGAAGCGGGACGCCGCCAGGTGCGGCAGGTAGCATCGTGTGCGGGCAGAACACCATCGCCGGCACGTCAGATTCACATCCAAATAGCGTAGTCCGAGATGGTCCCGGATGGCCGAAATCCCACGCGCCGGCATCATGCGCCGGCGACGCGCCACGGGAACGGCCCGCCCGGACTTCGGACTCTGGAGGAATTCATCATGGATCGAAAGTGTTATCGCTGTGTGTACGCTGCGAGCAATCCCGCCCAGGGGATACGGAACCTTTCGTTGGGCTGGCCGACGATGATGACCTGCGTCAATCACGCCGACGCGCCGGGCGAACTGCGCGAGGTCATGCCCCACAGCACGTGCCCGAACTTCCGCGCCCGGCGCGAGCCGCCGGTCCGCGTCGAGCCCCCGGAGCCGCCGAACGACGAGGTCCGCTACATCGCCCTGACGCGGGGCAAGTTCGCCATCGTCGACGCCGCCGACTACGAGCGGCTCAACCGCTACCGCTGGAACGCCTTCGACAGCGGAGGCAAGATCTACGCCCGCCGGTCCTATCCCGGCGGCACCATCCTCATGCACCGCGAGATCATGCAGACGCCCGACGGCATGGTGGTCGACCACATCAACGGCAACTCTCTGAACAACCGCCAGTGCAACCTGCGCAACTGCACGCCCCGCCAGAACGAGCACAACAAGCCCCCGCGCAGCGGCAAGTCCCGGTTCAAGGGCGTCTATCCCCGGGGCGACAAGTGGTTCGCCGCGATCAAGTCCGGCGGCACCACCCACTACCTCGGAACCTTCGAAGACCAAATCGAAGCCGCCAAAGCCCGCGACAAAAAGGCCTACGAACTACAAGGAGAATTCGCCTACCTGAACTTCCCCGAAGCCATCCCCGCCAAACCCCAAACCCCATAAACCCCGCGCCAGCAGCGAACTGTCCCTGCCACTTGGGAAACAAATCTGTTACGCAACAAGGCTGTTGTTGATCTTCGTGGATGATCTATTGTTCGAGGAAACGCCGAAGGCGGCCCTCGAGTTTTGGAAGGTCGCGTGTCCAGCATTCCCAGACCACAAGGACCTTCCAGCCTATAGCCTTAAGCGTCTTCACGTTCCTTCGGTCTCGGTCCACATTCCCCTGCCGCTTCTTCTCCCAGAATTCCGCATTCGTGGCGGGCCGGACCCGCCCATACTTACATCGGTGCTTGTGCCAGAAACAGCCATGGACAAAGATTACTTTCCGGTGGCGCGTCAATACGAGATCGGGCGAACCAGGCAGGGTACGCTTGTGCAGACGGAATCTGTATCCCATACCGTGGACCATCCGCCGCACGATGAACTCAGGTTTCGTATCCTTGCCACGAATCCGAGACATGCAGTGTCTGCGTTGTTCTGTTGTCAACACATCAGCCACAGGCGTTGACCTTTGAAGAATATGCTTCCGTCCCTTTTACGTTTGTACATGGTTGCCAATCTTGGCTAGCACAGTGTTCGCATCCAAATCTGGCGTTCCGATACGTCCAATGTATCTTTGGAATCGTATGGCCAGGGCCTCGCAAAACGGGCTCGACACTGTGCCCAGACATGGATAGTTACTGACTTCGGCAAGAGGAAGATGTTCCAGTGCCTGAAAATCAACCAGCAGATCAGGAATATCCCAAACACCTGGGAGGAAATGATACCGATCTGGCGATTCGGCTCGTGCATTCCGTAGGAGTCTCTCAACCTTCTTCTGTTTGCTGCTGCTTGGAGAAGCAAGCCATGCCGTGATCTCCGACGTCTCCCTGGCGAGCAATCCCCGCGCACACAGCACGGATTCAGTCTTAGGCGTTCGACCACCGCATGAGACCATATCGCAGGTCGGCCACAGGACAAGAAGGTATTCATCGTGTTCGTCAGTCTGGCGAAGGCGAACGTCACCAAGCATTAGATCCTCCCCTATGGGAGGCTTGATGTAGAACTCCGCGGGGTGGACACTGTCACTATTCTCCGGTGACACCTCCGTTGACGCACCATAAACCTCTTCGACCATTGGGCGAATCCCAGCCCGAGCGAATGTCCAAGCGAGGCGCTGGACTACTAAGTAGATTCGAGTAAATTGGTCCGCGTTGCCGATATTTGTCCTGGAGCGG
>CAYPZL010000265.1:0-6036 GCA_964415045.1 uncultured Pirellulales bacterium | reverse complement strand
GGAGCGGTTCACCATCGCCAAGCTGGCGCTGGACGCTGCCACGCGCAAGTCCGGATGTTTTCACTGACACTCCGCGTTTCTCGCCCGCCTTCGCTTCGCCATTTCAACCGCTGTCACCGCGCCGGCGCCGGCCAGCACTCCGACTCCGGCGGCGACCATGTCCCATCCCGTGAACGCCTTGCCCGAGAGCATGGCGCTGGCTTTCGCCACGACCATCAGACCGACCGGCGCCGCCGCCAGCGCGATGAACCTTCCGAAGCCCACCTTTCGCAGCGCCTGCCAGTGACGCAGGCATCCCGCCCAGAGAAGCGTGAAGAGGACGTAAGCCGCCAGATGGAAGACGGTGGCCGTCACCGGGAGAATCTGCGAGACGTCGGCACGGACGAAGACCGTCAGGGTATAGATGATCGTCCCGACGGCGACCATGAAAGCGGGTCGAAAGGAGAGGAAGCTCAGCACGCCGAGCGCCGTCACGGCGCCCGCCGCGTCGGCGACGAGGTCTCGGGCGTCCGTCGAACGTCCCGCCACGAAGTGCTGCAGCAGCTCGTCGCAAACTCCGTACACCATCACAATGCCGAGCACCCACCAGGCCGCCGCCTTGCGCCAGCGGACCTTCTGACCGGGCTTGACGACCGACCACAGCAGCAAGGTCAAGACCATGTACGCCAGGAAATGCAGGCTCTTGTCCGATGCGTGCGCTTCGCGAACGACCCGAGGCACGGGTATGTGCGACAACACAAAGACCGTGGGCCAGTACAGGGCCAAAAGGACAACCGGCAGTTTATTTCGCAGTATCATAGCCAAATGAATTACATCCAACAGGGCCGGCGTCCCAATCGCGACGCCGGCCGGACCTTGAAGCCACCGGCGCCGCGAGTTTCCGGCACGAGACAGTGGGATGCGCGGGCGCTCACGTCTTCTTCCGTGCCCCGGGATAATTCGGTGAATAGAGAAGCCGCGTCTTGCGGATGGCCGGCTTGCCGTCAGAGACGAAGGCCTCGCCTCGTTCGGAGAGGTGCTCGGCCATGCGGCGGCGCCACTTCGTCAGCACGCCGGCGTAGTCCGGGTCGCCCGCGCGGTCGTGTCGCTCGGCGCGATCCTTCTCCAGGTCGAAGAGCTGCTCTCGCCCGTCGTAGGCGTAGTAGATGTACTTGCGCTTGCCGTCGGTCAGGGCGGTCCAATGGTCCTTGCTGTAGCACATGGAGTGCTCCAGGTCGATGAACGCCCGCCACTTCGCGGTTTGGCCGCGGACCAGCTCCAGCAGGCTCCGGCCGTCCAGATGGTCGGGAACGGGCGCCTCGGCCGCATCCAGGAACGTCGGCAGGATGTCTCGCAACTCGACCGGCTGCGGCAGCGACGTTCCGCGCCGACGATCCATGCCCATGTTCTTGGGCCAGCGCAACAGCATCGGGATTTGTGCCGAGCCTTCGTAGGCATAGGTCTTGCGCCACAGGTGATGATCGCCGAGCATGTCACCGTGGTCGGAGAAGAACACGATCAACGTATTGTCGTACAGGCCGCGCTTCTTCAGAGCCGACAGGATGCGACCGATCTGCTCGTCGATGAAAGTGATGGACCCGTAGTAGGCCCGCCGCGATTCCTGCGCCTGGCGGACGCCGAGGTCTCCTTGCCACAGACTGGGCCGGGGAGGGTCCTTGTGCGGGGCGTGACGCTGCGCCCAGCCGCCCACGTGGGGGGCGGGCATATCGTCGGCGCGGTACATGTCGAGGAACCGCTGCGGCGGATCGTACGGACTGTGGGGCCGGGCGAACGAGACCTTGAGCATGAAGGGCTCGTCCCGCTGGTAGTCCTCGATGAACTCCACGGCCCGGTCGCCCGTCCAGGTCGTGGGGTGCAGTCGCTCCGGAAGCGCGTAGGCTTTGGCCCGGTAGTCGTTCCAGCCGATGCCGGTGGCGTCCGGGTTCAGGTCCGGCGCCTGTTGCTTGAACCAGAGGCGATAGTCGCTGACGAAGCCCGGCGTCTCGGCGCGTCCCGACTCATCGACCAGCAGCCCGTGATAGCCCCTCAGCTTCTTCTGCGGGTACCAGTGCATCTTGCCGATGCCGAAGAGGTAGTACCCGGCCTCGCGCAGCGCCCGGGGCAGCTCGAAGCGGTACTGCCCCGCCACGCGGCCGTAACCCAACATCCCGTGATGCCACGGCGACAGCCCCGTCAAGATTCCGCTCCGCGCGGGCGTGCAGCTCGGCGTCGAGGTGTAGGCGTTCGAGAAGCGGACCCCGTCTGCGGCCAGCGAATCGAGATAGGGCGTCTTGATTCTGTCGTTGCCGGCGCAGCCGAGGCAGTCGCCCCGGTGCTGGTCGGTCATCAGAAACAGAATGTTTGGTCGTCGTCGAGACGCCGGGGTCCCGCAGGCCCTTTCGGCGACAGCCCATGTCGACAGCGCACAGGCCGCCTTCCGCAGAAACTCTCTACGCTTGATTCTCCTGCTTTGCCATTCGTCCATCACATGATCCTTAAGGCGATTCGGTTATGCGGCGTTACCGTGCCGACCGGTCGGTCGGCGTCGTCCCTATCGTAGCGACGCGCGACCCGTTTGCAAGCGGAAGATCCTGGACACCCCGCGCACGGGGCATACGTGAAATGGGCCGCCTCCGGGAGATGATTCCTCTGGCGGCGAAGCCGGCAATGCGTTATTCTATAAACAGAGTGCATGGTTTCTGGCGCACATAAGTTGTTGGAGGAAACAACGATGAACGAGCGAACGCGTTTTTGCGACGGTCTTACCCGATACACGCGAACGACCGGCCTTTTCCTGCTCCTGCTGGCGACGACCGTGAGCGTTTGTCTGGCGCGGCAGCAGACGACGAGCAAGCGACTGCGGACGCCCCGGGGTTCCGGCCTCAAGACGATTCAGCTTCCCGAGCCGTCGACCAGCAGCGGCGTCAGCCTGGAGGCGGCCCTGACCGCCCAGCAGCAGGTCGAGCCCCCTTCGAATCAGCGGCTAGGATTCCCGGACATCGGCCAGCTCGCCTGGGCGGCCCGAAGCGCCGTGCCGGCGCAGGGCGACGCGGCTCCCACGGCCAATCAGCAGCCGCCGATCAGCATCTACTTCGTTCTGCCCGACGGCATCTACCTCTACGATCCGGGTACCCACGGGCTGCAACAGAAGACCAACCAGGACGTGCGGACCGTCATGGCCACCTCTTTGCTGAATCAGCCGGTCGCTCCGACGGGCGGTTGCCAGATCGTGCTGGTCGGCTCCTCGCGGAATTTCGTACCTCGCTACGGCCCCCGCGCCAAGAGCGTCATGCTGCTCCAGGCCGGGCAGATGGCCCAGAGCATCAAGCTCCAGTCCCTGGCGCTGGGTCTGACGTTCGTCAGCATCGACGCGGTCGACACGGCCATGGTCAAGCGAATCTGCCGCTTTCCCCGCAGCGTCGAGCCGCTCTACGTCGCGTTCGTAGGATACCCCGCCAGCCAGGCGGTCGTGACCACCGACGTGCCCGCCGAGGCGGTGGCCGCCCGCAAAGCCCTCATTGTCGCCGCAGCCCAGGGGTTCAGCGACGAGGAGCTCTTTCAGACCAAGCGCGGCCTGGAGCTCGCCTCCGTGCAGACGCTCGTGGCCAGCACCCGCGCCGGAAACATCATCGGCGCCCTCGGCGGCACCATCGACGCCGACCTGATGCTCAACCAGGTCAACGTCAGCGAGTTCGGCGCCGTGATTTTCGTCGGCGGGCCCGGGGCCGTCGATTTCGTCGGCAACCGTACGGCCCTGAACCTGGTCCGCCAGGCCTTCGCGCAGCGAAAGGTCATCGCCGCTATCGGCACGGCGCCGACCATCCTGGCCAACGCCGGTGTGCTCAAAGGCGTTCGCGCGACCGCGTTTCTTTCCAAGCGAGTCAACCTGATCCAGGCCGGCGCGACTTATACGGGCAACCCGGTGGAGAAGGACGGCTCCATCGTCACCGCGACCGGACCCGTGGTGGTCAACGTGTTCGTCCGCGCCATCCTGGACGGGCTGGTCGAGGCGCGGTAGGCCGGCGTTCTCTACGTTTGCCCTTCGCCGCCGGCCGTTCGGTCTTTGCGCCGGCTGCGCACGGTGGTGCGGTAGCGATTGGTAATGGGCAGCCGGCGGTCCTTGCCGAAGGCTTTCGGCGTGATGCGCACGCCGGGCGGCGACTGCCGGCGCTTGTATTCGTTGCGGTCGATCATCCATATCACCCTCTCCACCGTCTCGGCCGGCAGGCCCGATTCCGCCAACTCGCGGGCCGACTTGTCTTCCTCGACGTAGCCGGTCACGATACGGTCGAGCACCTCGTAATCGGGCAGCGAATCCGAATCCTTCTGGTCCGCTCGAAGCTCCGCACTCGGCGCCCTCGTAATCACCGCCTCCGGGATGATCTCTTTGCCGGCGCGCTCGTTGACCAGTTCGGCTAATTGGTACACCATCGTCTTGGGAACGTCCTTGATCACGGCAAAGCCCCCGGCGGTGTCGCCGTACAGCGTGCTGTAGCCCACCGAGACCTCGCTCTTGTTGCCCGTGGTCAGGACCAGCTCGCCGATCTGGTTGCTCAGGGACATCAGGATCATGCCCCGGATGCGGGCTTGCAGGTTCTCGTAGGCCACGCCCCGGTCGTCCCAGCGCGCATCGGCGCCGAGCGACTGGTCGAAGCGACTCAGGATCGGCTCGATCTCAATCGTGAGCATCTCGATGCCGAGGTTGTCGGCGACGCGCTTGGCGTCGGCGATGGTCTCAGGGCTGTTGAACTTCGAGGGCATGGTGACACCGCGGACGTTTCCGGACCCCAGCGCATCAGCGGCGATCGCGGCCGTCAGGGCCGAATCGATCCCGCCGCTCATGCCCAGCAGCACCTTCTCGAATCCGTTCTTGCGCGTATAGTCCCGGGTGCCGAGGACCAGGGCCTGGTAGACCTCCTCGAGCGCGCCCTGAGGTTGGGCGGGTGGAGGCGACAGGGTCGTGACAGTCACGCCGGAATCGGCCGCTTCGATGTCGGCGATCAGCAAGTCCTCTTCGAACGCTCGGGCCTTGGCGACGATGTCGCCGGCGGAGTTCGCCAGGATGCTGCGGCCGTCGAACACCAGCTCGTCCTGACCGCCGACCAGGTTGCAGTACGCCACCGCGCTGTTAAACGTCCGGGCGCACGCGCTGATGACTTCTTCTCTGCGGTCGATCTTTCCCATGTGGAAGGGCGAGGCCGAGAGGTTCAGCACGAGGTGGATCTGCCCTACGTTCGTCAGCGAGTCCTGGAGCCAGCGGGTGTTCCAGATGTCGAAGCAGATGGTCAGGGCGATGTTCAGGCCGCCGCTGGTGATGACCAGTGGGCGCGTTCCCGGTTTGAAATAGCGCTGCTCGTCGAACACGCTGTAGTTGGGCAGGGCGCATTTGTGGTAGGTGTGGACGATCCGGCCTTCCTGGAGCACCGCGGCGGTGTTGAAGGCGCCGTTGCCGTCGAACTCCACGAAGCCGGCCACCACCGTTTGGGCCGGGCAGGCCGCCGCCAGCTCCTCCACCGCCGTGCGGTTGTCCTCCACGAAGTGCCTCTTGTACACGAGGTCTTCCGGCGGATATCCGCAGATCGACAACTCCGGAAACAGCACCAATTCCGCGCCCGAATCCACCGCCCGGGCCCACATTTCCTTCATTTTCGCCACGTTGCCCGACAAATCGCCGACGGTCGGGTTGAATTGTCCTAACGCTAATCGCACTTCAACAGAACTCCAAATGCAGGGTGTGCGTCCACACCATGACGCCGGGGATGGTTGGTTACGTGCCGCCATTTTACCACCGCCCCGTCCACCGGCAACCTTTTTCCCCCGGCCTGATCATCCACCACCGAGGCACGGAGAATGCAGAGAAAAGAATCCAACCTGATCTCATAGCTACAGTTACATCCAACTCCGTGTCTCTGCGCCTCCACGCGAAATCCAATCTCCTTTTTACCGCAGCCTGCATCACGATCCCCGAACTATCTGGAAAAACTTCCAGTTGTTGCGACCTGCGTAATCCCATGAAAGGCTGCCTCCGGTCGAGTTCTCTGGTATAAAGGAGGACAA
>CAYPZL010000264.1:0-6099 GCA_964415045.1 uncultured Pirellulales bacterium | reverse complement strand
CAACGATTTCCTTGAAGAATATAAGCCTAATCTCCATTTTGCAAAACTCTACTACAATAATTCGCATCTTCTTCTCAGTCCCTCCTCCACGCAGGGTTACGAGTTGTCGTTCACAAAAGCCCAAGATGTCGTGACGAATCGCAGTGCTATAGACTGCGGCGAGAATCTGGCGTTTATTCTGTGCCAGTGGGCAGTTCGCGAATGCGAAGGTTGCGGAATCTGGCTTTGCTCTGATCGTATCCTTCACCACCGGGGTGGATTTGAAGGCACAGCGTGCCCTCCTGAGGAATCCCCTTGGTCGTCGCAGCCGTGTGCTGATAATCCGTTACCTGTGTCTCGTTGACCCACACTTTGATCCGAGCCGGTTCTCCCCGGCAAGAGATCTTGAAGTGGTTCCAGGCCCCTTTCTTGAAGTGTTTGATACCTTCAGGACTTCGATGGACGAATCCTTGGGTCCAGGGGCAATAGATCCCTCCAATGTCACCACCGTCCCGATAGTCAATTGTCACCTGGTGGCTCTTTCCATGAGGTCCAACACGCAGAAAAATCCCACTGTCGAACGGCCAATCGACCTGGGCTTCGCACTCGAACTCAAAGTCTTTGAACTTGCGAAAGGTCGTCAGGAAGCCCCCTTGGCCGGGTGTATCCTGGACACCGACAATCGCCCCATCTTCCACGTACCATTTCCCGGCAACGCCATGCCCCGGCAGGGCATCGTGCCGCTTCCACCCGGTTAGCGTGTGCCCATCAAAGAGGGGCTCTCCCCCCTTCGGCGGAAACCGCTTGAGACGAATGGAACGAAACCGAACGGTCATGGGAGGTCCCGCATGAAGCTGAAGCGCCAGAACGCCACAATCTGCGGCCTTGGCCTTCTCATTGTCGATGAGCATCATGGTGGGTACGCCATTTAGCGTCTGAGTCAACGTGTTTCCCCTGGCGGTGATGACGTAGTCGTTCCAGCCATCCCGATTGACCGCCTCTGCAACTGCCGCGTCACTGCTGATCTTGTCGACGACAACGCTTTTTCCAGGACCTCGTTCGACCTTGTCGCCCCGATTCACCATGATCCCCCGGCCCCGCTCCTCGTAGAGGATCCCCGTGTATCGATTGTTGGCGTCAATGTCGGCCTGGTAACCGCCAACGACCCAGCTGCCATAATCCCGGCTGCGATACTGAACGCCGGAGTTGCCCCCTTCGATCTTCCAGGACAGCCTGAGCTCAAAATCGCAAAGCAGCCCCTGACGCCAGATCAGAAAGGTGTTTCCCCGTGTCGGGTTCTCTGGAGTTGTTCGGCCCACGATCGCGCCGTCAACAACGGACCAGAACTTGGGATTCCCGTCCCACCCGGTGAGTGTCTTACCATCAAAGAGCAGCACGAATCCTGCCTCGCGCTCCTCAGCGGTGAGTGTGTTGACTTGCCCGGCCGAGGCCGCCGAGGCAAGAACGAGAATGACTGTAAGCATGCCGATAAGTTGTACGCTACGCATTGACTGGTCTCCCAATTCAACAGGCTCTTATGGTCGCCACCATGCTAAACGGAAAAGCCCTCGTTAGTCAAGAGAGACAACAACAGAGATAGTGCCAAGTATTGTGTGTAAGTTTGATTTTGTGTCGTCGGAGGAGTTGGCCGAAGGCACCTATACAAAGGGCCGGCGTTCCATGGCCCGCCGGCCCCCGGACGTTTGCCAGGTGATAATGGCCTGCTACGGTCTCACCGCCCGGTTGCTGATGCGGACGTCGTCGATGAGGTTCGTGCAGAAGGGGTCTCTATCGGAGACGCCGTTGTCGAGTCGCTCAGACAATGGAACATCAAGCCTCGCTCTGAAGCGGCAGGGGAATACCGGTCGATTACGGTGACAAAACATGTCATCAAGACCCTCAAGTATGAGTGGCTAAAGCACGTCCCGCTGATCAAGGGCCTCAACCGCTTGACGCTCCTGTGCACCGAATTCAAGTGGTCGTGCAATAGCTGCGGGGGCACATGGCTCTGGAGGGTCTTCGGCCAGATGACTTGCATTACCACGGCAAACCTGAGAAGTAGAGTTTTGCAAAATGGAGATTAGGCTTATATTCTTCAAGGAAATCGTTGGTTTGATTTCCTTGAAGACGGAGCTTAAATACCAATACCCAATGCACTTACGTGCTCGGGAGGAAAAATCGACAAGAAGATTTTTCCTCCCTAAAGTAAGCCTAATCTCCATTTTGCAAAAGTTCAGCTGAGAAGTTAAACCGAAAAGCGAGAACGATGCCCGGCAATATCGAACGTCATGTTCTTGCCGAAACACGCACCACGGCCTACTGTCTCAAGACGGCGGCGTAGTCCGCTCTACGTGACTCCTGAGCTCTCGTCACCGCCAGACTTACCCATACGCGAGCTGCGGGCCGGAGACTATCTGCTTTTAACCGGTCCCACACGCGAAAACCACTGGCACCTTTCTACTCCGGTCCCACGAGCCATCGCTCTCGGCGAAGTGTTTGCGGCGAGTTTCACCGCTTCGCGGCGGTCCCACAGCCGCTTGACAGGTACACGCGGTCTCGTGCTGTCAGTAGTCTTTGAATCTTCTCATCCAGTCCGGCCAGTCGTCCGGCTGACACCCGCCGGCGGTGGTCCAGGGGCCGCTGGTGTCGAACTGACGATGCCACTTGAACGTCCACAACTCCTTCAGTCCGATCTTCCTCGTGGCAAAATCGAGAAAGAGCCCGTTGACGAATCCGTCGTGTCGGTTTAGACAGTACCGTACCATACGCCCGTCGCCGCCTTCAGCCCACCCCTGGCCGTTATACGCAGGAGGAGGGTCCAGGTAGTCTACCACACCGTTGTAGCGCTGGGCGCCCAGAAACAAAGGCACGTAGGCGGCCCCTCTCACCGTAGGCCCGCGCCAGTACCAGCTTGCCTCCCCGCGCGGTTCCCGGCCTGCCTGGATGTTGACACAGTAGCCATTGATCCCGTAACTTCCTTTCATTGGCTTGGCCCAGTGATCCTGGTTCATGTAGCCCCAGGCCATGGTCACACCCACGTCCGTTCCCTCGGCCCCCTCGCTGATGCCATCCTCGTCGACCCATGGTTTCGTCGCGTTCGGACAACAGGTGAATTCGTCATCCCATCGATAGTAGTCGCCCAGTGCGCTGACCCACCGATTGGCCTGAGGCTGGGCCGTGTGGCCGGCCATGAATCGGCCGTCGAAGTCCTCAGCGTACATCGCAAAGAACAGACCCCATTGCTTGAGCCTGCTGAGGCACGCCACGCCTCGGGCCTGCTTCCTTACGCGCTGCAGGGCCGGCATCAGTATCGCCATCAGCAGTGCAATGATAGCCACGACGACCAGGAGTTCAATCAACGTAAAACCGCGTTGCTTGCGCATAGGGTCCTGCCCTCCCTTTGAAAGAGACAACGGGCTTTGTCGGCACGTGTGTATATGATGATTATAACACACTCATGCATGACAGTGGAAACCGCCGGCGGACTTTTCGCGTCGCGACAAGCAGTGCGGCCTTTCCAGAGCGTTGCCTCGCCGGCTTACCTGGAAGATGCAATGCGAGGGCAGATTTGCAGCTCTCCAACAAGGTAAGGCTCGCCCAGAATTCGACTTCCCTCCGCCTGGTTCGTGTCAATGACAACGGCGTGTACCTTGCACGTCTTCGCCGATGGCGGGTCGGGTCCCCAGAGCCGAGAAGAGACCGCGCTGGTTGGAGTTCTTGAAAGCCCACTGGGAATCTCCGGCGGCCATCGATTTCTTCACGCACGAAGTTTACACGTTTTCGGGCCTGCCCCGATACATCCGTGTGTCGGCGGTTCACCTGTGTGGACCGGAACGAACCCGGGACCGGTGGCGGCGTCAGGTGGGAGTAGTCATGCGTCGTTGCTCCGCTACCGGTGAATCTGGTTAGTTGGATCGCTCGACACATAGACGTGGTGAACTGAGAGAACGCTCGGCTACGGCGAGAGAACGACGCTTGTTGCCAGAGAAGCCGCCGATGTCCCGTGCTTCGAGATGGCAGAAACGCCTGCGAAGCACTCACCACACGGGCGGGACCATGACGCCGTCTTTCCTCACCTCTCGCATGAAAACGGCATACTTGCCGCGAGTTTCTTTCTACCGACGTGGCTGCCCGTGTGTTGCTGTGAAGCGCCACACGTCTTCGGCCGTTCGTTTCAGCGTGAAATCTCCCTTGAGGATTCTGCCCTCCATACTGACGGTCCAGACATCTTTCGCCCGGGCGCCGTGACGGAAGGTTCCGCTGTCGACGATCTTAACGCGGCCGGCCCCGTTCTGAACGGGACCTTCGTACGTCAAGAATTTCGCCGGATGGTCGAATATCCTTTGGGCCGGAATCGCATGTTGAAGGGCCGCTTCGGGCGACTCGGCCAGGCGAAAGGTGATCAAGGCGGCCTCGTGTTCGAGCATGAGATCCCAGTGAACGCCCTCGGCCGTCGTGTGTTCCTGGACGACGAAGCGCTTGTGCCCCATCCAATTACCCCTTCTTCTGTCGGCCTTTCGCGCCGTGGGAAGCTCTACAATATTCTTGGCAGAAACAGCGAACCATGGTAGTGTATCCGCCATAATCAAAAGAAGCCAGGGGAGCCGACGGGTGGGCCGGCCATCTGTTGAAACGGCTGAGAAATCGCTCTCGCAGCGATGACCCTCTGAACCTGCTCAGGTTAGGACCTGCGAAGGGAGGCTCGAACGAGCATGGCGGCACTCCTGATGAGGGAGTGCCTTTGTTTTTGTGTGGGTGGGATGTCATGGATGTCTTGAGAGTCAACGGCTCGGAACGACGGTACGATCCGGGCGAAATGCCGGGCACGTTGTCGGATTTGCTGCAAGAGCTCAGCGTAGAGGCCGCCACGGTCGTGGCCGAAGTTGACGGCGTCATTATCCGGCGCGAAGAATTCGGCCGTACACCGTTGACTGGCGGCCAGAGCATTGAATTGGTGAAATTTATGGGGGGCGGTTGATTTCATGGATAAGCTGACCATCGCCGATAGAGAGTTCGACTCGCGACTGCTGGTGGGAACGGGCAAGTTCTCAGCGCCGCAGGTCATGGCCCGGGCCGTGGCCGCATCGGGGGCCGAGATTGTGACCGTCGCACTGCGTCGCGTCGACATCGACAACCCGAGTGATGACACCCTGCGAGAGATCGACCGGGAGAAGCTCCTGCTTCTTCCGAATACGTCCGGCGCCCGTAGTGCTGACGAGGCCGTTCGCCTTTCCCGGCTGGCTCGCGCGGCCACCGGAATCGACTGGGTCAAGCTGGAGGTCACACCCGACCCATACTACCTGCTGCCTGATCCCGTCGAGACGCTCGCGGCTGCAGAGACACTCGTGAAAGAAGGTTTTGTCGTCCTGCCATACATCAACGCCGATCCCGTACTCGCAAAGAGACTTACAGACGTTGGAACGGCCACCGTCATGCCCCTGGGCAGCCCGATTGGGTCGAACCAGGGGCTCAAGACGCGGGCGGCGCTGGAGATTATCATTGAGCAAAGTAATGTTCCGGTCGTGGTTGATGCCGGTCTGGGCCTTCCGTCGCATGCAGCCGAGGCGATGGAGTTGGGTGCGGATGCCGTGCTGGTGAATACCGCGATCGCCACGGCGACGGACCCGGCGGAAATGGCCTCGGCCTTCAAGCTGGCCGTAGAGGCGGGACGCAGGGCCTACCGATCCGGACCTCGTGCCGCCAAACGCTCGGCAGAGGCATCCAGTCCTCTGACGGGTTTCTTGCGAGAATAGCTGCGATGGTCCGAACATCTGCAAACAACTCGATCAGAGAAGTCCTTGCCGCCCGGCGGCTCGATTCCGACAGGGATCTCTGGATGCGGCGATTGCGGGAGGTCACTTCCGAGGCGGTGGAGGCCGCACTGGCTTCGCGTCCCGGCTCGTACGACCTGATGAAGTTGTTGGCCTTGATCTCGCCGGCCGCCGAGGCGTACCTGGAGCAAATGGCCGAGCTGTCACAGCGGCTGACCACTCAGCGATTCGGTCGCACGATCAAGCTTTACGTGCCGTTGTATCTGTCGAGCTATTGCGTCAATCGTTGCCGCTACTGTACTACTAACCTCAAACATCGTTAAGTTTTTGACAAAGATTCGACGTAAAT
>CAYPZL010000263.1:0-6142 GCA_964415045.1 uncultured Pirellulales bacterium | reverse complement strand
GAAGAATATAAGCCTAATCTCCATTTTGCAAAACTCTACTTCGTAAATTTCCTTCACGCGCTCACGGGGATATCCTGTCCTCGTCCGCGCCGCTTTGAGTTCTCCAAAGCTGCGGCCCCTCTCATTGTACCGGGAGATCGGAAATCGTACAAGAGCGACAAGAAATCCTCCGCGGCATACGTAAGTTCTCGCCGAGCGGCCCCTTCGTCGAAGACTTGCTCGAAGCCCGCGTCCCGCAGCGCCGCAGCGGTTATTTCCGTTTGACCATGAGGACGCCGTTGTGGTATGCTTATTGCTGTAGTCGTCTGTTTGACGTGTCCCGTGTCGTGCGCTGTCACCCACCGGGATCTGCTGGAGAGCAGGTGATGGATCATTCCGGTGGGGTTCTCCGATTGCGCAATCCGTGGGGCCTCTGCGTGTGTGCGGCAGAATGTGCTATTCTACGCTTCTGAAAAAGGAGGATTGTCATGACCGGTAAACTGCTCTCTCTGCTCCTGGCCCTTGGCGTGATCGGCAACGTTACCGTCGTCAGGGCGGAAAACATCGACTGGACCGGCGCCGCCGGAGACGGTGATTGGATGAACGCGGCCAACTGGAGCGCCAACAGGCTCCCCGTCGTTGGTGACAGGGCCGATATTGAGAATGCGACTCCTCTTACGTGGCCCATTCTGGACGGCGCTACAGCCAGTTGTGATGAAGTGCGAATCGCTTACGTAGCCGGCTCTATCGGCGAATTGACCGTCACCGGCGGTGCCACTCTGAACGTGGGCGGCGAGCTGCGCCTGGGACGCAAGGCAAGCGATCCGCTGCCGACGGGGCACCTCTACATCAGCGGTGCCGACACCAAGGTCCTCGTCTCCGACCGCATCGAGTGCGGGCGGTATGGCAACGGCATCATCGATATGACGGGCGGCTATCTGCATTCGGACGCCGAGCTGCGGCTGGCCCACAGGGATGGAAGTTCCGGCACAGTGTATCTGCGCGGCGGGACGATCGACCTGGCGGGCGATCCCGGGATCACGGTAACCGCCGGGGGCGAGGCGAGCTCAGGCTTGATCGACATCTCGGGCGACGGCATGCTCATCCTGGCCGGCGATCAGGTAGCGCTGGCCGAGACCTTCGTCAGCGACGGCGTCATCATCGCGTACGGTGGGGAGAGCATTGTGTCGGTGGCGTATGACCCATCAGCCGATGTGACCACGATCGTGGCGGTCTCGCCGGAGAGAGCCACCGCCCCGCACCCGGCTGAAGGGGAAACCGATGTAGCGTGGGACGCGGTCCTCAACTGGAAGCCGGGACGGTCCGCCAGCCGGCACGACGTGTACCTGGGCACCGATCGTGACGAGGTGGCCAATGCGACGACGACCGTCGATCCGGCCGGAGTGTATCGGGGCCGCCAGGATCCGAACGCCTACGCCGTCGGTCGCTTTGAGCTGGGCCGGACCTACTATTGGCGCGTGGACGAAGTCACCGCGGCCCCCGGCAACATGGTCATCCCGGGGGACATCTGGCAGTTTACGGTCGAACCGGTCGCGCGGCCTCTGGCAGGCGCGAATATCATCGCCACCGCCTCCAGTACCAGCAGCGACGAAGAGGGACCCGTAAATACCGTCAACGGCTCCGGGCTGGATGCGAATGATCTGCATTCCACGGAGGTGACCGAGATGTGGCTCAGTGACGCCGGGGCGGAGGGGCCGGTGTGGATCCAATATGAGTTCAACAAGCTGTACGCTATCCATCAGATGTTGGTATGGAACCACAACAGCGGCCTTGAGGCCGGCATCGGTGTGGGGGTCAAAGATGCCATCATTGAGTATTCCACCGACGGGGTCCAATGGATGACACTGGGTACGATGCACGAGATTGCCAGGGCTCCGGGTGCGCCTGGGTATGCACACAACACGGTGGTTGATTTCAACGGTGTGGCCGCGAAGTATGTCAAGATTACGGTCGAGAGCAACTGGGGCGACATCCTGAGCCAGTTCGGTCTGAGCGAAGTCCGTTTCCTGTATTTGCCGCTGTCGGCACGAAAGCCCGGTCCGGTGAACGGTGCGACCGGCGTAGACCTGGATGCGGCCCTCACCTGGCGCGCCGGGCGAGAGGCCGTCTTGCACGAGGTCTACCTCGACACGGACAGGACCGCCGTGGCCGACGGCACGGCCCGGATAGACACGGTGAGCGAAAACCGCTATGCTCTCGAGCCACTTGACGTGCAATTGGGCCAGACGTACTACTGGAGGATTGATGAGGTCAATGAGGCTGAGATTCCCGGTTCCTGGGAAGGGGATGTGTGGAGCTTCTCCACCCTGGATTACCTGACCGTGGATGATTTTGAAAGCTACAGCAACGATTCCCCGAATCGGGTCTTCCAGACCTGGATCGACGGACTGGGGTACTCGGAGGACGAATTCCTGCCGACCGGCCATCCCGGCAACGGGTCCGGCGCGGCGGTGGGACATGACATTTGGAGTGCGGGCAGCCCCCACTTCGGGGGCACGATCATCGAGACCACCATCGTCCAGAGTGGCGCCGGGTCTATGCCCCTGTACTACGACAACACCGCGGCGCCGTACTACTCCGAGGCCGAGCGGACGTGGACAACGCCTCAAGACTGGATGAGCAACGGGATTCACAGCCTGGGGTTCTGGTACTACGGCGCCGGCTCCGTTGCCCGTGTCGATTATGACGATGCCTCCGGTGTTTATACCGTCACCGGCGGCGGGGACGACAACATCGGCGGAGGCAACCTGCTGGAAGATTTCACCTTCGCCTGTCTGACCCTTACCGGCGACGGCACGATTACCGCCAGGGTCGAGAGTATCACGCAGGCAACCGATACGGGTAAGGCGGGCGTCATGATTCGCAACAGCCTCGACGCCGATTCCGCCTTTATCAGTGCGACCTGCAATCCCACCGGGGGCGTGTTCCAGAGTTACCGCGTGGTTGCCGGCGAGGAGTCCGTGAATACCCGGGTCGACTATCCTCTGCCGTACTGGGTCAGGGTGCAGCGCGTGGCCAACAACTTCAAGACCTTCCATTCCATCGATGGTCAGACCTGGGCCCAGTTCGGGGATACGCTGAATATCCCCATGGATGGTGAAGTCTACGTCGGCCTGGTTGCCAGCACGAGCCAGGGGCGCAACGCCCCCAGCGTTGCGGTTTTGTCGGATGTCGGCGCCGTGGGCGGCATATCCGGCGCGACGTTTACGAACTTCGTCGATGTGACCGACGATACGCTCAATGTCACGGAGCGGCTCTATGTCAAGATCACCGACGCCGGCAACAGAATCGCTGAGGTCGAGATTACTGCCGCCGGCACGGCGGACAACCAATGGAACGAAGGCCTGGCCGACCTGACGGCTCTTACCGGTCAGGTGGACCTGTCGCGCGTCAAGGCATTGGCCATCGGCGTGGGTGACGCAGCGGTCGGCAGCAGCGGTCTGATCTACGTCGATGACGTGCGTCTCTATCCGGCGCCGCCGGAACAACAAGGCGATTGAAGCCTTGAGACCGCTTGCCTGTTTTATTGCGTCCCAACTAGAGGCCTTGTCGCACGTGACATGACAGAAGGATTGATATGGAGAAAGGACTTTCTTATGGCTTTGGAATCGCCCGGAAGAACGATGCTGATAAGCGCTGTTGTCTTGGTCTGTGGTTGCGGCCGCAGCCTCTCAGGCACTCCGCACCAGGCCACCGGCATCAAGATCGGTGAGGTGACACACGATACGGCCATCGTCTGGACCCGCCTGACGCGCGTGGCGCAACGCGTCGGTGCTGAGGCCCCCATGCCGGAAGTTCGGTATCTCGATCCAAAGACCGAGACGCTGGGCGGCAGAGGCAAGGGGCGGCCCGACCGAACGCCGGTCGTGACGTTCCCCGAGGGCTCGACCATAGAGACGATCGAGGGTGCCGTCCCGGGGGCTCCCGGACAGGTCCGGGTCCGGTACGGGGCGGCGGGGGCGTCGGACTGGAAAGCTACAGCCTGGCGCGCCGTCGATCCGAAACGCGATTTCACGCGCCATTTCAAGCTGACGGACCTGGCTCCCAATACGCGCTATCAACTGCGCGTCGAGGGCAGGGGGCAGGACCGGCAGAAGGGGCAGGTGGTCGAAGGGACCTTCCGCACGGCACCGAGTCCGAGTCAGGCCGAAAGGGTGGTCTTCACCGTCTCCACGGGGCAGGCGTATCCGGACCAGGACGCTGCCGGCGGCGGCTACAAGATCTATGCGCAAATGCTCAAGCTCGATCCGAGTTTCTTTGTCCACACAGGTGACATCGTCTACTACGACAGGCTGGCCAAGACCCTGGAACTGGCCCGCTGGCACTGGCAGAGGATGTACAGTCTGCCCACCAACGTCGAGTTTCATCGCCGGGTCGCAAGCTATTTCATCAAGGACGATCACGACACGTGGATGAACGATTGCTGGCCGAGCAGGGAAACCAAGTTCATGGGCGATTTCACCTTCACGCAGGGCCTGGCCGTCTTTCTGGAGCAGGTGCCCATGGGCCCGCGAACCTATCGCACGTTTCGCTGGGGCAGGGACCTGCAAGTATGGCTGGTCGAAGGGCGTGACTTTCGCAGTCCCAATACCATGGCCGACGGGCCCGACAAAACCATCTGGGGCGCCGAGCAGAAGGCGTGGTTCAAACGAACCGTGGAGCAATCTGACGCCACGTTCCGCATTCTGATAAGCCCCACTCCGCTGGTCGGGCCCGATAGAACAAACAAAAACGACAACCACGCAAACGCCGGATTCACACATGAAGGCGATGAGTTGAGGCAGTTCATCTCGAAGCAGAAAAACATGTACGTCATCTGCGGTGACCGTCACTGGCAATACGTGTCCGTCGATGCAAAAACGGGCGTGCGTGAGTACTCCTGCGGGCCCGCCAGCAACGAACACGCCGGCGGCTGGAGCAATGACAAGCGCTACCCCGAACATCAGTACCTGAACGTCACGGGCGGATTCCTCGCGGTTGTGGTGGACCGCCCCCAGGGCGAGCCAACGCTGGCCTTCCGCCATTACAGCGTTGACGGTGAGATCCTGAACGAGGACCGTTTCAAGGCAAAATGAGACGGCCGCCCAAATTCCGTGCCGCAGACGCAGCGCGTCCCCGGCACGGTTTCTCTGCCACCGAGAGGACCGCTGCCAACCGAGGTCTGTTCCTCGCCCTTTGAACCGAAGGCCGTGAGAACCCATCTGGATGCCCTCGCTCCGGAAATGGAAGCCAGTGGGGGTGGGGCTGAAGGAAGGTCGCCGCCGTCACAGGGGCAAGAGACGCGCGAGAGGATTGGGCGCCCGTGCTGACCTTCCACGATCTCCGGAAGAGATTCGCCCTCCTGTCGGCGCAACGGGGCGTCTCCGCCGATCCTCCTCGCCCTACTCACTCCGGCCCCGCGTATCTGTGCCCGGAAAGCCGAGGATGGAGAAAGACGGCGAGTGTTGTTACTGCATCTCATATCGAAAGGAAAACTACGCCCGGGAGGACTCGAACCTCCGACCTCCGGTTTAGGAAACCGATGCTCTATCCTACTGAGCTACGGGCGCTTCACTTCTTAAGTCCTTTTAATGTAAGAGCTTCGCGTACCCTTTGTCAACGGAATTCAAGACCTAAACGGTGTCTGCAACAGATTTGCAACAAACTCGGCGGGCATCATCTTGGCGTTGACGGTCCTGGTACGTTCCAGCAAGTCGCGCCGAACTGAAAGGTAGAACCGCCGGGTCGTCTCGAAATCAGCGTGACCTGCCAGATTCATCACATCGTATTCAGTCAAGCCGTTCATCAGCCACCGCGTCAGGCAGGTACGGCGGAGATCATGGAACTGGCCCTCGACGCCGGCGCGAGCCAAGATGCGGTCATACCCTCGTTTGAAATTGTTCACGGGGCACTTCCCGCGCTCAACAGTCCACTTGCCATCCAAGCGAAGCCGTTGGATGAAGTCATACCGCTTGGGCGGTACGAAGGCATATGGGTATCCTTCAGGCTGATCTGCTTGATGCTGGGTTAGAAGCGATACAACCTCATCCGTCAGCGGCAGAGTTCTAATGTCCTTGTCCTTGACCGATCTTCGACACCATGAAAGTGTATGGCTCATCCGGTTTTTGGGTACTTCCGTGTTTCTTGGGGGCTCAGCCCCCAA
>CAYPZL010000262.1:0-6162 GCA_964415045.1 uncultured Pirellulales bacterium | reverse complement strand
CAACCTCGGCCTTCTCCCAGAGCCGGAAATCGCCCACAGATTCTTTTGACGAGGCCTTATATGAAGCGTGTCCTTTCGCAGACTCTTCGCTTGCGAAGTTTTCAGACTGACCCTTTTCCCCTCTAGCGTGACATCCCAGAATCGCTGTCCAGGTGGAGCTGGCGTCACGTCCAGACCTGCGTGGGAGCAAGCCGAGACGAACGCAGAATCGAAACTCTGTTGGAATAGGGGGCTTTTCATGAAACAGTGGTGTGTAAGCAATTTCGATCGAAATTCACTCTCGAAATCAACTTGGCTTAGCGCGGAGTCGGGATTCATCCATGTTTCACAAGGGGTCCGGAGCGCCGCAACAAACTCTTCAAGCAACCGGTACTCTGCCTTTGTCGCGCGGATTCTGAATTCAATCATAAAACAATTCCTGTACCGGTTTCTTGACGATATCAGATCTTCGTAGGTTTGTACCGCTAAGCAAGGTACGTTTGAGGTCAGGCTGTTGTCCCGTTAGTATCCAATGGCAAAGATGCGCGATCTGGTAAGAGATCAGGGGGGGCACGGCGTCACCTATGTGGCGGTACATGTTAGAAACCGCCACGCCATCCAGGATGAAATCGTTGGGGAAGCCCTGTAGAACTGCCATTTCCCGAACGGAGCATAAACGATCTTCCTCTGGGTGTGCGTACCGCCCGTTCCCGACATGGGCGCATTCTCTCTTGATTGTCGGAGCTGGCTTGTCCCAAGACATACGCCCATAGACATCGGGGTAAGAGCCGAATCTACGCTGTTTCGCAATCCGGCGCATGGCCTCAGTCATCAGGACGTCTGCGTTCCTACGTTTCAGCAAGTCGACCCACGAACCACCATCATGCGGGATGGCGGCAATTCTTCTTCGGACCTCCTCCGAGGAGAAGTTCGGAAATACCGAAACACCTGTGGCAGTCGGCTCGATGCTTTGAAACGCTCGTCTCACCGTCACTGCTTTATCTTCTACTCCCCATCCGTCCCACAAGCTCTCAAGGGTATGCAATGGGAGATGTTGCTTTGCAGCCACAATTATTGCCCTCTCCCGTATTTGCGGAAGCCCGAAACGGGAGAGCATATACGTCCTTCCGAACACGTTGTACCCATGGCTCTCCAGATGCTGACGAAACCACTCGTAGTGATGCTTGAAGTTTCCGCGAATTAACTCCCGAGCGTTTTCCATGACTACAACGTCGGCCTCGACGGCTACAGCAAATGCAGCGGCCTTTCGGACCAAGCTGTTTCGTTTGTCATCTCGCAGGTGATTTTGTGGGTTGGCCCTAGTGAATCCTGTGCAGGGTGGACACGCGACAAACACATTTACCCGCGAGCTTTTGGCCAGCTGCAAGACATCCCGCAATCTTGCCGAAGACACGCCAGACAAATCGATTTGCTGAGGGGTCACGCCGATGTTACGTGCGTACGTGCTGTTACATTGCAGCTTACCTTGGCCGGTACTTGGCTTTCCCAGCTCCGCATCGGCCGCAGCAATAATGCGAAAGGCGGGGTGCTTCTGGAAGCCATAGCTCATCCCTCCGGCACCAGAGAACAGGTCTACTACCGTAAAATCCGATGTTTTCGCACTACCGATTCCAGCCTTTGAAGTCTTGTACTTACTCATTGTTCTTGCCATAAGAGTCTAAACGACGCCTTACTCTATCTTTGGCGATCTTCATTAACTGATCCCGTTTCAGGATTCTCGCGTCACACTGGGCCTGAAGCCGCGTCTTCAAGTTGTTTGTTATTTCGCGGGCCACTCTCTCTATGGTCTCTACCGTCCTCTTGCACAGTTCGCATTCCCATACAACGATCACATTCCACCCCGAATCTGAGAGCGAATGAAAGACCCGTTGGTCTCGACGGACATTTTCAGCGAACTTCCTTTTCCAGAAATCTCGATTCTTCTTGGGAATTGTGGCGTCTTTGCAGCCAGAGTGCTGATGCCAAAAGCACCCGTGGACGAATACGACCGCTCTGTACTTGGAAAGGACAATGTCCGGGCGACCAAGCACATTATTGTTCTTCAGTGTGTACCTGAAGCCAAGCCTGTGCAGTCCGCACCGGAGGATCCATTCTGGTTTCGTATCCGAACTACGCACTTTCGACATTAGCGAGGATCGCTGGTCTCTTGTCAAGATATCGGCCATTTCGCGTCGTACTCTGACTACTTATAATGCGGGTTTCGCATGGTCGCTTACATTCTGCGCTCTGAAGAGGTTCCTTCTCAGGCTGCAACCTTTCGAGAACGTTGTGCAGAACAATGAGCGCCATGGCAATTCTCGGTACATGCTTGCCTCTATTATAATGCTGTCCGCGAGAGATGCTACCCCTCTCCTTCCTTGCACGATTCTACTGCTCGCGAAGCGCAGTTTCAGGAAAAAGCTGAGTTGCCACAACCTCCGTGGCGGTCCTGATTTACGTTCGGACCGCAATTGTACCGGGTGACCGCTTGGCGGACAACGCCTCCTCCCGTTCCGCCGCTTTCTTCTGCGCTGGGTTGGAGTGTCTCAGGACGGTAATGAACGGCCGGTGCGGTTGATCCCTTGCGTACGGATGTCACAAGTGGTATTACTCGATAGATGGTTGCCTTTGAATATGTCGAGAGACAGGAGACGGCATTCACTGAACGTATGGCTTCGGCAATATGATGATTGACGGCAGGGAGCGGTAAGATGACAGGCAGAAGAGATTTCCTGAAGGCGGGTTTGGCGGCGGCAGCCGCGTCGGTTGTCGGGGGCGGGTTGTGCGCGGCCCGGGGTTTCGGGAACGCCCGAACGAGACGAAAACCGAACATCCTCTTCATCTTTGCCGATGACTGGGGCTGGGGCGATCTTGGCTGTCACGGGCATCCGTATGTCAAGACGCCGAATATCGACCGGCTGGCGGCCGAGGGCACTGATTTCCATCGCTTCACCGTCGCCTGCGGGGTTTGTTCTCCGAGCCGCACCGCCGTGATGACAGGCCATTTCCCCGCCCGCTACAACATCAACGGACACTTCGCCTGGGTCCCCAGCAACGAGAGGCGGAACATGCCCGATTGGCTGGACCCGCAAGCTCCGCTGCTGCCGAGGTTTCTGAAAGAGGGCGGCTATGCCACCGCCCACTTCGGCAAGTGGCACCTCTCCAACGACATGATTCCGGACTCGCCTCTGCCGAGCGAATACGGCTACGATGCCTACGGCGCTTTCAATTGTGCCGGCGAGCAGATGCCGGTGCATGAAGACGCGCGCAACACGATCGCGTTCATCGAGCAAAGCCATCGTCAGGAAAAGCCCTTCTTCATCAACCTGTGGGTTCACGAACCGCACACGCCCTTTCATGTGCTGCCGAAGTACCGCTGGCGTTTCCGCGATCTTGAAGAGGCCGACAACATCTACGCGTCGGTCCTGTCGCATGCAGACGAGAGGATCGGGGAAGTGTTGGGCGCGCTGGATCGTCTGGGCCTGACCGACAACACCCTCGTCATCTTCAGCTCGGACAACGGGCCGGCCCGGGCCACCACGCCCACCGAACCCAAACTGACGTACGATACGGCCACCGGCGCCGGTTTTGGAATCGGAGCGTCCAAAGGAACCACCGGCGGGAGAAAGGGCTACAAGGCCGCGCTCTTCGAGGGCGGTATCGGCGTCCCGTTCATTGCTCGTTGGCCGGGCAAGATCGCGGCCGGAAAGGTCGACGATACCTCCCTCATCTCGGCGGTCGATCTGCTCCCCACTTTTTGCGAAATCGCCGGTGTGAAACTGCCGCCATCCTATACGCCCGACGGCGTCAGCCAGGTCTCTACCCTGTTGGGCAAGGGCAGTCCCAGGCGCGAGAAGCCCCTGTTCTGGAAATACGATTCTCCCTGGCCGGCGCGTGAGAACGCGCCCGACCATTGGGTCTCCTACGCCGTTGTCGATCAACGCTGGAAGCTGGTGGCCAATAGGGATTGCAGCTACGTGGAAGTCTATGACATCGCAGCGGATGTTTATGAGAAACACGATTTGAAAGAGGGGCATCCGGAAGTCGTCAAGGCGCTACGGAAGAAGCTGCGGGCCTGGCAGATGTCCCTGCCGGAGAAACCGCCGGCCCGCTGCTTCTCGAAATTACGAACGCAACGACGCAAGTAAGCCGGGCAAACGTGCAGAATGCGAACTACGGCTAAATTGGAGTTCTGAAAAGATGGATGCGCAGAAACGATTGACACGTGCCGCTATCACGCTGGCCGTTCTGGTACTTGCTGGAATGATCGAGAACGCCGGCGCTCAGGAGATGGACGCGATGTGGGGCCAGCGCGTAATGAAGCTCAAGGCGGCCGATGCCGAACGCGGCCAGCTCTTCGACGAAGGCAACTACGCCATGTTCATTCACAGGGGCCTCTATTCGCACATCGGGAACTTCTACAAGGGCAAGAGCTATTACGGCATCGGCGAGTGGATCATGAACCGGAACATGGCCAACATTCCCGTCGATGAATACCAGGCGCTGGCAAAAGAGTTCAATCCGGTCAACTTCGACGCCAACGAGATCGCCAAACTGGCGAAGGACGCCGGGATGAAGTACATCGTCATCACGTCGAAGCACCACGACGGCTTCGCGATGTATCATTCGCAGGCCTGCAAATTCAACATCGTGGACGCGACCGACTTCGGCCGCGATCCGATGAAGGAGCTGGCGCAGGCATGCAGGAAACACGGGCTCGGGCTGGGGTTCTACTATTCGCACAACCAGGACTGGACCTTCCCCGGCGGAGGAAACGGGCCCAGGCAGACCGCCGACGGCCGGAAGGTGGATTTCAAGTACTACTACGAGAACAAGTGCCGTCCGCAGGTGGAGGAAATTACCACGCAGTACGGGCCGATCGCGATCGTGTGGTTCGATACCCCGGGCCGCATTCCGCGGGAATACGTCGAGGAGCTCGTGCAAATCGTCCGGAAGAATCAACCCAGGGCGCTGGTCTCGGGCCGGGCCGGCTACGGGCTCGGCGATTACCAGACGCTCGGCGACATGGAGGTGCCGAACGAGAACGTCGAGGGCCTTTGGGAGACCGTGGATACGACCAACGACTCCTGGGCCTACGCCTGGTACGACAATTACTGGAAGACGCCGAAAGAGATCCTGCGTCGCCTGGTTTCCTGCGTGGCCCGCGGCGGTACCTACATGCTCAACATCGGGCCGAAAGGCGATGGATCGGTGCCGGAGCCGGCGGCGCGCACGCTCAGGAGAGCAGGGCAGTGGATCAAGCGGTACCCGCAGGTGGTCTACGGGACGGATGCGTCGCCCTGGAAGCATGCCTTGCCCTGGGGCGACGTCACGGCCAAAGACAACACCCTTTTTCTTTGTGTTTTCGACGAGCCGGAAGGGGGCGAGCTGAACCTGCCCGGGCTCAAAACAGCGGTCAAGTCTGCGCGCCTGCTGGGCGAGAAGAAACGGGACGCGGAACTGAAAGTCCGGACGAAGGGCGGTTGGACGAAGATACAGTTGCCGCCACGCTTCTCCGAGAAGATGGTCCCGGTGGTCCGGGTCGAGCTTGACGGGCCGCCTCAGGTCGATCCGTGCTGGGGAATCGATCCCGCGGTCGAAACGACCCTGCTGGCGCAGTTCGCCGAAGTGACGGGCGCCGAGAAGGCGAAGAAATCCTGGATGGAGAAGTTCGGCGAGTGGAAGCACGTCGTACGCGTGTGGAAGTGGGGCGAAGGCGGCAAGGCCTCGTGGGACGTCGACGTGCTCGAGGCGGGATACTATAACGTGGATCTGACCTATAACGGCCAGGGCCGGATTGTCTGGGGCGTCGATATCGAGGGCGGCGCGCACATTCAGAACCAGCAGAACTCCTCGCACAACTATCAGCGCTTCCCCATCGGCTGGATCAGCTTTCCCAAGGCCGGAAGATACACCGTGAGTGTCTCATGTCTCGAGGGCGACCGGGCCGAAGCCAGCCTCAAGGCCATCCATTTCACATTCGTTGACTGACCGGCCCCCGCCCCGGCGCGCCGGGGAACCGCTGCTGTGGAGGATATAGCTTTGGGAGCAAGCACCCCGAGCGCCCCACCCTGACATGAAACGACTTTCGTCAAGGGTAATTATTGGATTGGTTTCGTTTTCGACTCTCTTTGGGCCTCGTTACAGAACGTGGGGGCGTGGATTTGATTCCGGTTCCATCCT
>CAYPZL010000261.1:0-6265 GCA_964415045.1 uncultured Pirellulales bacterium | reverse complement strand
CGAATAATTACCCTTGACGAAAGTCGTTCCATATCAGGGTGGGGCTTGCCCCACCGGAAGCGCTTGGGCGCGAAGAAATGGTGGGGCAAGACCCACCCTACAGCTTGCTCCGTGCACGCTTCACATTGGTCCATTTGCACTTTGATTTATCTCAAAGAACCTGAACCATAGGATAGGACCGGTCTGGGATTTGTCAATCAGCAAAGGGCGTGAAGCGTATCTCGTGAAGAAAGGACGGTGGGGCAAGCCCCACCCTGCGAGTTGCGCGGGGCGGCCGGGGGTCGGCAGGGTGGGTCCTTGATCCACGCGGTCGTGCGCGAGGTCTTCGCGCGTGGGTTGAGAAGCCACCCTACAACTTATTCAATGGCCCGTACATCTGCCGCTTCCAATGTGTCGAGCTGTCCCGCTCTGTTTTTCTCCACGCGAGAGGTGGCTCTGTACGTTCGTCCGGAAGGCAAACGCGGGCTCTGGTCGTGCAGGCGGATCCTGGCGCCGCCGGCCGGCTCCACGGAAAGGGTGTCTCCGACGCTGATGGATTGGGCTGAGGCCAGGGCGAGCTCGCGGCCCTGCGGGTCCGTGCGTATGCAGCGGCCCCAGGCGATCTGAATTTGCCCGAACGGGCCCGAATCCTTCAGAGAATCTCGCAATTTTTGAGGAATTGTACGTCCTCCGCGCGGGGGGGGCGCCTACGTGCCGTCCTCGACGACCGCCCGGATCCGCAGGTCCTTGATCTGCATCGCGGCATCGAAGGTGCCGGGCATCTCCCAGCCCAGGTTCATGTTGACCACGGCGTAGTCGCGGACGTCGGCGCTCTTGAGATATCCTCGCTTCACCGCCTCCCGCAGGCCGGCCTTGATGTGCCCCAGCAAATCGGCGCGTACGGTGCGCCACTGCCCGTCGGCCAGTGATGTCACGCCCGCGGCCTGGCCCGCAATCGTATAAATAAACTTGCCCGTCGCATCCGACTTGCCCGCGTCTTTGGCCATGTAGGCCGGGGGGACGTCGTGCCGGTTGTCGTGGAAGGGCACGCCGAACCAGTAGAAGTCGCCGTGCTCGGCCGCGTCCGGGTTGACGTTCTTGACAATGAAGAACATCTGGAATTGAGCGGCGTGCAGCCCCGGATCGTAGTCGGCTTCGGCCATGTGATTCTGGCAGTACAGCAACCGCAGACTGATCTCGAAAGCGATCTCGCGCAATTCATCGAGTCGGTGCACGGTCGCGGCGTCCTGTTCCACCAGCAGGTGAGGCCAGCTCTCGCCGGGCCGCCGCGCCTGATCGCCGTACTCGGCTTTGGCGCGCACCTCCAGCACGAGATCGCGATTCGCGGAATTCTGTCCTCCCACGAGCACCTTCTTGCCTTCATTCTCGTACCAGGCGTCTCCCTGAGCGTCCCGGGCACATGGAGCTGTGGCCAGGCTGTGCCTGGTTCCCCACTGACACAGGCGCCAGAGAGGCCGGGCGCCGGATTGGCCGAGATCGAGAACGGCTTCCACCGCTCTTCCCCGGTTTGAGTTCGGATAGCTGAGCAGGAAGCCGCGTCGAAACTGCATGTCCCGAAAAAGAGATTTCTCCCCGGCGGCGCAGGTGTGCGGGCCGACAAGCGCGACCAGTACGAGGCACACGAAGGTTCTTCGGACGTCCATCGTCGGCCTCCGCCGTCAGGCTCGCCAGGGGCGTTTTCTGTTGAGGTCGCCCGAGAGGATTTGCCGGGCGAGGATCGTGTCCTCGCGGACCTGGAAATCGAACATGCCGACGCAGATGAAATCGGCGCCGCTTTCGAAGGCGTAGCGGAACCCTTGCTCCGGCCGGATCGCACCGGCGGCCAGAACCTTGAACGCGATCCACGGCGCCTTCACGTCCTGCATGAACGCCACGATCTCCTCATGCTTGTGGCAGAACATGTTGTCGTGATACTCGTCGTGATGAGGAGAGTTCGCTTCGTACCTCTCCATGAACCGCCGCTTCTCCTCTGGGTGGGCGGACCAGTACCGGTCGTGGTGCAGCGTCGTGAAATAGAAATCGGGATTCAGCTTTTCCTTCTCGCAGAAGACAATCGGTTCGAGCCGATGGGCACCGATGCCGACGGCGATGTCGTACTTCCGCATGATCTCGAAGGCCCGGACGATGTTGCGCTGCTTGTTCTGGTGATACCAGATGTCACTGGCGCCGCCCCAAAGATAGGCAGCCGAGGCGCCCAGGTCCAGATGTTCGACCAGCAGTTTCTCGTACTGGTCGATGTCCGTGGTGATGACGTCGGCGATCCATTTCATCTGCCCGCCCCATTCATCCCAGTAACGTGACAGACGCATACGTTTGAAGTTGTGATTCTTCAGGACGATGCCGTTGACGCCGCACTCCTCGCAGAGCCGCAACGTTTCCAGCACGCGCTGCTCGGTGTTGTACCGGCGGGCCAGCTCGTTCATGTAGAGCAGGTCCCGCGCGTGCATGTTCGGGCTGATCAGGTTGCTGCCGCTGATCACGCGGCTCAGGGTGAGCGTACCGATCTTCCCGGTCGGCATCGTCTCGGACGAGGCAGCCTGCGTCATCGAATACCTCCTGCGCAAAGTCACCGAATTCGTAAGACGGGCTTGGGCCCGTGCGGCCTGTTTGCACACAGGCTTCTCGGCATGGGCTAAAGCCCATCCCACCCGCTATTGTATCGCAGACCCCCGGCATGTCCAGTCTTGTAGGATGGGCTTTAGCCCATGCGGTTTCTTCGCACATAGGGTATCTCAGCATGGGCTGAAGCCCATCCTACGCGTTTTTGATCTTTGATTCCTCCTGGTGGCGAGGGACATCGCTATCGGCGTTTCGGGCGGGGTCCGAACAGGTCCTGCACCACGCCGAGCAGGCTCATGGTATAGCTGACGGCGATGGAGAAGGTGACCGCCCAGTGCAGCTCGAATGCATACCGGCACAGCGCCAGCAGCAGCGAGATCGAGACCACTGTCGCGAGGATCTGGATCAGGCCCGCCTTCTCATCGACGATACAGTCGGTATCGACGAGTCCGACCCGAAACAGAATCAGCAGCAGGACCCCGTTGGCGATGTTCCAGGCGGGGAAGATCATCAGCCAGCTTCGGTCCTGCTGGAGCATGATCCGGCCGGCATAGATCCCCGTGCCAGCCGTGGCGACCACCCCGAACAGCAGCAGCAGGAACTTCTCTCCGTCGGATTTGTCTCTGCCGAGGAAGACGTTGACCAGGGCCAGGACCATGCCCGCGCCAGCCACCGCCAGGTAGACCGTGAGGTCGCCGAAATAATTCTCGGTGAACATCTTGACCAGCAGCGTGCGTAGGTCCGGGTCGATCAGAAACAGCAGCAGGAACGTGACGCTGAAGGCGAACAAGGTCAGATCGTTGTACCGCGGCAGCAGTGGGCCCAGCGCTCGCTTGGCGGCGAGCCGGCGTCTCTCCTCCTTCGGAAGGGTTTGGTAGAGCAGGCTGGCGACGATGTCCTCGTCGGCCTTCTCCTGCCAGCGGCCCCTATCCTCGGGTGCGGCTTTCTTCCTGCGGCCGACCAACGATTTCAGGGCCGCGCCCGTTTCCTGCGGACGGACCCGGACGAAATGGTCGCAGGCGGGGCACGCAACCCGCTTGCCGGCCAGCGCTTCCCCGACCGAGATCTCCCGGCCGCAATAGATGCACCGAAATCGTATCATGCCTTTATCCAACCGGCTTCGTTCGCCTCGGCTCATGCCTTTGCCCCTGAGGCTATCACGCCGGCCCCCGCATCGCCAGAAAAAATCCGTCCCGGCTTCTTGACGCCGCCGGTTTTTTCTTGCTTTTTTTCGAGACCCCGTCGGATAATATGCGTGTTGAACGCGGACAACGCACCTGTGACTTGCCTCTATGAAACGCTGCGTGCAGATGAATCGCGCAACCTGTTGCTAACCAGGTAAGAGGGAGGTCCGACATGACCGCCGACAAGCCAAAACACACTCCGCGATATGTCCTTGCCTGCTGGACCATGGGTTGCTCCGGGGCCGCCATAGCGATCCTGGCCCTGGTGAGCATCCTGCTGGAAAGTGACAACACCATGACCATCTTCAACATCACCCTGCCGGTGTTCGCTTCGTGGGTGGGCACGATCCTGGCGTTTTACTTCGGGGGGGGAGAGCTTCGAATCGGCCAACCAGCAGGTGCGCGATATCGTCGCCCAGATCCACCCCGAGCAGCGAGGCAAGGCCCTGGTCACGACGATCATGCGGCCTTTCGCCGACATGGGCTATTTCAAGATCGAGGAGGGAAAGACCGAGGCCGACGTGAAGCTTTCGGACCTCACGCGGTCCTTCACCGACAGGGTGACGCGGCTGCCCATCCTCGACGCGGGGCAAAGGCCGAAGTACATGCTCCACGCCAGCAGCATCGACAAATATCGTGCGGAGGGCGGCGCGCTGGACCATAGCCTGAAAATGTTCCTCGAGAACCGGCAGAGGGCGGGCCTCGAGTATGGTGTGAACAAGGGGTTCGTTGTCGTCTCGAAGCAGACGTCTCTGGAGGCGGCCAAGCGCAAGATGCAGGCCGTCGCCTCGTGTCAGGACATATTCATCACGAGTGGAGGCAGTGAAGACGAGCCGCTTGCCGGGTGGATCTCGAATCTGCGGATGGCCAAGTACCTGGAGGTCTGAGGCGGGCGCCGGTGGTGATCGCGGCTCATCTTTCTTGTTGCGCCCCTTGCTTTTCGCGGCGGGTCCGGGCATAATGCTATCGGCTGATGCGGGCTTGTCACGTCGGGCCGGGCAGGGAAACCTGCCGCCAGCGGCGCCGGCGCAAGACCCGCCCCAAGTGACTGTGGTCCGTCGAGAAAAGAGAAAGGGGTGCTTCATGAACGCCGAACGCAACACACCGGAACCCTCCCGCAGCCGTCGTGAATTTCTCAAGCAGACCTCCGGTGCCCTGGCCGGCGCGGCGCTGGCCGGCGCGATCGGGACGCGGGCCTGGGCCGGCGAGAACAACACGATCCAGATCGCTTTGGTCGGGTGCGGCGGACGCGGCACGGGGGCGGCGGCGCAGGCCCTTTCGACCGCCGGACCGACGAAGCTCGTCGCCATGGCCGACGTCTTCGAGCATCGCCTCCAGACCAGCCTCAAGAGTCTGGCGAGCCAAAAGAAGGAGCAGGTCGATGTCCCGCCGGAGAGGCAGTTTATCGGCATGGACGGCTACAAGAAAGCGATCGACCTGATCGCGCCGGGCGGAGTGGCTCTGCTGACCACGCCGCCGGCGTTCCGGCCCCTGCACGTCGAATACGCCGTGGCCAAGGGCTGTCACGTGTTCATGGAGAAGTCGTTCGCCGTCGATGCCCCCGGCATCCGTCGCGTGCTCAAGGCGGGCAAGAAGGCCAGCCGCCGGAACCTCAAGATCGCCGGCGGGCTTATGAGCCGCCACTACAAACCGCTCGAAGAGGCGGTCGAGCGCCTGCACGACGGGATCATCGGCGACATCATCACCTGCTGGGCCTACCGCGAGCACGCGCCCGTGGGATTCGCGCCCAAGCAACCCGGCATGACCGAAATGGCCCACCAGATCCGCAACTATTCCAACTTCACCTGGGTCAACGGCAGCTTCATTCTGGATTGGCTCATCCACAATATCGACGTCTGCTGCTGGTGCAAGGACGCTTGGCCCGTCTCGGCCCAGGGCCAGGGTGGCCGCCAGGTGCGCACCCACGCCGACCAGCTCTTCGACCACTACGCCGTCGAGTATCGCTTCCCCGACGGGACGCGGCTGTTTGCCCAGGGCCGCCACATGGCCAACTGCTGGGGCTTCTTCGGCGATCACATCCACGGCGCCACCGGCTGCGCCGAGCTGGGCGAAGGGATCACCAAGCCGCGCATCTTCAAGGGTCACAACGTAGACAACCGGAACCTGATCTGGAGGTACGACGGGCCGGGCTGCAACCACTATCAGGTCGAGCACGATCTGCTCTTCGACGCGATTCGCAAGAACAAGCCCTACAACGAGACCGAGCGCTGCTGCAACGCAGCCGTGGCCGGCATCCTCGGCCGCATGGCCGCCGAGTCGGGACAGATGATAAAGTGGGAAGACGCCATGGCCTCGGACCTCGAGCTGGCCCCGGGCCTGGACGACTTCACGATGGAGTCCGAACCGCCCGTCACACCAGACGCCAACGGCAACTACCCCGTCGCCATGCCCGGAAAAACAAAAGTCCTGTAGCAACTCGGTTTCGGAAAGACAAACGGTGGGGCAAGCCTGTAGAAAATATGGAACGACCGGCTCTCGGGGTTATGGTCGATAGAGACCAT
>CAYPZL010000260.1:0-6348 GCA_964415045.1 uncultured Pirellulales bacterium | reverse complement strand
TCCGCGGCCCCGTCGACTTCTGCGCGTTCATCCGATTCGCCTGAATCTGTGCCTGTGTAGCCATAACAGCACCTCCGTATTTGGTATTTGGTATTTACAATTTACGATTGTGTTGTATCGCTACTGTACATACATCCAGTTTTGGCGTCAAGGTAAATTTGTAATGTTTTTGGTAGAAGAGTAAATGAGAAAAAAGAGTAGATGAGTACTGAAGGGTGGGGTCTTAACCCAGGAGGGACTACCGAATGAGGCAACTTCTTTTCCGACGGAGATTTACACGCTCGGCGTTCTCCGCGTCTCTGCGCGAGACCAAATCCTCTCGGTTCCGAAGGTTACGTTATCCCGGCAAGGAAATTTGCGCAGGAAAACAAGAATTGAACAAGTAGCGGTGCGAAAAGGATGTTCTGCCCCAGCGCGGCGTGCCGGGACTACAGTTTCGTATGGCGATAACGGTTCCTCCGACGTTGGCCCATCGTCAAAGCCTGCGGCCTTGATGCTGCCACCTCGGGGATCGACAAAGGATGGGGTCCGGGGGCCGCGGAACTCTCACATACACGGACAGCCGCCCATTGGCGGGCGCGGCGCCGGCCGAGACAGGCGGCTGTCCCGGTTCATCTTATTCGAGGTCGTCGCGAGACGGTGCGCAGAGCTCGCCGTTGTTGTACTTGTCCATTATGCGATAGAGACACTCACCGTATTTCCAGGGGCGACTGGAGGCCTTGATTTTGCTGCCGGGGGGGTAGTGTTGCAGCCAGGAGTATGCCTTATCGAGGACCGGCATGATTTTCTCACAGCAGGCGCCAGTCCGGATGTTGAGGACGGCCGCCACGTACGCCGGGAACATGGTCAGCGTCTTGTCCCCCTTGGTAGGTTCTTTCATCCACTCAATGCATGCCTCCTTCGTGTACGTCGTCCTCCCGATTCGGATTTGGATGTCCTCCTCAGGAGGGGGGGGCCACGCCTCCGGGTGGTTCTTCCAGTACCCGGGCGTTCCCGTGCCGGCGCAACTACAACAACACTTCGCTGACGAGGTCAACAGCAAGAGGGCCGCCAGGGCAGCGGCCAGGGTGGTAGCGTTACGTGCAATTTTCATGATTGTACCCTCTCTGCTTTTGCCCGTTCACAAAAAGGTTCTGCGTTGCCGTTCTGAACACTGCTCGTGCGAAGCTACCGGAAAGGTGGGTCCGTTCCTTGCCGCATTCTCCTTGCCCTCCCTGACACAACACGGGAAACGAGCCAATCAAGGCGTTTGACGGCGCTCTTAAGGCTCTGGGGACAGCGTACGAACTTCACCGAGGGTGTCAATTGTGGTAACTACGTAATTGACTGTCGTCAATTCTGACGACAGCAAGCCCCGCGGGAGACATGTCGTCACCGACCAGGCAGCCAGGGAGGGGGCCCTGTGGTGACAGCAATCTGATGGCGGCGCGTCCCGTCACGCGCCCGGGGGACGGGACGGCCTGGCGTACGTCCGGAGATGCCGGATCAACTCGCCGCACATCGCGCGGCGCAGGGCGGCGTATTTCTCGTCGTCGAAAAGATTGTTCCACTCCTGCGGATCTTCGCTCAGATCGTACAGCTCGCCGGCGACGGCGTCGGCAGGGGCGAAGCCGTCCTTGATGCGCGACTTGTCCATGCACAGGATCAGTTTGTACTGACGCTTCCTCCACATGTACGCCGCCATCTTCGGTTGATTGTGGAACTCGCAGAAGCCGGCGTCTTTGACGGGCGGGCCGAGCAGGTCTCTTCCGGGCTTGCTGTGGTCGGTCTCAATGCCGGCGGCCTTCAATACAGTGGGAAGCACGTCCACCAGCTCGGCGGGGCGATGATCCACGGTGCCCCGGCGGCTCGGCGGGACCGCCGTCCCGCCGACGATCATCGGGACCCGCACCGCCGACTCGAACAGGCAGTACTTGTTGAACCGGTAGTAGCGCTGGCCGAGCATCTCGCCGTGGTCGGAGACATAGACGATGAGGCAGTTGTTCAGTATGCCCCGGGACTCGAGTCGTTTCATCACTCTGCCGAACATGCTGTCGATCCAGGAACAGTTGGCCCAGTACCTCAGGATCATCTGCTGCCACTGTCTCTTGCTCGCTTTGCTCCAGAACCCTCGGTACATTTGCTCCCGGTTCACGCCCGTGGCGTGACAGGGCTCCACCTTTTCTCTGGCGGGCTGCTCGGGTACGGGGATCTCGTCGATCTCGTAGAGGTCCTCGTAGCCGGGGGGGACGTTGTGCCCGGCGTGCGGTTTCAGGAACGACAGGTACAGGAAGAGGGGCCTGTCGGCGTCGATTCCGTTGTCGATGAAATCGAGGCAGGCGTGAAAGACCCAGCCGTCGCGGTGGTCCTTCTCCGCGACCCGGCTGGTGCAGCCGAGATAACCGGCGATGTTCTCCTCTCCTCCGCCGAAGGGCCGGGTTTCCTCCATGTAGCGCTCGAGCCCGTCGGGGTTCGCGTCGCTCATCATGACCGCGCCCTTTTCGTAGAGAGCGCTGTTGCGGGGCTGGCCGATGAACCGCGTCTCAAAGCCGCGCGTCGAACAGTCCTTGGCCCGCCAATGGGTCTTGCCGAAACCGGCGGTCTGGTAGCCCGCCTTCCGGAGGATCTCGGGCAGCGTCTCACAGGGCAACTGCTCGTCGGAAAGGCTCATGCTGTTCTTCAGCACGCCGACCTGGGAAGGATACAGCCCCAGCATCATGGAATAGCGGCTGGGAACGCACATGGGGCCCTGGCAGACGGCCTGATCGAAGAGGATGCCGTGATCGGCGATTCGGTCCAGCGCGGGCGTTTTGACCATCGGATTGACCTTCCCGATGCAGTCCCAGCGCTGCTGGTCGCTCATCAGGAAGATGATGTTGGGCCTCTTGCCTTTTGGCGTTGTGGTCGCGCCCGCTCCGACGGACAGTCCGGCACCCCAGACCGCGGCGCTCGACAGGGCGGCGGCGCTCTTGAGAAACTCCCTTCTGGTCAGCGACTTCTTCATCCTTCGTAACCTCCGAGGCACGTTTCAAAACCGGTCGATGACGGTGATTCCGAGACCGCCGAATTCGCTCATTCTCTCGAGATCGCGCGGCACGTCCTCCATGGCAATAGTCTTGTCGACTATTGCCATGGGATCCAATCTGCCCGAGACGATCATCTCCAGCAAATCACTGTAGCGGTATGCCTGCATGCCGTGGCTGCCGTAGAGCTGAAGCTCCCGGGCGATAACCTCGTGCATGGGGACCCGAGGCAGATAGTCGTCGCCGGCGAGCAAGCCCACCTGGATGTGGCGGCCCCGTTTGCGCAGGCTGAGAACGGAGTTGCTGCACGTCTCCGCACTGCCAAGAGCATCTATCGACACGTGGGCGCCGCCGTCGGTGATCTCGCGAATCGAACCGGCGATGTCTGTGTTCTCAACCGCATTGATTGTGACCGTTGCCCCCAGGCGCTTGGCGAGTTGCAGCGCTCGGGTGTCAATGTCTACGGCAATCACCCGAGCTTTCAAGGCGTGGGCAATCATCAGCGCCGCCAGCCCGACACCGCCGCAGCCGTGAATCGCCACCCACTGTTCCGCTTTCACCTGGCCCTGAGCCACGACGGCTCGGTAGGACGTGCTGAAGCGACATCCCAGGCTTGCCCCCGCCACGAAATCCATCTCCTCCGGCAACCGCACCAGGTTTACGTCCGCATACCTGATCGCGACGTACTCAGCGAACGAACCCCATGCCGTGAAACCAGGCTGAAACTGGCGATCGCAGATGTGATGATTCCCGGACAGGCATTGGGGGCATGTTCCACAACCACAGACGAAGGGCAAAGTCACCCGGTCTCCACGCTTCCATTGTTTGACGCTTTTGCCGGTTTCCTCGATGATGCCGGCCAATTCATGGCCCGGTACGTGGGGAAGTTTCGTGATATCCGAATCATGGCCCAGCCACCCGTGCCAGTCGCTGCGACAGAGCCCGCTGGCCTTGACCTGAATCACGACGCCATCGTCATTGACTTCCGGATCGGCGACCTGTTCCACCCGAAGGGGGCCGCCGAACGAATCGAACACGACTGCTCTCACGTGCATCTCCATACAGAAACGTTCTTCGTACGCCGACAGGGAGTTGACGGTAACCGCAGTCGCCTGTCAATGTCAAGCTCGTCCATCCCTGCGAAATAATGGCAATCGTCCATGGTGATTGGGCTGCGTGCATCGCGGCGCGGCGTGGACGGCCTTTTGCGCTTCTCCCGGCGGCGGCTACGGCATATGATGGTGACGATTCGATTGGCTCGGCCGGGGGCAGACCGGCACAAGGAGTTCCATGATGCTGAAAGTGGGAAGATATGGTGGGGCGGCGTTGCTCATCGCCCTGGCGGCGGCATCCGCTGTGGGCACGGGGCGAAGCGACGCGCGGCCGGTATGGCCCGGTGCGCAGTGGGAAACGGCAACGCCGGCACACATGGGGATGGACGCGGCATTCCTTCAGCGGGCCCGCGACTATGCGTTGACGGGCGACGGGTCGGGCATGATCACGCGGCACGGCAGGGTCGTGATGCGCTGGGGCGACCAGAAGCGGACGTACGACCTGAAATCGTCGACGAAGGCCATCGGCGTTACCGCCGTGGCGCTGGCGCTGCAGGACGGCAAATTCAAGAGCCTGCACGAGCCGGCGGCGACGTATCATCCGCAGTTCGGCGTGCCCCCCGAGGCGAACACCAAAAGCGGCCGGCTCGGCAAAATCACGCTGTTTCACCTTGCCACGCAGACGGCCGGCTTCGACAAGAACGGCGGTTATACGAAGCTGCTGTTCGAACCGGGGACGAAATGGTCCTACAGCGACGGGGGCCCGAACTGGCTGGCCGAATGTGTCACGCTCGTCTACGGGCGGGACTTGCAGGAGCTGATGTTCGAGCGGGTCTTTACGCCCATCGGGATTGGGCCCGGCGACCTGCGCTGGCGGACCAACGCGTACCGGCCGAAGGAGATCGACGGCGTCATGCGGCGGGAGTTCGGCTCGGGCATCCACGCCAACGTCAATGCGATGGCCCGCATCGGCTGCCTCTACCTGCGTCGTGGCCGCTGGCGCGACCGGCAGATCATCCCGTCGTGGTTCGTCGATGCCGCCCGCACCGTGCCGTACGGAATCAAGGGCCTGCCCGTGGTCAAACCGGAAGACTACGGCAACGCCTCCGATCATTACGGGCTGCTCTGGTGGAATAACGCCGACGGGACCATGAAAAATGTCCCGCGTGACGCCTATTGGTCGTGGGGGCTGTACGACAGCCTGATCGTGGTGATTCCCTCGCTGGACATTGTGGTCGCACGGGCGGGCAAGTCAATCGGAACGACCCGCGAGCCCTTTATCGAGCCGATCGCGCTTTCGGTCAAGGACCGAGGCCAATGGCCCGGAGCCCCGTATCCGCCCAGTACGATCGTGCGGGATATCGAATGGGCGCCGCCGGAAAAGATCGTGCGCAGGGCCGAGGGCAGCGACAACTGGCCGGTCACCTGGGCCGACGACGACAACCTCTACACCGCCTACGGCGACGGCTGGGGTTTCGAGCCCAAGGTGCCGAACAAGCTGAGCCTCGGTTTCGCCAGAATCACGGGCGGGCCGGAACGGTTCGAAGGTGTGAACGTGCGAAGCGAGACCGGCGAGCGGGTAGGGCAGGGCAGCGCCGGCGCCAAGGCCGGCGGCATGCTCTGTGTGGACGGCGTCCTCTACATGCTCGTGCGGAACGTTGGCAATTCGCAGCTCGCCTGGTCGCAAGACCATGCCAAGACCTGGCGCTGGTGCGACTGGAAATTCGAGACGAGCTTCGGGGCGCCGACGTTTCTGAATTTCGGCAGGAACTACGCCGGGGCGCGCGACGACTACATCTATATCTATTCGCACGACAGCGACAGCGCGTACGAGCCCGCCGACCGCATGGTCCTGGCCCGCGTGCCCAGGGACAGGATTCGCGAGCGAAAGGCCTACGAATTCTTCAAGGGCCTCGGTGCCGACGGCGTTGCTTTGTGGACGGCGGACATCCGCGATCGCGGTGCGGCCTTCGTCCATCCGGGGAGCTGTTACCGCAGCGGCATCTCGTACAACGCGGGCCTGAAACGCTACCTCTGGTGCCAGACGCTGCCGCGGAGCACCGACCGTCGCGGCCCGCGCTTCCAGGGCGGATTCGGCATCTACGAAGCCCCCGAGCCCTGGGGCCCCTGGCGCACGGCCTTCTACACCGAGAACTGGGACACCGGCCCCGGAGAAACCAGCACCTTCCCCACCAAATGGATCAGCCCAAACGGCCAAACCTGCCACCTCCTCTTCTCCGGAAACGACTGCTTCTCCGTCCGCAGGGCGACACTGCAGTAGGAAGTAGAGTTTT
>CAYPZL010000259.1:0-6362 GCA_964415045.1 uncultured Pirellulales bacterium | reverse complement strand
ACCAAAACAATCGAATAATCACGCTTGACGAAAGTCGTTCCATATCAGGGTGGGTCCTTGACCCACGCGTTTTTTCTCGAAGGACAATAGAGGCCAGAAATGGCGGAGATCGAACCGATGAGAAACGTAACGTCCGAACGGCGCCGACGGCGAAACGAGGGCGCTCGCAATCGAAGCGTACATTTCGCTGGGGTCGTGCTCGTGATTCTGTTGTGCGGTATCCATCCGGCCTTCGGCGCCGCGGATGTCACGCAGGACGACTATGGCCAGCCCCGCATCCAGGTCCGCCAGAAAGGGGGAAGATGGATCGTTCGCGGCCGGAAGAACCGAGTCGAAGTCAACTCGTCCGATCTTCAGATGAACGTCCACGCCGGGGACAGTACGTGGCCGACGGGCGCTTCCTTTGCGGGCGATCTCGTCGTCGAAACTTCCGGCAAGCGCTGCTCGCTGCGCCTGGCGGACGCGGCCGAGCAAACGATCGCACCCTATGAAACCGGCTTCAAAACGGGAGTCAAGA
This sequence comes from uncultured Pirellulales bacterium, assembly GCA_964415045.1. Taxonomy (GTDB): domain Bacteria; phylum Planctomycetota; class Phycisphaerae; order Sedimentisphaerales; family Anaerobacaceae; genus CAYPZL01. The sequence continues at coordinate 5,845 of CAYPZL010000259.1, read as the reverse complement.
TCGCCCTGGCCGGGTTTTCTCACGAGGCAAAGCAGGTCGATGCGCGCATTGATCTGTTCGTATGCCTGGAGGGACGGGACGAGGAGCTCGTCTGCGAACTGATCGCGCACGAGGACAGCGCCCGTGTGCTCGAGTGTTCCTGGCCTGCGGCGCCGGCGCCTGAAGCATTCAACGCCACGGTCGTCCCCTTCATGCAGGGCATGCTCCTGCCGAAGGACTGGCCCAGGAAGGTGTGGCTGTATGACACGATGTGTTACGGCCGGGGTCTGTACATGCCATGGTGGGGACACCAAAAGGGCGGCTCCGCCCTGCTGGTCCTGATCGAGACGCCGGAAGATGCAGGCTGCCGCTTCGAGCATCCCGCCGGCGGCCCCACCCGCATGCAACTGCGCTGGGTGCATTCACTCGGCCAGATGCGCTACCCGCGGCGCGTCCGCTACTGCTTCTTCGACAAGGGCAACTACGTCACCATGGCCAAGCGCTACCGCCGGCACGTGCGGGAGACGGGCCATTTCGTTTCGCTGCAAGAGAAGATCGCCCGCAACCCGCTGGTCGGCAAGCTCCTCGGCAGCCCCGTCGTCCACACGAACATTCTCGCGCATATCCAGCCGGAGTCGCACTACTACCACAAGGACGATCCCGCCAAGAATCATCAGCTCACAACGTTCGACGAGCGAGCCCGGCAATTGCGCCGGCTGGCCGAAAAAGGAATCGAGCGGGCCTACGTCCACCTCGACGGCTGGGGCTTTCGCGGCTACGACAACCTGCACCCGGACGTGCTTCCGCCGGGGCCGGAGGCCGGGGGCTTCGAGGGAATGAAACGCCTCGCCGAAACGTGCGACCAGCTCGGTTACGTCTTCGCCATCCACGACCAGTACCGCGACTACTACCTCGATGCCAAATCGTACGACCCGCGACACACGATCCTCGACCACAGCGGCAACCGGCCCATCCACGGCATCTGGTACGGAGGCAAGCAGTCCATTCTCTGCTCCCGGCTGGCGCTGGGACACGTCAAGAAGAATTATTCGTCGCTGCTGAGTCACGGTATCAAGGTGCGCGGCGCGTACCTGGACGTCTTCGCTGTCGTCCCGCCCGACGAGTGTTACAATCCCGAGCACCCCGCGACGCGCGCCGACTGCCTCAAATATCGTGGGATGTGCCTGGACTTCATCCGCTCGACCGGCGGAGTCGTCAGTTCCGAAGAGCCGGCCGACTGGGCGGTACCCCACCTCGACCTGGTCCATCACGGCCCGTTCGCGCTGGAGCCGAATCCCGGCCGCGGCCCGGCGATGGGGATTCCCGTCCCGCTGTTCAACCTCGTCTATCACGACGCCCTGCTGCTGCCCTGGTCGCTGGGCAAGGGCAGTTGGGGCATTCCGCAGGACGACCTCGGCTACCTGCACGGCCTGGCCAACGCCGGGCTGCCCTACCTGTCACTGTCTCCCGGCGCGGCGCACCTGGAGCAGGTGCGCACGATGTGCGCGCTGCACGAGCGGGTCGGGCTGGCCGAAATGACGAATCACGAATTCCTCGACGCGTCCCTCCGCAAGCAGCGCACGACGTTCGCCGACGGCACCACCGTCACGATCGACCTCGACGCCGAGACGTTCGTCGTCGCGCCGCCCCTGCCGCCGCGCGGAAGCAACCGCACGATGAAGTACACGACCCGGTCGCTCCACGAGGCCCGCGTCTGGCAGCGGAACGTCCGGGCGAGGTTGTTCGCCGCACTGAAGATGAGCGACCTGCTCGAATCGAAAGGTGCCATCGCCCTGGCGCCGAAGACGCTCTCGTCGGCCGAGAAGGAAGGCTACCGCGTCGAAGAGCTGGAGATCAGCTCCACCCCCGGCCGGCGCATCCGCGTCATCGTCACCGTGCCGACCGCGCAGGAAAAACCGTGGCCCGCCGTCGTCTGCATCGGCGGGCACGGCAGCGATCTGTACAGCCCCTACGACGTCGAGACCGTCGATAAGAACGAGCAGAAGGCAAGGCGGGATTCCATCTACCGGGGCTTCGGCACCGCCCTGGCCCGACGCGGCTGCGTGACGATCTCCACTACTGTCAGTCAGCACGAGGTCTCCGAGGAGGGCCGGCTTCTCATGGGCGAGCGTCTGTGGGACGTTATGCGATGCGTCGATACCGTCGAGTCCCTGCCCGGCGTGGACCGCGCGCGAATCGGATGCGCGGGCCTGTCGCTCGGCGGCGAGATGGCCATGTGGCTCGGCGCGATGGACGAGCGCATCGCCGCCACCGTCAGCGCCGGGTTCCTGACCACGATGGATCACATGGAGCAGAACCACTGCATGTGCTGGAAATTCCCCGGCCTGCGCGAGCTGGTGGACTTCGCCGACATCTACGCCCTGACGGCGCCGCGGCCGCTGCAATGCCAGAACGGCCTTCGGGAGCCGCAGAGCCAGTTCTACGTCCCGCTCGCCCGGCAAGCCATGGAAGAGATCCGCACCATCTACCGCGACATGGACCGCCCCGAAAACGTCACTCTCGACGTCCACGACGAAGGCCACGTCATCGACCTGCCCGCCCTGCTCTATTTCCTCGACAAGCATCTCCACTCGTCCTTGACTTCCGGCGGTTGATCTCCGTCTCGCACAACGTTTCCTGGCGGGTGGTCGTGTCACCGAGGCTGGCCGGCTGCAGTGTGGCGGCGCCAATGGCCGGTGTTTCCGGGTCCGCCGCGACAGGTGTCATCCAACAGAATGAAGCGGACACCGCATGTCAAGATAAAACCTTCAGCCAACGATCTATTCAACGACCTGCCAGGTGCCAACGTTCTCCCACGCGAAACCCGTCAGGCCTCCGCTGCATGAGCCCATTATCGCGATCACTGGCCACACATGACGAGCAAGGATCGCCTCCCGGAGACGGGAGGATGCGGGGATCGCCGCCACGGCGCTTCCTTCATGTGTCTGGAACAAATGGAGACCACCGCCCATAACGTCGTCGTGGCTGCCTTGCGAGAGGGGTAGCGAAAAGGCAGGTCGGCCCCCGGGATTCCAATTGTATTTTGGACGCCGGTCCCGTATTACTGAACCTGACCGTAACAATGTCAATGAACGAAAGTGGACACCATGAAGAAAAGAGTACTACTGATTGGATTGATGACAACTGTGTCAGCCTTCTCAATCCATGCACAGGAGAAGATTCGCCTGGTTACGGAGCGCAAGCTCGAGTTGACGGGTTTTCAGGACCCCAGGCCCTACACACCAGCCTATGATCTGCGCAACGATTTCGTGATGGTCTATGGGACACAGGAGAATCGTGCCGCCACGATTCAATCCTGGGTCGACCGGGACTACGTGCCCCATCTGATGACCGGGATTGCCTGGGGGAACTATCAGGATTTCAGGGACATGAACGGCCGGGACATCATGTCTCTGTCGCAGATCGAGGCCGACGGCAGGCAGAAGCTCCACGGCCACCGCGTTCCCTATGTCGTGCCGTCCGTTGAATTCGCGGATTACATAACGGAGAAGCTCAAGCCCATAATCGATGCCGGGGTGGTCGCGATCCACCTGGAAGAGCCGGAGTTCTGGGCCTACACGGGATTCTCTCCGGCGTTTGCGCGGGAGTGGCAGCTATACTATCACGAACCGTACGTGCGTGCAGACAGTTCGCCGGACGCCCAGTACAAGGCCAGCCGGTTGAAATACTATCTGTACGGCCGGGCCCTGCGGCGCGTGGCGGAGGCCTGCAAGGAGTACGCCCTCCAGAAACACCAGCGCGAACTCCGCATCTATGTGCCCACCCACAGCCTGATCAACTACACGCAGTGGTCGATTGTGTCTCCCCAATCGTCATTGATCGATTCCAGTGTGGTGGACGGCTGCATTGCGCAGGTATGGACCGGCACGTCCCGAACCCCGAACGTCTACCAGGGCCAGACCGCGGAACGTACCTTCGAAACCGCCTTTCTGGAATACGGTGTGATGCAGGAACTGGTGCGTGGGACAAATCGTCGCATGTGGTTCCTGGCCGACCCGATCGAGGACAATCCGAGGTACGACTGGGATAACTACAGCACCAACTACAAAGCGACGCTGATCGCATCCCTGCTCCAGCCTCATATCTGGCACTACGAGATCTGTCCCTGGCCGTCGCGCGTGTTTCTGGGAAAACGCCCGGCCAACTCTCCCAAGGCCAGGCCGATCCCGGGGGCCTACGCCACGACCCTCTGTACGGTCTTCAACCAGTTGCGCGACATGAACCAGCCGGACATCGAATGGGAAGATGCGACCCATGGCGTGGGCGTCTTTCTGGCCGATTCGGGGATGTTTCAGCGGGCCGAACCGGCGTATCGACTGGCGGCAGAAGATGGCAGCGACCCGACCAGAGCGGAGAGAAAAGACATCCGGCACTTCTCTGCGTTCTACGGGTTGACGCTTCCGCTGCTCAAGCACGGCATTCCTGTCCAACCGGTCCAGCTTGACAATGTGGCCCGCTTTCCCAACTACCTCCGTGACTACAAGGTGCTCGTGTTGAGCTACGAATTCATCAAACCGGAGACGCCGGCGATCAATCAGGCTCTGGCCGAGTGGGTGGCCCAGGGCGGCGTGCTCCTCTATGCGGGAGCCGACACCGATCCCTTCAACACCATCACGGACTGGTGGAATACCGGAAAGAACGAATACGAGACGCCTGCCCAGCACCTGTTCGCCGTGCTCGGGTTGGATCGAAAAGCCGGTGATGGACGTTATGCCTTTGGCAAAGGCCACGTGTTTGTCCGGAGAAGGCATCCGGCCTATTACTCGCGTTCCGAGGAGGCGGCGGACGAGTATCGTGCCGTGGTCAGGCAGGCCGCCCACGCCGCGGGCCTGCCCTACAGGGAACACAATTTTCTCCAACTGCGCCGTGGCCCTTACGTGATTGCCGCCTGTCTGCGGGAGTCCGTCAGTGAGACACCGCTTGAACTGACGGGCCCGTTCGTGGATATCTATGATGCCAACCTTCCGGTGCTCGCCGGTGTGACGCTGCAGCCGGGGCAGCAGGCCTGGCTGCTCGACTTGAACCAGCTGGACCCGGATAGAGCTGAGCCCGTGGCCTCAGCGGGACGGTTTGAAAGCTGGACACGGATGGACCACGGCGTGGACTTCCTGCTCTCCGCCCCGGAGGGCATCAGGATTGTCTCCCGCATCCGCGTCCCGAAGCGCCCCACGAAGATCGTGATGGGAGATCGAGAGCTGAGCGAGTATCAGTGGCACCAGGAGAGCCACACGGTATGTTTCGAGTCTCCCACGGGCGTTTCAAGACAGCGAGTCAAGATCCTCTGGTAACCCCGTGCGATCGAGGCACGTATGTAGTCACTACCCTGCGTTAAGTCCCAGGCGCTCACGTAGAAACGGCTCGGAAGAATCCCGCGCAAGCTGGTGCCCCCGCGTATGCAGGACGTATTCGAAATCGGCGTCGGCTTTGCACTGAAAGTAAGCAACGACGCGAGAGAACCTGGTGACGGAAAAGCGAATCAGTACCCGCTGATGATCCGACAATTCGACCCTTTCCAGGACTTCGACCTCGGGCTCAACACGCTCCGGTGTGGGCCCGCGAAGCTCTTCCAGCCCTTGTCGAAACTCCCGCTGCCAGGCACGAAAATCATCGCCCTCACGATATGTCAGGCCCGGCCGGTGGGCCTTGCCGTAGGCCTCCTTTGTATCACTGCATTCCATGCGCGCCTCCGCGCCGACCCCCTGTCAGCAGCAATAGCTGCGGAAATCGTGATTTGCTGTAAAGGTGAAATGGTTTACAATGCGTCCGAGGCGGCCTCTTTGGCCCGGTCCGGAACCACTCTGAGGATTTGTAATGCTATCAGGTGAACCGCTGACATACCTGTCCA
>CAYPZL010000258.1:0-6505 GCA_964415045.1 uncultured Pirellulales bacterium | reverse complement strand
GCCCCTTTTAGGGGCCTTCCTCATACCACCGGCTATGCCGGTGGTCTTGATTGTCAAGAGGCCAGCGAGCATCCCCTTCTTCTTCGACTGCACGCAACCGTGGTTCGGACCGATCGGGGAGGCCATGGGTTCTCCGCCGAGATGCGAAGAACGCGAACCTTTGTCCGGAAGGAGCGCCGCCGATGCGACCTGTCGCGTCTGCATGAATCGGCACACAGGCGGGATCAACATGACGTTTCTCGACGGTTCCGTTCGCAAGGTGGGCCTCAAGGAGCTCTGGACGCTCAGGTGGCATCGGCAATACGACACGGCCAATCGCTGGACCAAAGCCGGTGGTGTCCGGCCCGAGGACTGGCCGGAGTGGATGAGGAAGTTCAAGGATTATTAGCGTCCGAGAGGCGACGCGTAGATGAGTAGAGGGGTAGAAGAGTAGATGGGTGAGAGCAAGCATAGAACTCCAGATTCGAATGTCGAAATGCGAAAGTTGGAACAACGTCGAATCGCAGGAATAGAAAGAACGCACAACCGACTGACAGAGGCACGTTGGGAAAGACAGACGACTAAGGCTGTTTCCTGGACTCCGCGACGTGCATGCGGAGAGTGCATGTGCACGCTGTAAGTGTAGCGTTTGGCGTTCCGTCAGCGGTATGGAAGGAGATCACGAGATGATTCGAGGAGCATAAATGAGAGGTCGTCGGAGGCAGTCTTGGGCGGACAGAGCCCATCGAAACTAATCCGTTCTTTGTTCCTTTTTCCTGTTGAGAGCCGGCGGCGAAGGGGGCATAGTATAGTCAGTAGTGTTTGGCCTTTGACTTCGATGATGAGCTTCTGAGACGTGCGACGTTGATTCGGCACCATGAGACGGGCCAGAAGAGCGTAGCGTGACGCGGAACGTTACGTATGAATGTCCAGGGCGGCAGCGCCCATGCGGCCTTGCCTGATACCGTGCGAGGCATGCGGGTAAGCGGCGATACCGCCCCAGCGGCTCCTTTCGAGGAAACAGGAGCGACTGCAATGAAAAGGGAGAAAAGGAGCGGGGGCCAACGAGGCCCGGGGCCAACCACGACGCCTGCGCAGGCCGCGTGCAGGCCACAAATACCAAATGCCAAATCGCAAATACCCAATCCGAAAGCCTTTACGCTCATCGAACTGCTCGTGGTCATCGCCGTGATTGCCTTGCTCATGGCGATCCTGCTGCCGGTACTCGGCCGTGTGCGAAAGCAGGCCAAGGCCCTGGCCTGCCAATCCAACCTGCGCCAATGGGGCCTCGCTCTCCACACGTACGCGGCCGAGAACGACGGGAAGATAGGAGCCCATTGGGAAGGACGGGAATGGTATTTTTTCACGCCGCACGGCGGGGCGCTCTGCGGGACCGACTGCAACGAAATCCTCGTGTGCCCCATGGCGACGAAACCGCCGCAAGATGGCCGCGGGCGAGGATCGACCTTTCGGGCATGGAGGTGGGCATTCGGCAGTCCCGGCCTCATAACGGGCAGCTATGCCTGGAACGTTTATGTGAGGGCTCCTGACGATTATTCCCCTTTGTACAATGCAGACGTCCGCGACTTCGCTTGGGAAACGTTGGACGCGGTGCCGGCCGGATGCGTTCCTCTCTTTTTCGATTGTAGGAACTTCTTTTTCGGTCCGATGCAAGGCGACCAGAAGGAGATGGGCGCCCCGCCGGAATCTGAAAACCTCGACGGTGACGAGTTCTATGAGGCTTCCTGGGTTGCCATCAACCGCCACGACGGCGGAATCAACATGTGTTTCCTTGACAGCTCCGTCCGTAAGGTCGGACTCAAGGAGTTGTGGGCGCTTAATTGGCATCGACAATACGACACGGCCAATCGCTGGACCAAAGCCGGTGGTGTCCGGCCCGAGGACTGGCCGGAGTGGATGAGGAAGTTCAAGGATTATTAGCGTCCGAGAGGCGACGCGTAGATGAGTAGAGGGGTAGAAGAGTAGATGGGTGAGAGCAAGCATAGAACTCCAGATTCGAATGTCGAAATGCGAAAGTTGGAACAACGTCGAATCGCAGGAATAGAAAGAACGCACAACCGACTGACAGAGGCACGTTAGGAAAGGCAAAGGACCGAGACTGTTACTTGGCGGGTTGTGGTCACCACGAAGCACCCAGCCCGGCTTTCGGCCGCCACCAAATTGCCTCTCGCCAAGAACGCCAAGAGCGCAAAGGGAGACGTAACCAAGAATCAATCAGGCACGCTCAATTTACAGGGCCGGCGATGGGCGGAGATACGTGGAAATGTCATTAAGCCCGGAATCACACCTCTAACGGGTAGCTCCTGGTCGTCCTCGTGACAACGCATAAGGTCAACCTTGTCATGCTCGGCCGCAATGCAGCGAAACCGAAGATCCTCGCCCTGGTTGAAGAAAAAGTCGACGATGTCCTTGTAGAACTTGAGACGAGAGGGTGAGATCTTTTGCCACTTGATGGCCCCGCCGATTTTGTGTTGGCCCCGGGTTCCGTGCAGGCCCGTTTTGAGGGGGTCGAACGCGCCTTGAGGGGGGTGGGGGGGGGTTAGCGGAGGGATTTGAAGGTTTCGGGGGAGACTCCGAAGACTTTTTTGAAGGCCCGGGAGAAGTGGAAGGGGTCGGCGTAGCCGAGCTCGTAGGCGACCTTTTTGACGAGGGCGTCGGGTGCGTGGAGGCGCTGGGCGGCGGCGTTCATCTTCAATCGCATGAGATACTGGTAGGGGCTCTGGTTGTCGAACCGCTTGAAGAGCCGGCACAGGTAGGAGGTGTCGATGTGGCATTGCTCGGCGACGTCTTCGAGGTTTCTCAGGGCCAGGCAGTTGTTGCGGATGAACTCGCGGCACTTCTGGTAGGTGGAGAAGGCGGCGGAGGTGTGGACCTCTTCGACGACGGCGGTCTCGGCGATCTTGAGGATCAGTTGCTGCACGATGGTCGCGCACAGGAGGGGAGAGTAGCGGCTGTCGGTCTCGCCGTTCTTGATGAGGTCGTCGAAGATGCGGAGGATCACGTCGGGGGAGGTGACCTGTACGGCCTGTCCGGGGGCCGGGCCGTACTTGCGGAGGATCCTGCTGGCGTTGGGGCCGGTGAAGTCCACGAAGTACTTCACGAGGCGGTCGTCGGGGTCGGTGGTGATGAGGTGGGAGACGCCGGGCCCGTAGGCGAAGACCTTGCCCGGCGACAGCGCGTGCTTGCGGCCGTCAAGCGTGAGCGTGCCTTTGCCGCGGGCGACGAATTCGACGCTGTAGAAGGGGAAGTCGGCGCGGTTGATGCGGTAGTCCCGCTGGCAATGCTCGTAGCCGCCGCAGACGACCGCCAGCGGCTGGCGCGAGCGCGGGTAGGTGTCCAAGTAGAAGCGGTGGGCCTCCAGGACCTGGTCCGAGAAGAATTCCGGAACGCCGGCCGAGCTTGTCTGCGTTTTCTTCATGGCTGCAAAAGGTCAAGAATCGTCATGTGTTGGGCAACAATTGTCATAGGACATTCGATGAGAACCATTATACTCGGAAACGGATGGAAGGGTAGAGTCAATAACAGGCAGGTATGGCCCTGCGGCTCCAGGCGGGGCCGGGAAAGGTCTGGAAAGGGAAAACATGGCAGCGAAAGAGAATGCGACGGCGGCGTCGACGTTGAAGAAGGGCGATCAGATTGTGGTGGCCGGAGCGGGCGGGTTTATCGCCGGGGCCTTGGTGAGGCATTTTCGCGAGCAGGGGTTTACGCGCATCCGGGCCATCGACAAGAAGCCGCTGCCGCAGTGGTATCAGCGGACGGAAGGCGTGGAGTGCCTGTGCATGGACCTGAAGTATGAGGACAACTGCAAGCGGGCCTGCGAGGATGCGGTGGAGGTGTACAATCTGGCGGCCGATATGGGGGGGATGGGGTTCATCGAGCGGTTCCGGATCGAGTGTTTGCGGAGCATCCTGATCAATACGCACATGATTGAATCGGCGTATCGGGCGGGGGCTCAGCGGTATTTCTTCTCGTCCTCGGCGTGCGCGTACAACACCGATCTGCAGAAGGACCCCAACTGCCGGGCGCTGAAGGAGTCGGACGCCTACCCGGCCATGGCCGAACGCGGCTACGGATGGGAAAAGCTCATGTCGGAGATGTTTTGTCAGGAATACTGGGCCGAACGCCAGATGAAGACGGCCATCGCCCGCTTTCACAACGTCTATGGAGAGCCCGGCACCTGGGATGGGGGGCGGGAGAAGGCGCCGGCAGCGATTTGCCGAAAGGTGATCGAGGCCAAGGATACCGGCGCCGACGAGATCGTGATCTGGGGCGACGGGCACCAGACGCGGAGCTTCATGTACATCGACGACTGCGTCCAGGGCATCGACATGATCATGCACTGCGACGAGCTGATCGCCACGCCGATCAACCTGGGATCGAGCCACCTCATTTCCATCAACGACCTCGTCTCGCTGGTCGAGAAGATCGGCGGCATCACGCTAAAGCGCACGTATGACCTGGATGCCCCCAAGGGCGTCGCCGGCCGCAACAGCGACAACACCTTCATCCAGCAGGTCCTCGGCTGGGAGCCCAGCACGCCGCTGGAAGAAGGCCTCCGCAAGACCTACGTTTGGATCGAGCAGCAGTACAACGACCGCAAGGCCGGCAAGCGAACCGTCAGTTGACGTTTCTCTCGCCCGGCACGAACGAGCGGCACCGGGAGGCAAAGATGGGCTCATCGGACAATCTCCACATCACCGACGTCGTCGGCAAGCTGCAATACCGCGTCGCGCTGGCAGGCGGCTGGATCGACCAGCCGTTCGTCTCGCAACACAACCCGTCGCCGCCCGGCTCGATGGTCGTCGTGGCGGTCGAGCCGCAATTCCGCTGGATGGATCGCTCGGGCATCTGCGGCAGCACGCGACAAATCGCCCTGAAGCTCTGGGGCGGCGTCCTGCCCGACCGCGACCGCGACGACCTCGTCCGCGAGCTGTACAAAGCCGAAAACGAGGGCCTGGCCGAGCCCTCGGGCTCGCAGGACATGATCGGCCTGATCTACCCGGGCGTGTGCCGGCTCGACTACAACTTCGACGTCGACGGCGGCTACTTCCCCGAGCACATCGAGTCCAGCAACGACCCCGAGGTCGCCGCCTGGCTCGCCGACGTGCTTCACGTCATCCCGGTCGCCCCGCGGCCGGACGGCTACAACCCGCTGGAGATCAAGAACCTCGATCCCGAATGGATCGGCCGCCTCGGGCAGTCGGGCAAGGACTGTTACGACGCCATCGTCGGCCGCGACCTCAAGGCCCTCGGCGCCTCGATGAACGAGTGCATGCTCTGCTGGGAGGCCATTTTGCCCGGCACCGTTCGCCACCCGACGCTGAAGCTCGACCTGGTAACCTTGCTGCAGTTCTACCAGTCGAAGTACCCCGGGGCGATGTACTCAGGCTGCGGCGGCGGCTATCTCTTCGTCGTTTCCGAAGAACCGGTGCCCGGCGCATTCAAGATCAAGGTGCGAATCAAGACATCATGAGCCAGACTGGCAAACACGCCGTCGTTTTCGGCGGCTTCGACGATATGCGGTCGCGCGACATCCGCTTCCTCCAGGAGGCGGCCCGGTTCGGACCGCTCCACGTCCTGCTCGCCGGCGATGAACTGCTGCGCCGCAAAACCGGGCGCGACCCCAAGTTCCCCCAGGCCGAACGTCTCTACTTCCTCGAGGCGATTCGCTACGTGGCCGGCGTCCACCTGATCGATGGTCCCACCGACCCTCACGCGCTGCCGAGCGTCGCGGGCGTGCAGCCCCGGGCCTGGGTCGTCCGCGAAGGTGACGACGACTCTGCCTGGCGGGCCTTCTGCGACGAGCACGGCCTGGAGTACCGCATCGTGACCGACGACGAGCTGGACCGGTATCCTGAGGATGCCTTGCCTGTGCCCGCGCCGTCGGGCCGCAAGAAGGTGCTCGTCACCGGATGCTACGACTGGTTCCACTCGGGCCACGTCCGCTTCTTCGAGGAGTGCTCCGAGTTGGGCGATTTGTACGTCGTCGTCGGCCACGACGCCAACGTCCGCGCCCTCAAGGGAGAAGGGCACCCGATGTTCAACGAGCGCGACCGCGCCTACGTCGTCGGCTCGATCCGCTACGTGACGCAGGCCCTGGTCTCCACCGGTCACGGCTGGATGGACGCCGAGCCCGAGATCGAGCGTATCAAGCCCGACATGTACGCCGTCAACGAAGACGGCGACAAACCCATCAAGCGCCAGTTCTGCGCCGACCACAACCTCGAATACACCGTCCTGAAACGCCTCCCCAAACCCGGCCTGCCCCGAAGAGAAAGCACCCACCTCCGAGGTTTCTAACCCACGCGGGACCTCACCACAGAGCCACAGAGCCCCCAGCGCGGCCTCGCTGCGCTCGGCCGCAACCAAAGAGGGATAGAATGTAGCGTACGAGAAAGTATAGTAGTGTCCTCGTGAAAAGGTAAGGAAACACATTTGAGGGCACTACTATACTACTAACCTCAAACATCGTTAAGTTTTTGACAAAGTTTTCAAGCGGCAGTGG
>CAYPZL010000257.1:0-6520 GCA_964415045.1 uncultured Pirellulales bacterium | reverse complement strand
ATGAACCGATGGAGAATAGTCCTTGACAACCGGCAGCCTTTCATGAATAGGATGGACTTTAGCCCCTGCGGATACTTCGCATGCAATGCCGCCATGGGCTCAAGCCCATCCTGCACGCCCGCCACGCGCGTGCCGGGATGCCGTCTTACAGCTTGACCTCGCTGCCGCGCTCGTTGAAGCAGATCAGCTCGCGCTCCTCGCCGGAACAATCCGGGGAGGAATGGACGATCACGCGTTTCTCCGTGACCTGCTCGATCTGCGCGATGGCGGCCCTCTTCTCATTCTGAAGATAATCGGCCACTTCGGGCGAGACCGACAGCTCGATGCGCTTGATATGGTCCTTGGAAACGGCCAGGTTCAGCAGGCGAATGATCTCCAGCGCCAGCGATTCGTGGCTCTTGACGAAGCCGATACCGGCGCAATGCGGACAGGCCAGATAGGTGCTCAACTGCAACGACGGGCGCATGCGCTGCCGGGTCATCTCCACGACCCCGAAGCGGCTGATGCGCAGGACCTTGGAACGGGCCCGGTCTCCCTTGACGGCGTCGCGAAAGGCCCGCTCGACCTCTTTGCGATGCTTCGGATTGCGCATGTCGATGAAGTCGCACACGATCAGGCCCCCGAGGTCGCGCAGCCGGAGCTGCCGGGCGATCTCGGCCGCCGCCTCCAGGTTGCTCTCGTACGCCGTCTGCTCGGCGCTCTTTTGCCGCCGATGGCGACCGCTGTTGACGTCGATGGACACGAGCGCCTCGGTCTGCTCGATCACGATGGAACCCCCGCAGCGCAGCTCCACCGTACGCGATTGCACCTTGGCGATTTCTCCCTCGATCCGGTACTTGTGAAATAGCGGGATCGTGCCGTCATAGTACGTCACCTTCGGTTTCATCCGAGGCATCGCGATCGAGAGAAAATCCTTGATCTTGCGCACGGTGGTTTCGGAATCGCAAACGATCTTGGTGATTTGATTGTCGAACACGTCCCGCAGGGCGCGAATGACCAGATCCGATTCCTGGTAGAGGTCGCTCGGGCCGCCTACCTTCTCGATGCGCTTCTCGATGGCCCGCCAGAGCCGCTTGAGATAGCGCAGGTCGCTCTGGATATCTCGCTTGGAGGCCCCTTGGCCGGCGGTGCGAATGATGAAGCCCTGCCCTTTGGGCGGGTTGCTCTCTTCAAACACCTCGGCGAGCCGCTTGCGCTCGTCCTCATCGTCGATCTTGTGCGAGATCCCGTAATTGCGCATCCAGGGCATCATCACCAGGTGCTTGCCGGCCAACGCCAGATAGGTGCTGAGCGTCGGACCTTTGGTCTTGAGCCCTTCCTTGGTGACCTGGACCACCAGTTCCTGGCCCCGGCGCAGACAGCTCTGGATGGGGGGACGATCCTTAAGGGCCTGCCGGCGACCGATGTTTTCCAGGACGTTGCCCTTGCCCTTTTGGAAGTACCTCGGGTGCAGGTCGCTGATGTGCAGGAATCCGTTCCTCTCGATCCCGATATCGAGAAAGGCGGCCTGGATCGCGGATTCGATGTTGACGACCCGGCCCTTGTAGATATTGCCGACGTGGGTCCCCAGGCTGGCGCGCTCGACGTACAGCTCTTCCAAAGAGCCCTTCTCGACGACGGCCACGCGGCATTCCTCGCTCTCGGCCACATTGATAAGCATCTCTCTTGACATATTCTATATCCTTTATATCGGGCCGCAGCCCGCGTTGTTTCTTCGTTGTTTCCCGGTTACGCGAGGCTCCAGCGGACGCGAGTCCGGCGGATCGGCCCGGCTAGGTCGCCCGCTCCGACCCCGAGAATCCGCATCATCTCGTCCACGCGCACCGAGCCGGACGCCGTCACGTCACATTCCACCGTGAGGCAATCGTCTTCCAGCCCGATCGACTTGAGAAAAGGCCTCACGTCGATAGAACGGACGTCACGACTTTTCGGCGACTTCCGTTCTACCATCAGGCGCTCGCTTGTCAACACCCACTCGACTTTCCTGCTGCGCTCGTCCGCCCCCTCGGGGCCAAGGCGACGCAAGGGGAACTCGTAGACGGCCCCGTCGCAGCGAAACGACACTCCCGACGCCATCAGCCGCACCGAGAGAATCTCGATCCCATCGGGCACCGCCCGACGCAGCGATTCTCTCGTCCACGCCTCCCAGGCCGCACAGGAAACGGGGCCCTCCGGGCCGTGCGGAAGACCACGCTCGTCCCGCAGTCTCAGGACCAGCAAATCGTCCTCCGAGGCCACCCCCACCGCGCGAGGCAGAGGCAAAGACATTTTCGGATGGGGATTGAATCCCTGGGTATACTTGACGCAGATCCCCGCGCGGGCGCATACCCGCTGCCAGAGACGCATCGTCTCGGCGTGCGAGAGATACCGGAGCCGCCCGCCCAAGCGAAAACGCACCGCCGCCGTGGCATTCGTTGCGGGCCAGACCTCCGCTGCCCCCGAAGAACACGGAGAATCGTCATTCAATGTCTCGATCTTCATCTCTTTCAAGAGAGGAGCGTTCCCATTTCATCGGGGCCACGGCTCCCCCATAGCCTGTCGTTTCCTTCCTCGCATCCTCGGACAATCAATATGCCTCCGGCAGGATCTTGCGCGCGGCGCTGCGCAAATAGCCTGAAATCTGTCTCTCCGAGTTCATCCCCACCACCTTGCGCGTCAGCTTGTGGCATTCCTCCAACGTGACGGACCGAATGACCTGTTTGATCTCGGGTATCATCGGCGGCGTCAGCGACAGGGTGCGAATCCCCATGCCGAGCAGGAGCATGACGTACTCCGGCTCGGAGGCGGTTTCTCCGCAGACGGACAAGCCGATCTGGGCCTTGTGCGCATCCTGAGTCACCATGCGAATCAAGCGGAGCACGGCGGGATCGGCCGCTGAGTACAACGTCGAGACCAGCTCGTTGCCCCGGTCCACCGCCAGCGTGTATTGCGTCAGATCGTTGGTTCCGATACTGAAGAAATCCGTGTCCCGCGCCAGCGTCGACGCCGTCAGCGCCGCCGACGGCGTCTCGATCATGATCCCCACCTCGATATCCCGGTTGTACCGGATCGACTCCTCATCCAGATCCTCCATGACATCGTGCAGGATCATCTTCGCCTGCATCAGCTCCTGAATGTTGGTGATCAGGGGGAACATGATCTTGACCTGTCCCAGCACCGACGCGCGGAGAATGGCGCGGAGCTGCCGCTTGAACATCGTGAGATTCTTCAGGCAATAGCGGATGGAACGGAGCCCCAGGAACGGGTTCGGCTCGGGCGCCCAGCGGCGGCTCTGCGTGTATTTGTCCGCCCCCAGATCGACGGTCCGAAACACGACCGGACGCTCGCGGAAGACGCGCACCGTTTCGGCGTACGCCTGGTAGTGCTCCTCCTCCGTCGGCTCGTTGGGGCGGTTGAGGTAGAGAAACTCGGTCCGGTAGAGACCGATCCCCTCGCCGCCCTTTTCCAGGACGACCTGCGCCTCGTCGGGAAACTCGATGTTGCCCAGGAGGGTGATTCGGACGCCGTCGCGGGTGAGAGCGGGCTTGGTCTGGAGGGCGTCCAGCTTGTGCTCCAGGGCGACGAAATCGCGGGAATACTTCTCGTATTCCCCCACGGTCTCGGCGTCCGGATTGACGATGACGATGCCGCGATTGCCGTCGATGATGACGGTATCGCCTCCCCGGACCATCTCGGTGAGATCCTCGAGAGCCACCACGGCCGGAATTCCCAACGACCGGGCCACGATGGCGGCGTGACTCGTCCGTCCGCCGGCGTCCGAGGCCAGGCCCTTGACGAATTTCTTGTTGAAGCCCGCCGTCTGTGTCGGGCTCAGCTCCCGCGCGATCACGATCACTTCTTCGCTGAGACGTTCCACGTCTTCACGTTTGTGGCCGAGGAGCTGTCGCAGCAGGCGCCGCTCGATGTCGTAAATGTCGGCGGCCCGCTCGCTGATGTAGGCATCCCTGACGTTGGTGAATTGGGAGGCGATCTGGCGCAGCACGGTGGAGACGGCGTATTCGGCCGTCACCGACTCGGCGTGAACCAGATCCGTGATCTTGCGACGCAGGCTCCGGTCGCGCAGGAAACGCAAATGCACCGCGAAGATGTCTTTGATGCGCCCGCCCCCGGTGTCGTCCTGGGCCTGCTCCAGCTCGGTGAGCTCCTGGGCCGCGTCGCGGAAGGCGTTGCGAACCCGCTGCACCTCCGTTATGCGCTGGGAGGGGAGGATCTGCCGGTGCGGGATTCGGTAGTCCTCCGAATCGATGATCAGGCAGGTGCCGATCGATATGCCCGGCGAAACAGCTATTCCCTTCTTAATCTCCATGTTCGTGCCTACGCACCTGCCCCTTCCGGCGGCGGCTCGTCGAACATGCGCACTTCGACAAGCTCCTTCAGCGCTTTGACGGCCTCCTGGGCCTGGGCGCCTTCGGCTTTGAGGCTCAGGCGGGTCCCGTACGTCGCCGCCAGCATGCTCATCTCCATAATACTCTTGGCATCGGCTTTCATTTCATCGTTACTGACGCTGATCTCACATTCGAACTGACTGGCGAGGTCCACGAATTTCATGGCCGGACGCATGTGCAGACCCTCGGCGTTCTTGATCTCAACACTTGTCTCGCAAACTAGGTTTTCCAATATTCCTTCTCCCGTTTGCATTTCGGGCCTCTCCCACCTCATAGCTTGCTCGGCCCGGCTCACCACGAGGGGTTCTCATCCGCTTCCTTCAACAGGTCTTCCAGTCTTTCGCGCGTCCGGCACTGCCGAAGGAACTTGCGAAA
Organism: uncultured Pirellulales bacterium; assembly: GCA_964415045.1. Taxonomy (GTDB): domain Bacteria; phylum Planctomycetota; class Phycisphaerae; order Sedimentisphaerales; family Anaerobacaceae; genus CAYPZL01. The sequence goes on along the minus strand of CAYPZL010000257.1, from coordinate 1,760 downwards.
CTTCTCTTTCTGAAGGTGCTTGAACACAAGCTCCATGGCCTGCAGGTGATTGTCCGGATTATTCGCCGGGCTGATGAGCAGGATGACCATGTAGACCGGCTGCTCGTCCAGGGCCTTGAAATCGATCCCGGCATCGCTCTGGCCGATCGCGGCCACGACACTGTCTACGGCGGAATGCTTGACGTGCGGGATCGCCACGCCTTTGCCCATGCCCGTGCTGGCCTCGTTTTCCCGGTCGATCACCGCCTTGGCAATTTCCTGAGAGGACTCTTTGGGAATTCGCCCGGCCTCGGCCAAAGCCGAAACCAACGCCTCGATCGCCCCGTCCCGCTCTACGGTCCCCAACTCAGGAATCGTCCCTTCGAAACACACAAAATCTTGAAATCTCATCCTTTGCAGCCTGCCCAATGGGTAATACCACTCGTCCAATAATACGACGCAGCGACGAGACGCGCGAAACTATGCACTCTCACGCCCGCCGGTATGCTTGTTGTCTCTTTCTTTCGTTTTCTTCCTTCGCAACTGCCGTTCGAGCTTGTGCACGGCCAGGTCGATGCACTGGTAGGCGTCCTCGCCGGCCTCGGTGGCCACAAAAATATTGCTGTGCTCGCCCCGCGCGATGACTTCGACGCTGATGTTGTTGCCGCCGTCGCTTCCGTCGATCACCACTTCAACCTGGTTGATCCCGTTGTAGTAGCGCGGCAGCTTGCCCGTCTTCTCCTCGGCGTGCGCTCGAATGGCATCCGTAATACTTATGTGCTTACCCGAAATCTTGAAAAGCAACGTTCGTCTCCTTAAGTGAGAATCCACCTCAGTTGTTGTCACCCCTGCTGCACGTCCGCCTCGCCAGCGGGCAGGTTCATCACCCGCTGGCTGTCGGGCGCGATCACGCCGGCGCTGATGGCAAACCGAAAGGCCTCTTCAATCGTCATGTCCAGAGCGATGGTCTGCTCCTTCGGCACCACGATCACGTAGCCGGTGATCGGCGTCGGCGAATTCGGTATCAGAATGGTCAGGAACTCCTTCTGAATGCTGTCGGTAATCTTCTTGAGCCCCGAGCCGGTGACGAAACCGATCGACCAGATGCCTTTGCGCGGGTACTCGACCGCCACCACCCGCGAAAACATCCTCTTCTGCTCTTCCTGGGTCAGGACGAAGTCGGTCACCTGCTTGACGTACGGGTACACTCGCCGCAGCACCGGCGTGCCCCCGATAAAGGCCTCGACAATGCGCCAGAGCCCCTTGCCCACCACGCTGGCCAGCACCGCCCCCACCAAAAAGATCAGCATCAGAGCGATCAGGAAGCCCACCACCGAGCCGGCCGCCCCTTCCACGAGGATGCGCTCCAGGTCCTCTTGCGCCAGGCCGTCGGCCCCCTGCACTTGCATGATCAACCAAACCAACCCCCGGTTGATGTAAACACTGATGTTCCGTTGAATCAGGCCGTAGCCCCACGCGAGAATCCATATCGTCAGCATCGTCGGCAGCAAAACCGCCAAACCACGCAGGAAGTAGCTCTTGAAACGCCTTGTTATAGTCATGCCGCAACAGCAGCCCTTTGCTGCCACAAACGAAAACCCCCGCCTCAATCGCCTGCGCCGGGGATACAACGTCCTATCTAACGTCGAAAGCTTAATTTACGGGACTTTCACCGTCAACAAAAATCTCGCGCGGCAGGTGCGCCCCGAGAAGATGGATAATCCCTCCCGGCAGCGAGGCCAAAACCCAAACAAGACGCTGGCAAACGGCCAGGGCCAGGG
>CAYPZL010000256.1:0-6551 GCA_964415045.1 uncultured Pirellulales bacterium | reverse complement strand
CGAAGTACGGCCGGCCCGTTTCGGTCGCGCCGGCGTCGAAGACTTTGGCGATATTGGGATGGTCCATCATCGCCAGGGCCTGTCGCTCGGCCTCGAAACGCGCGATGACCTGTTTCGTGTCCATGCCCAACTTGATGATCTTGAGGGCCACCTTGCGGCGGATGGGCTCTTCTTGCTCGGCCATGTAGACCACCGCCATCCCGCCCTCACCAATCTTCTCCAGGAGCTTGTACCGTCCGATGACCGTGCCGGGGCCTTCACTCAAGGGCAGGGGCCCGGACATCGTCTCGTGCACCAGGACAGGCTCGTCGAGCATGCACTGCGAGTCGTGCGCGCGGAGCAAGGCCTCCACGTCTGCACGCAACCTCGCATCGTTTCCACAGGCCCTTGCCACATAGGCAATTCGCTCGGCAGAGCTCTTGCACTTCAGGGCGGCGTCGAAGATTGTCTCCTCATTCTGCTGCATGGGCGAACCGCTCCAACCTTCAGGGACTCCATTTGACAGTGCGAAATCGATGGCCGCGTCGGCTCACGAATTTCGGGAAAAAGACCAAAATACGGGACTTTTCGGTCGCCGGCGACGTGGCTATTGCGCCCCGTCCATTTCCCGAACGAGCCACGCGCGGGCGTACGTCCACAGGCGTTTGGCCGTCGCCGGCGAAATATCCAGGCTTTGCGCGGTTTGTTCGATGGTCAATCCGGCGAAATAGCGCAGCTTGACCAGGGCCGCCTTCCTGCTGTCGATGCGGGCCAGCCGTTCGAGAGCCTCGTCCAGGGCGATGAGGCTGTCCGGATCAGCGGTAGCCGGTCCGGCGGGCTCGGACCCGGCGAGATCGACCCTTCGTTGGTTGCCTCCCCGTTTGGCGCTTCTCTTGCGCCGAGCGTTCTCGACTAAAATCCGGCGCATGGCCTCGGCGGCCGCGGCGAAGAAATGCCCGCGACTGTTCCAGTTCTGGGGCTCGTCTCCCACTAATCGGATGTATGCCTCGTGGACCAGGGCGGTGGCCTGGAGTGTCTGGCCGGGAGTCTCCTTCGCGAGCTTCTGGGCCGCAAGCAGGCGTAATTCCTCGTAGACCAGCGGCAAGAGTTCGTCCGTAGCCCTGGCGTCCCCCCGCTCGATCGCGTTCAGTATGCGCGTGACGTCGCTCATGTCGACTCCCCACCGTTATGACGTCCGTCTGAACGACCGTATTGTCCACGAATGCGGCTCAATTTTCAACCATCCACTGGGAGGTTGCGAATTTGCCTGGCACCGGTTCGTGGTCTCGTTTATCATCCTGGTCTTGAACCGATTGATGGTGCGATTTGGAAAGGCAACGCCGTGATACGCAAGCAGATGGTCCTGTGGGTCTTGCTGGCCGGCGCAACATTGTGCTACGCCGAGGGAGACGGGCCGGCCGATCCGGACCCGAACCGGTTCGCCAAAGACATCGAGAGCTTTGCGACCTGGGACAGCAAGAACGCCGTCCCCGCCGAGCCTATCCTCTTTGTGGGCAGCTCGAGCATCCGCATGTGGCGCACGCACGAGTCGTTTCCCGATCTGCCCGTGATCAATCGTGGCTTCGGCGGCTCGCACATCTCCGACGTGATCCACTTCGCCGAACGGATCGTTCTGCCGTATGCGCCGAAGATGATCGTTTTCTACGCCGGGGACAACGACGTCGCCGGCGGCAAATCGCCCCGGCGGGTCCTGGCCGACTACCAGCGCTTCGTACGCCTGGTCCACGCCAGGCTGCCCCGGACCTCCATCGTCTTCATTACCATCAAGCCCAGCGGGCGACGCTGGTCGCTCTGGCGCGAGATGGACAAGGCCAACGATTTGATTCGTGACTTCTCGCGGAAGGACGAGAGGTTGTTCTTCGCCGATCTGGCGAGGCCGCTCCTGACCTCCGACGGCACGCCCGACAACGGCCTTTTCCTCAAGGATCAACTGCACCTCAACGCCAAAGGCTACGCCGTCTGGACCAGGGCCCTGAGACCCGTGATGCGGCAAGCCCTCGAACATACGAAACGGGCGAGTTGAAGGTCGATCTTTCCGGAAGACCGCCGTCTTCTTTCCCGTGGAGCCATCGGGAATAGGGGATTCCTTTTTTCTCTAATTTGACCGCGAAAGGTTGCCATCGGCGGTGGCATGGGCTATAATCACACTGGGCACGCGTCTGTGATCGACGCCGTGTTTGTCCAGGTGGCTGGCCTTTTGAATCCTCGCACGTGGGGAAGGAGGAACGACCTTGGGTAGAAGATCGGGCTTCACATTGATCGAGCTTCTTGTAGTTATCGCCATCATTGCCATACTTATGGCCATTCTGATGCCCGCTCTGAGCCGGGTGAAGGAGCAGGCGCGAGACCAGGCCTGCAAGGCGAACCTCAAAAGCGTGGGTGTGGGCATATTGATGTACCTGCAGGACAACGACTACAAGATGCCCGATATGTACACGCACACGAACAACTGCAACGGCCATCTCTGGTGGGATGCCGCAGGCCGGCCCCTGGAGGCGGGCGACGACCGTGCGTACTGGGGCATCGCCTATTTCGATTACGTCAAGGAGAGGAAGGTCTTCGGCTGTGCGGCCTTCCGCAACTTCTGCGAGACGATTGCGCAGGACCTTCTGTACGGAGGAAGCCACGAGCTTATTTACACCTCCGCCTTCGGCGCCAATGGCTGGCTGACGAAGGAGAACACGGTGCGTCTGCCGCATCATGCCGAGATCATCGTCGCGCACGACCACATGGAGCCGAGAATCGAGAATGGAGCCAACTCCGGGAACTCCGACATGCTGTTCCCCAGCCCCACCGGCATCAACCTCACGCATTATCGTGAGGGCGGCGGCCGCGCGAACTGGTATCGGGGGATATTTCGGCACAACATTCGGTCGCGCAGCCGGTTCGAGACCGGTGGGAGCTTGAACGTCCTGTGGCTGGACGGCCACGTTAGCAGCATCAAGGAAACCACGGGCGAGGGCGTGCTCAAACGCTGGTACGATCCGCTCAACAAGAACTAAGCCACGCTGCCCGGCCGAACCGTATTTCCCAGCCTGCAAGGGCCACGGACACGGTGCCGCATTCACGCCGTCCGCTTCCGTGGCGTTGACGTTCCAGGGGCCTTTGGGGCACCGGAAAGGCAAACTCCCGGAAGAAGACCATCTTCGACGCTTTGGGCGTTTTTCTTGGGTAGCGGTCTTGTTGTTCCCCTGCGGACCGGGTATAATGCATGGTGTGTCGCCGGGGTATCGGTGGCGACGCGCGTGCCGGCGAGCCGGTCGAAATGAGGCAGTATTGCAACTCGCGAGGAGAACCATGGGCCGCACATCGAGAGCATTTACGCTGATCGAGCTTCTTGTCGTCATTGCTATTATCGCGCTGCTGATGGCCATTATCATGCCTGCCATGCACAAAGCCAAGGAAAGCGCCCGCGAGATAAGCTGCCGGTCCAATCTGCGCAACGTGGGGCTGGCATTGACCATGTTTCTGCAGGACAACGATTTCAAGCCGGCCGACAACAACAGGACCAACGGGTTCTTCTGGTACGACGCCGCCGGCAAGATACGCAGAACCACCGACGGCGGAGCGTACTGGGGTGTCGCGTATGCGGATTATATCAAAGAGACCAAGGTCTTCGGGTGTCCCAGCTATCGCAGTGTGGCCGAGCTGATCTACGACGAGGATCCGGAGCTGATCTACCATGCGGCCTATTCCCTCAATCGCTACTTCTTCTGGGATCCCGAGATCAACGATCTCAGGGGCACGACGACAGCGATTCGGCATCAGAACCAGTTCATTGTCTGCCACGACCACGTGGAGCCCAAGATCGAGCAGGGCAGCAATGATATGTTCCACAACGACGGGCCCGGAACCATGAATCTGAGGCACTATCGCGAAGGCGGGCACCGCTCGCGATTCTACCGCGGCATCTTCCGGCACAGCATTCGCTCCAGCGACGCCTACAAGACCGGGGGCCGCGCCAACATCCTCTGGCTCGACGCCCACGTCTCGCCTCTCCAGGAAACCACGGGAGACGACGTCCCCGAATGGTACTACACCGGCCACTGTCCGCACGGCGGGCATTGACACGTACCCGCGCGCCGGCCCAACCCGCCACCCGGCAAATTGGCTTCGTTTCGCACGCCGTATCCCCGTTTGGGGCCCGGCAGCCCCGAAATTGGCTTTGTTTGGCGCGCCCGCTCCCCATCTTCCGCCCGCCCGGCCCCGGCAAATTGGGTTCGTTTGACACGCCCGGCTCCCCCGGTCTCGAATCCCCAATCTCGAATCCCCAATCGCCTGGATTGGCTTCGTTTGGCGCGCGCTGGTCTGTTTCGGTCATTCGCATTTCGAATTTGTTTAGGATTTAGGGTTTCGGATTTAGGATTTCCCGGCACCGGCCGGGCAGACCGTCATTGGTGGTTTTGTGCTTCCTGTCGCAATTCCATCGCATTCGTTCTGTATCCATCATATAGGAAGGTCCTTCCGGCGTCAAGGCCAATTCTGGGGGGAAACCTTGTTTTTTTGCCTGCGTTTCGTTGTTGACGTAAGCGGTGTCCTGGTGGTACACTAAAAGCCGTGAAACGGAGGAAGAATGCTGGCTAAGAGCTTCCTCCGCTCACATCGGCACCGAGAGACGGCTGCCTTGGGGCAGCCCAAACGGAACCGGGGGGTCTGGAGGACCAGAACATGGGACTCGTCAGGCTTGCCCGAACCCCTCCTATAATCCCTTTCCTGATCGCATGGGATCGTTGCCCACCACAGAACCCCTTGGAACCGCAGATGGACGCGGATGGCGAAGGAACTGGATATCTCGCAAAGACGCAAAGATCGCCAAGGTTCAGAGGTGCCATTGTTGGCGGTTTCTTGGCATGCTTGGTGAGAGAAGTATTGTCAGCGGTGTGAGAAGTGTTGATCGGTTGACTTGATATTGGAGGATTGAAGACCATGAGAGCCTTACTTCTGACCTTGACCACGTGCCTTTTCATCGTTCCCGCTCAAGCCCAATACTCCGGCGGCAGCGGCACGGCCGACGATCCGTACCAGATCGCCACAGCCGCCGACCTGATCGCCCTCGGTGAGACGCCCGACGACTACGACAAGCACTTCATCCTCACCGCCGATATTGACTTGGACCCAAACCTGCCGGGAGGAAAGGTGTTTGACCGGGCTGTTATTGCACCGGTGACAGTCGAACGGAGCGGATATAGTACCACGATCGAGGGAGAGCCTTTCGTAGGAGTCTTTGATGGCGACGGCCACAGCATTCTGCGGCTGACTATTGAGGGCGACGGATGCCTGGGCCTATTTGGACGGGTCACGTCAGGAGGCGACATCAGAAACCTGACGGTTGTAAATGTTGATGTGCTCGGCTTCGGCTCTCGTGTGGGTGGCTTGGTGGGATTGTGCGACGGAGGGACCGTGACCCATTGCTGCAGCACCGGCACCGTTGGTGGAGACCACTACGTCGGTGGCTTGGTGGGGAACAGCGGCTCAGTCGGAAATCTTATCGGCAGCCACAAGGGGGGCCGTATCACTGGCAGCTGCAGTAGCGCCTCCGTCCGCGGAACTGGCGGCTATATCGGTGGCCTCGTGGGTATCAATGACGGCAGTATCACCGGGAGCCACGCCACGGGCACGGTTACTGGGACGTCGGCGGCCTTGTCGGTTCCAGTCGGGGTGTCTTCGGGGGCACTATCACTCTGTGCTACAGTAGTGGCGTCGTTTCAGGGAACGAACATGTGGGTGGTCTCATAGGTGCGAACGGTGGCATGGTGACACAAACTTGTAGCAGCGGCACGGTCAGCGCAACCGGAAGCTGCGTTGGCGGCCTTGCCGGACACAACGGCAAGAGCACGAGTTCGGCGGCGACACTTCACGGGAGTGGCATCACAATGAGTTGCAGTACCTGCCAGGTCACAGGAAGCGAAGACGTCGGTGGGCTCGTGGGCTACAATGGCGGGAGCATCTCTTGGGGCTACAGCGCGGGGTTGGTCACAGGGGATGAGAACACTGGCGGCCTGGTCGGCCGGGGCATCGACAGCGTCAATGCCAGCTTCTGGGATATAGATGCTTCAGGCCAAACCGCCAGCGCTGGAGGAACTGGCCTGCTTACGGCCGAAATGCAAGAGATCAACACCTTCCTCGGTGCGGGTTGGGATTTTGCTGGCGAGATATCCAACGGAACCTGTGACTACTGGGACATCGCATCCGGCAGCTATCCGCGTCTGAAATACCTTGAGGGCGACGGCCCGATGATCCCCGAGGGCCTGGGAACAGCAGAACAACCGTATTTGATTCGAAGCGTATACGACTTGGGCGCGGTGTGGTTTGAGCCCGCGGCCCACTACCGTTTGGAGGCGTCTCTGGACCTTTCAGGGATGACTTGGTCTATGGCCGTTATTCCTTCATTTGGCGGAACCTTTGAGGGTAATGGTCATGTGATCAGCAATCTCCGTATCAAAGGTGGCGGGTACCTCGGACTGTTTGGGCGACTAGCCGGAGGGATGGTCTCCAATCTAAGTAGCAACGAGTATGTTTTTGCTGGTTGCGTTCTGTCGGGTTGATGCGGT
>CAYPZL010000255.1:0-6624 GCA_964415045.1 uncultured Pirellulales bacterium | reverse complement strand
CTGTTCCCCACGCCCCAGACCAATCGAAAAAGTCAGTCAACTTGAGTAAATACCACAGGCTCGAATCACACATCAAGGCGCGACCAATTCAAACCTCCAAATGTTCCAAGTTCCCCCTCGATTGGACCGGAAGTAGATGAACTTACCCGTACGATCCCAGCAAGGGCTGTCATCATGAGAACCGTTCGTGGTTAGCTGCGTCTTATTCGTCGCATCGCTGTCCATCATCCATATGTCGAAATTGTGTCTCTTGTGTGATTCGACGCCGGCATCCGAAGCATAGACTATCTTCGCTCCATCGGGCGACCACCTGGCGTGATCGACATCAAAATCTGTATTGCTTGTCAGTTGAGTTTCCCCGGTGCCGTCCATCTTCATGACCCACAACTGTTTTCTCGCGCATTCGGGATCTCTTCGCACGAACAGAACTTTCGCTCCATCGGGAGAAACCTGTGGCGACCGTCCGACCCGTAGTTGTGTCGGCAATAAGCCGTTCGCATCGATCTTCCACAGTTGCGGTTCCTCCGCCCCGGGAGGATTGGAAGTATATACGATAGATTTCGCGTCCGGAGAAACGCAAGGCGCATAGTCCTCTGCGAGAGTGGCTGTAAGCCTCGTAATGCCACCGCCGCCAGCGAGGCTGATACGCCACAGTGTCGGATTCGGTCCGGTCCGATTCGAACTGAAAATGATGTTCTGCCCGTCCGGCGTAAAAGCTGGGAATAGGTCCGTCCGCTTGCCCTGAGTCAGTCGGGTTCGTGCGAGGGACCCAATCGTCTGCCTGTAGAGATTGCTCTTCCGCGTGAGCCGAACACCGGTGTGTTCATCACGAACGATCTCAATTGGCATCATCCAATACACCATGACATCATCCGTCGGTGACAAAATCGGTGGACCGATCACAACATTCTTGTCCTCGTTCTCCGTAATGCGGGTGACGCTCTTGACGTTTGGTGAGCTCTCGATGACCTCCTTGTAAGCAACAGTCTTCCCCACTGCAGTTTCAAGCTTCACGCCTTCCTCGGTAACAACAGGCCTCGGTTCCACGAGTTGGATCACAACTGTTTGCGCCGTGCGCTGCGGGGGACATCCGCCGACAAAAAACGCAAGAAAAATACTCAAGATACACACAACTGCCACATTCCGCTCTCGCCACATTTTTCCACACTCCTTTCTCGCCTGCGAGGATTTAACTCTTGGAGGGTGAGCACGTACCCCACCGTAAAACATGCACCACCAAAGCATCATCTCATAAGCATGGGGTGTCCGTCAAAGACAATCTTCAAATCAATCTACCGAAAAACTCCTACGGTGCTCATCTTTCTATGGCCACAAAGCCAACATAGCCAGGAATTTTTCTTCAAGGAAGACCCAATCCACTATCAAAGGACGATGCCGCAAAACAGGCGGTTTGAGTAAATTGCACACCAACAACTAACGAAAGGCAAAACCACCCTGTTAAGCAGTCCCCCGCAACTACCAATTCCACGACAGATCCGTGGTGCCTGGGCCGACGGCGTGGGAAGGTCTGGGGTGGTTTGGGCCGAAGACGTAGAGCTTCTCTTTTTCCTCGATGACCACGAAATCTTCGTTGATCGCGCCGTCGCGGTCGATCAGTTCGGCCAATTGCAGCCCCAGGTGTTTGGCGAGAAACTTGTAGACGCCGATGCGCTTGGAGCGACCGTAGTCGTGGCCCTCATTCGCCAGGTGCCAGAACTCGACGCGGTCCTCGGCTCCGTACAGACGGTACACGCTCTGGATGTAGGGAAACTCAACGTCCGGGACGTTCTTGGTCCAGTCCTTACCGTCGGAGACGATCAACTGCGGTCGCGGCGCCGCCAGCGCGGCGATCTCGGTGTTGTTGGTCTCATGGTTTCGGCTCTTATGGATGGGCATGCCACTTTCGCACACGCAGCCGCCGAAGAAGTGGGCCGAGACCATGACCACCGGAACCGAGACCGCAACACGGTCGTCCACGGCGGTCAGCAGAAAGGTCTGCGTTCCGCCGCCGGAAGCACCGGTGACAGCGATGCGAGCGGAATCGACGTCTTTGCGAGCGGTAAGGAAATCGAGAATGCGAATGCTGTTCCAGAGCTGGAGTTTGAGGACCTTCGGCCGGCGATGCTTCCAGCCGGCGTTGGCCCAATCCCCGTACCCCACCATGTCATACGAAAACGCGATGGCCCCCATGCGGGCGAACGCGGCGCAGCGTTTCTGCATGTCGGGACGGAACCGTCCGTAATCGTCGGGTTTGCCCCAGTGCCCGTGCGGGCACATCACCGCCGGGAACGGGCCGGACCCCTTCGTCGGACGATACAAGCTGCCCGTGACGAACACGCCGGGAAGGCTCTCGATGGCCACGTTCTCGACGCTGTACCCGTCGTACTGCCGCCTGCTGTGAATGATTGGATTCAACGGACACTTGGCGGGCAGAGGCCATAGTTCGGCCCCCTGGAGAATGCATTGGCGAATCCGTTGTTTACGCTGCCGCCATTCGGACAGGCTCGTATAGGTCTCGGCGAATCGCGCCAACTGCGCCTTGGCCTGCTCCTCGCTCTGATAGTTTCCCACACACAGTTGAGGCTCGTCGGCCTGATCGGCACAGGCTGCGCCGCCCCATATCGCCACGACCACAAACGCACACAACAAGCAACTGCCTACTCGTCGCCCCATCATTTCATCTCCTTGTTTTCAATCCACCGCAATCGAGTCTATTGCTTCTCTTACGGTTCGAAAAACTCTTGCGCGATAAGACTTTGTCATCCTGAGCCGCACCAGGGCGATGGATCTGGCCTGCGAACGGGAAGCACTTCAAACCTGCAGCCCAGATCCTTCGCTCCGCTACGCTGCGTTCAGGATGACACCGCGCACGAAGTAGCCAAAAACTCGCATCACCACTCAGCGAGCGGTTTCATACCCGTGCTGCTGATCCATCCGTCCGGCCAGACCGGCGAGAACAGGACGGCTATCTGAACCTTTCCTTCGGCCTTCGGCACGCGAATCACCAGACGCTTGACTCCCTTGTTCGACCTCTGGGGGCTCTCCTGCTCGGCCGACTCGATACTGAAGGGCGCGTGATACGGGGCCTGCACCCGCGCCACCAGCGTCTTGCCGCCAAGGTCCAGCTCGGCGATCCATTCCTTCCGCAACGTGATCCGGGCATCGGTCGTCAGACCCCAGGCGATGTCACAGGATTCTTTCAGCTCGAACTCGTCCTGAACCATCACCGCCTTGCGATCCATCAGAGTGACACCACGCCGAACCGATTTGGCGAACGTGCTATACGCTTCGGTCAGATCCACGATAGCCCGGGGCCTCTCGACATTGGTCTCGATCTTGACAAAGGACGACCTGGCCAGCGGGTCCTGATTCTCGCCGCCCAGCATGGGGACGTTGTGACTGGCCGAGTTGAGCCGATAGTAGGACCAGCGCTTGCCGCCGCGCTTCCCGTCCCAGTAGCCGGGCAGGTTGTAATTGTCCGAGCCCAGGTCGCGCACCCAGCGCACGCCGAGGGCGTCAAGCTCGAAGTTGCCCAAGTCGAGATGACCGTGGTTGACCTGGTTGTATCCCGCCTTGATGCCGAAGAAGAGCGCATTGGGATCGTCCCACGCGCTGCGAAAGACGGCGACCTCCACCGGACCGTCGAAGTAGCGGTCAAGCTGCCGCCGGGCCGCCCGCGCCGGAGGCCTGGCGGTGTACCAGACAAGATGGGCCGCACCGGCGGAACGCTTCTCAATCTGCTCGTGCTCGCAATACGCGTAGAGCGGGTTGTTGAACGTCCGGGCCAGCCAGAACATGCAGGGCATGGGCCTGCGGGAGCTTCTCTCGCCAACGTCCGCCAGATTCAGATACAGCCCCGTAGGACCGGTCGTGTAAATCGGAAAATAGCCCGCCTTCGAGAGGCCCTCGATCTCCAGCAGCCCGAACGTATTGCCCAGGGCGGTCTCCAGTGCGGTCAGCCCGTAGGCGGTGTAATGCGTGGCATAGCTCCAATAGCCGGGCCCTTCGCCCCAGGCGCCGTCCGGCCCGTAGCTCTTGAGGGCCCGGGGCAGCGACTTGACCGCGGCCGGAACGATCCGCTGCGCGTAGCTCGGATCGGTCTCGGCGATGGCCAGCGCGCCGACGATCATGCCTCCGTTGCAGACTTGGTTCCAGTTGTGCTCGCTGCGGGCCCACCAACCGTTCTCTTCGTACACCTTCAATCCGGGCTTGAGGCCCTTCTCGATCAGAGCCGCTTTGATCTTGCCGCGCGCCTCGCCATCGAGGTAGTCAAACAGCCAGTCGTAACCGACGCCGACGGCGTGTGACATCTCCGCCGTGTCCAGAAAGTGCGACGGATTCCAGTCCTGGAACGCACAGACCTCCAGCAGGTTGTCCCTGGCCCTGGCGGCGTATTTTTCCTCGTCGGTCCACCGGTACGCCAGCGCCAGCGCGTAGATGCGCCGCAGACAATCCCGGCTGACACTCAGCAATCGCGGGCCGACTTTCCTGTAGACCAGCGGCTTTCTCTCCAGACAGGCATCGGCATCCTTCTGCACGTCGCGCCAGCACTTCTGCAGAGCCGGGTCCTCCGGATAGCACGCTTTCAATCGCCCCAGGTCCGCGTCCTTGAGCATGAGCCGCGGATGGGCGGTATCGAGCGTGGCCAGGACGGACTCGTCAACAGGCAAGGCGCCGCCGGCCGTATCTACGGCAACGCAGGAACAAAACACACCGACACAAAGAAACGCTGACACCAACAGACTCTTCATGGCATACCTCCAACGACTGTCTCCCCCGGCAATTTGTAAGGGCTGTCGCATGATGGAGGCAAGAGAATTCTTCGAGGCCGTCACGCCCTGTCGTCGTCAATACCGCGACATGCGACGTTGACAGCCTGCGCAGGGGACCATATCATCTCAATCAAATGCTGTAAGGATCGGAGCTTACTGATGGAGACACACATCTTTGCCACGAAGGAACAGATGGGATCGGCCGCTGCCGGTGCGGCTGCGGCCGGTATCCGCGACGCCATCGCGCAGCGAGAGCAGGCCAATCTGATTCTTGCCACGGGGGCCAGTCAGTTCGAGATGCTGGAGAATCTCGTTGCGGCCAAAGGCATCGACTGGTCGAAGGTCGTCATGTTCCATCTGGATGAGTACATCGGTCTGGGTCCCGACCATCCGGCCAGTTTCCGCAAGTATCTGCGGGAGCGTTTCGCCGAGAAGGTCGGCGTCCTGAAGGCCGCACACTTCGTCGACGGTGACGCCGAAGATCCCGCACAGGAATGCGAAAGACTCGGCACGCTAATTCAGGCCCATCCGATTGACGTCGCCTGCATCGGCATCGGCGAGAACGGGCATCTCGCCTTCAACGATCCGCCCGCCGATTTCGAGACCGAAGAGCCCTATCTCGTGGTGCAACTCGACGAGCGCTGCCGCAGGCAACAGCTCGGCGAAGGCTGGTTCGAAACGCTCGAGCAGGTCCCGGCGCAGGCCATCTCCATGAGCATCAGACAGATCCTCAAGAGCAACCAGCTCGTCGTCACCGTGCCCGACCGGCGCAAGGCCGAGGCCGTCAGGAACGCCCTGGAGGGCCCCGTGACACCGGAGTGCCCGGCCTCGATCCTGCGCGAACACGCCAACTGCTCTATGTTCCTCGACGAGCCGGCCGGCGCGTTGCTGGCGCGGAAGTGACGCCGGGTCCGGACGCCGACCGCTACAACGTAAAGGTGTGCAGGCCGCCGACCGGGGTGATGACGTGGGCCGCTGCGTCCAGGTTTCGCGGGACGTAGTATTGCTCCTCCAGGTTGCGCAGGAGCTGCTGGGCCTGTTCGGATTGCACGATGGCCACGACGCAACCGCCCATGCCCGCACCCACCAGGCCCGCGCCCAGAACGCCCGGCGTCGCCAGAGCGATGTCAACCAGCACATCAACCTGAGGCAAGCTGACGTCGTAGCCCCCGCCCTGCCGCCACAGGCGGGCTCGCTCGACCCGCTCGGGGTCGCCCGACTGGAGATCGTCGATCAGGGCGTCGATGCGCTCGTCCGGATACGAGTTGTCCGTGGGCACCCTCTCGTCGTCAATGACGCGCGAGACGCGGTCGCCGTCGTGGGAGATGCTCATCAGCTCGCCGAATTGCCTGATATCTCCTCGGCGCAGACAGTCGGGGACCATATTCGCGCGGATGCACTCGGTAATCCCGTAGAGACAGATTTGGCGGATGGGATACCCCTTTGCCGGCTCGTCGTGAATCCGGAACGTCTGGCGAATCTCGGCCTCCAAGTCGGGCAGCAGCCGCAAGACGTCGACGCGGGTCGCAGTGACAGGCAACGACCGCACGATGCGATAGATCTCCTCTTCGCCCACGCCGAGCGTCTCCGGATTAACATCGCGGAGGTACTGGAGCCGGGGCGCGTATTGGGGGAAGTTCTTCCGGATCATCATAAAGCCAAGCTTGTAGGCGGCGATGCGGCTGTTGAAGGCATTGCGGCCGCCGGCTCGCTTCACGGCCGGAACGAGGCTATTGGCAAGCACGAACGCATAGCCCTCCGGCAAGGGACTACTGGTCACCGCCAGCGGAAAGGCCGCTAAGTAACTATCTCAAAAGGGCCGGTTTGGCCGATAGTCATCTGTAGGAACCTT
>CAYPZL010000254.1:0-6642 GCA_964415045.1 uncultured Pirellulales bacterium | reverse complement strand
CCTGCTCTGGTACCGCCGGCAGCACCGCTTGAACCTTTTGAGATAGTTACTTAGTTCCCGGACACAAATATCGTGGCGCAACATCAGAAGAACATCGACATAGAAAGCGTCGTACTTGACAAGCTTAAGGCACCCAACGTGTGCTTTCTCTTTGGGGCGGGGAGTTCGAAGGCTGCGGGCTATCCCCTCATGAAGGAGCTTGTCGAGATAGCCGCCAGAGAAGCACAGAGTGACCCAACTATTGCCGAGGCCCTCCGGGCGTCGTCGGCTTGTACCATCGAAGACCAGTTGGACAAGCTTTTTGGTCAGTTGCGCTCGCCGAATCTTTCACAGGTAAGCGAAGCCGACTTGCGCAAGGCTGTTGACCACATCCTCAATGTCATTTTTGCCGAATGCAGCAAAAGCGCTTCGTTAGACGCACACGAGAAGTTCGTAGTTGCAGTCCAGAATCGGATGAGTGCCAAGAAGCAGATTCACACCTTCACCACCAACTACGACATGTTATTTGAGTGGGCAGCGGATCAGGCCAGAGTCCATTGTATCAACGGATTTGTCGGCATCCAAACGCGCACTTTCGATCCCGGGCAATTTGAGATCAGGCCCGCTCGATTTGTTGAGCCGTACGGTTCCGGAAAGACGCGGGCCGCATTCTGCCCCGCTTTCTACTTATACAAGGTGCATGGTTCTGTGAGTTGGGTATATGACGGAGATCTAATCCGAGAGGCAAAGGTGGTATCTGGCGCGCAGCGCGAGCGAGGTCAGTTGATGGTGTTCCCGACTCCGAAAAAATATCTGGACGTATCGCAAAGCCCCTACTCAGACCTTTTTACGCGGATGAGCGACATCCTAAACAGAAAGCAGACCGTGCTCGTCAGCCTTGGATTTGGCTTTGGTGACGCACATATCAAAGCGCTCGTTGAACGATGCCTCAAGGATAACACGTTTATCCTCGTGGTTCTTTCGAAGGATATGCTTCCTACGTTTGACTCCTTCGCGTCGGGAAGCAACGTGGTGATTGTTAGCGAAAACGAGACAATAATCGGAGGGAGACGATACTCGGTCAGAAATGATCTTTGGGATTTTTCTTCTTTTGCAGATGCTTTTGCTAAGTCTTAAGGAGCACCGCATGGATCAGGATAAACTCATTGGCTCAGTATATGCAGTAACAGGAAGCAGGACGACCGTAATCCTTAGCGATGACCTGGATACGCTCACACGCAATTATAAAGGAGAGGTGTACAGCATTGGACAGATAGGATCGTATGTGGTCATTCCGGAAGGTTCCATGCAGATTGTCGCGATGGTTGTGCAGATACGTATGACCGACTTGGGCGACAAGGCATCGCTGCAAGAAGAGATATCCCTTCCGGCAGATAAGAAAGTTCTCGACGTACAACTCCTTGGTTCGATCAAAGGAGGAAGATTCGAGAGGGGCGTATCATCATATCCGAACGTCAAGAGCCCCGTCTATATGACGGACAAGGAGGACCTTGGGCGCATCTTCTGCGCCTTCAATGAGCATGATTTCTCAGTTGGAGATATCGCGGTTTTTGCGGGGCGGCGCGCTTACGTCGACCCTAACGCCTTCTTCAGCAAACATGTGGCAGTTCTGGGCTCCACTGGCGCGGGAAAGTCCTGTACGGTTGCTTCTATTTTGCAGAAGGCGGCTGCCTTACAGCATGCGCATGTCGTCATATTCGATTTGCACGATGAATACAGCGCAGCGTTCCCCGACGCAAACTGTCTTCACACACCTGAATTCGAAATACCGTATTGGCTGATGAACTTTGAGGAACTGCAGTCTGTGTTTGTAGACCACACGGAGTTTACGGCACACAACCAGATCATGGTCTTCAGAGACCAAGTTCTCAAATCAAAGAAAGCACACAATCCGGAGTTGAAGGACGTACTGACAGTTGATACGCCGCTCTACTTCGACATTACCGCCGTGTACGACCAAGTCACAGCGCTTGACAAACAGATGGTCCCAGGCAAAAACGCGGAAAAACAAGGCCCGTTATATGGAAAGCTCACCAGGTTTGCTCTCAGGCTCGATAGCAAACTCAGCGACAACAGGTACTCTTTCATCTTCCGCCCTCAAACGTTCAATACGTCGGCAAGTCTCGAAGATCTTCTCAAAAAGCTGCTGGGAAGAGAGAAGGTGTCTCCGATTACAATACTTGACCTGAGCGGCACGCCGTCGGATGTCAGGGATGCCATTGTATCGCTTCTGTCTCGAACGATATTCGACTTCAACTTCTGGAACGAATCAAGGGAGGACTTCCCAATACTCGTTGTTTTTGAGGAGGCTCACAGCTACCTTCCTCAAGCAAGCGACAGTGCGTTTCGAGCGTCACGAAAGGCTGTCGAACGAATTGCTAAGGAGGGCCGGAAGTACGGTGTTAGCGCAATGATTGTCAGTCAGCGACCGTCTGAAGTCTCGGAGACTATCGTCAGCCAATGCAATAACTTCGTCAACCTCCGACTCACCAATCCTACTGATCAAGCATATGTGAAGAAGCTCGTGCCTGATGCCTTGAGCAACCTGATTGATGTGCTTCCGTCCCTGCGGCAGGGCGAGGCACTGATAATAGGAGACGCGGTAGTGATACCTTCGCGAATTCAGGTTGACATGCCAGCCCCAAAGCCAGATAGCGCAGATATCAGATTCTACGACAAATGGAAGCATCCATCTGTGGAAACGAAGGTAGCCAACGTAGTGAGTAATTGGTGGCATCAGGCAAAGAGCAAATGAGCGCCTGGGGCAAGGGGGGGCTTGCTTCGGGAATCGGAGGGGGCAAATTTCGTACTTTTCCCGGGAGGGAAGGACCTAGCGGAGAGGGAGGTTCACGATAGGGACGCCTACGGATTCTGGTTCGTTCGTGTGGGGTGTGTCACGGCGCGGGGATATTTTCTGCCTTGTATTGGAGCGGGCGGATTGGGGCGGCGGGTGGGTCAGGGGTTTTTGTTTAGGGGGTCGTACCAGCGTTTTAGGACTCCCTCGCCGGTGGTTTCTCTTAGGCGGCTTACGTGGGTGTCCAGCCAGAGGATATTCAGTGTGCCTCCGGTCTTGAACTGGCCGGAGGAGCGTACGTTGTGGCGAAAGATGCCTCGATACCAGCTCACCCGGCTGGCGCCCTTTCGGTAGTGCGTGAGATTCACACCGGTGGGGCTGGGAAAGAGCATGTCCGAGCGTTCGGCCCGGTTGCCGTGTTCCATTCTGGGTTCCATGTGATCGTGGGCGACGAGCACCTCGGCGGGATGCGGCATACGCGTGGTCTTCTCCTCGCTGAGCCAGCCGTTGGCGCCGAAGGCCGAGGTGTAGATGAAGCGGTGATCGCCGCCGTAGAGCAGGTCCTGGGCGATGATCTCGCAGAAGTTGCGAAACGAAGGGCATCCAAAGAGCTCTCTGTCTTTTGCATAGTCGATGAAGGCAATGCCCCAGTAGGCGCGGCGGTCGCCGGCCTTGAGCGGATTGCCCTTGTCGTCCCACCAGAGGTGGCCGTTCGTGTTGGTCTTGTAGGGGTGCAAGTCGGGCCATTTGTGCTCGTTGTCTTGGAGGTACATGAAGATGGCCGCTCCGGCCCCCCGGAGATTGGACCGGCAGACCACGTCGCGTGCCTGATCCCTGGCCCGCTGCAGCGCCGGCAGCAAAATCGCCATCAGCAATGCGAGCACCGCAATGACGACCAGCAGCTCAATCAGCGTGAACGCTCTGCGGCACCCCATGAAAATCCCCCTTCGTGCCCAACGACAGCCCAAACACCGACAACAAGTCTACCAAGGCGCGGCCGCAGAGTCAAGGAGAAGTCGTAGCATCGGCGACCCGGCCGGGCGGGCGGAGATTGCTCTTTTCGGCTGGGGTCGGTATCCTGTGGCGTGCCGAATGGGCCGTGCCGAGCGGTTGTCGCGGTGGGACGGCCGGATCAAGTGGCAGAAAGACACGAGGTGGACATGGGAACGTGGGAAGGAAGGGGAATGTGCCGGCTGGCGAGTGTCTTGCTGGTGCTGGCGGGCCTGAGCGCCGCGGCGGCAGCTCCACAATACCGGATCTATCCGCTGCGCAACGGAGTGTGCAAGATCGCCGGCCATCATGCTTTCTATGGTGGCAAGGAAACGGAGACGTACGAGTACGCCCTGTACATCTGGCTGATCTTAGGCGGTGACAAGCCGATCCTGGTCGATGCGGGCCTGACCAACGTGGCCGAGATGAATCGCGGGGCCGCCCACGTGCTGGCCGAGCCGATCACGCAGAGCGAGCACGAGAGCAGCCGGGCGCAACTGCGCAAGTTCGGCCTGAATCCCGAAGATATCGGCCACGTGCTGATTACACACCTGCACTTCGACCACGTCGACGACGTGATGCAGTACCACAACGCCAAGATCTACGTGGGCAAGAGGGAATGGGAAGGCGCGACGGGCCAGAGCCCCAGTTGGGGTCACGGACCGTTCATGCACGCATTTCTCAACGACCCGGACTGCAAGCGGCGTCTCGTGCTGGTGGAGGACGAGGAGATTCTTCCCGGCATCGAGTCGTTCTGGGTCGGGGGACATACGCCGGGGTCGATGGCGTATTCGGTCGATACCGCGCACGGCCGGGCGGTGCTCACCGGCGATACGATCTCGCTGCTGGCCAACTTCGAGCGCAACGTGCCTCCCGGCGTGCACACCAGCCTCCAGCAGTGCCGCGCCGCCATCGAGAAGGTCCGCGCCCGGGCAGACATTGTTTTGCCCAGCCACGACCCCGGGACTCTGGACCGATGGCCGCCTTGTGCGCCCGGGGCGCAGAAGTACACGATCCGGGCCGTCAAGGTGGGCCAGTGCCGGGTCCGCGACTATATCACGTTCCAAGACAGTGACAGCGAGGAGACGAGCACGTTCTTTCTCTACGCGTGGGTCATCGAGGGCGGGCCGCGGCCGATCGTCGTCGATACGGGTCCCAAGTATCCGGAGGAGTTCGGGCGCTCGACGCAGAAGTATATTCCGGGCGGTATCGTACAACTGCCTCAGGAGCGTACGCCGGCGGCGCTGAAGCGCCACGGCATCGATCCGGCTCAGGTCAGCCACGTGATCGTCACGCACCTGCACGCGGACCACTACGACTACTTCGACGCCTTCCCGAATGCGAAGTTCGTCGTCGGCCGGCGCGAATATGAGGGGGCCGGCGGGCCCGAGCGCCTGGCCACCGACGTGAGAGAAGCCCTGAAGCGCCGACCCGAGGCGCTGCAGCTCGTGACAGACGAAGAGATCGCCCCCGGCGTGCGGGCGGTGCCTCTCGGATGTCACACCGCCGGCAGCCTGGGCGTGCTCGTGCGGACCCACATGGGCCCGGTCATGCTCACCGGCGACGTTGTCTACAAGTACGAGAATATCGAAAGGAACCGGCCCACGCGCAGCCCCGACCCGCTCGCGTGCCGCGAGGCGATGGCGAAGATTCGGGCACAGGCCGACATCGTCCTGCCCGCGCACGATCCGCTCACACTGCTGCGCTGGCCCGAGGGCGTCATCGGCGGCAAAGGCGGCCTGTGAAACGCTGCGTGCGTGAAGCGCCATCGCCAAGCTGCGCTTGACGCTGCCACCCGCCGTTCGTTCGGAGCTTAAGTAGAGTGTCCGGGAGCTTGTTATGAGAAGACGTTTGTTGTTCCTCGGTCTTTGCCTGGTTCTTATCGTCGGGGGCTGTCGCAGCGCGGCGCCGCCGAGCCCGTTGATCGGCATCACGAGCGTGTACTACGTCAGCGAGGACGGGACGTGGGCCCGGACGCAGGTCAACTTCGCGTACGTGCGAGCGGTGGCGGACAACGGAGGTGTCCCGCTCGTGCTGCCGACGATAGACGACGAGACAGTTTTGAAGCGGTATCTGGAGGTGCTGGACGGCCTGGTGCTCGTGGGGGGCGCCGACGTCCCGGCGTCGGCCTACGGCGAGCAGCCGCACGAAACGGCCGAGCCGCTGCGTCGGCAGCGCTACGAGTTCGAACGCAAGCTGATCGCGCGCTGGTGGGACGGCGGCAAGCCTCTGCTGGGCGTCTGCCTCGGGATGCAGTTTGCCAACGTCGTCGCCGGCGGCAGCCTCATCCAGGACATCCCTTCGCAAATCGGCACGGAGGTGGACCACCGGGCCTACCACCGCGTCGAGATCGAGCCCGCCAGCGACCTGGCCCGCATCCTGGGCGGGACCGAAGCACAGGTCCTCTCCAACCATCACCAGGCGGTCAAGGAGTTGGGCGCGGACCTGAAAATTGTCGCCCGCAGCGCCGACGGTGTCGTCGAGGCGCTGGAGCGGACCAGCGGTGGCTTCGGCCTGTTCGTGCAGTGGCACCCCGAAAGCATGAGCGACACCGCCCACCGCGACGCGATCTACGGCGCCCTGGTGCGGGCCGCCACGGCGTCACAGTGACGTGCCAACGGCGGGCCGTGAAGCCTTCGTCTTTGACGGCCCGCGTGATCTCGGCTATCATCGTGGTGAACGCGACTCTTGTGAATGGAGTTCTGCAAAATGGAGATTAGGCTTACTTTAGGGAGGAAAAATGCTCTCCCTCATTTTTCCTCCCGAGACAACATATACTGCGTCAGGGGAAAATTGCGCCCGATCTTCAAGGAAATCAAACCAACGATTTCCTTGAAGAATATAAGCCTAATCTCCAT
>CAYPZL010000253.1:0-6677 GCA_964415045.1 uncultured Pirellulales bacterium | reverse complement strand
GTCAATCCTGTTCCCCACGCCCCAGACCAATCGAAAAAGTCAGTCAACTTGAGAAGTATGTTTCACCTTGACGGGCCCGATTCGGGCTCTGGTGGAAGAATCGGTTCGGAAACCCCGCGCAACCGGCACGTCTCGTCGGCCAAAAGCTCGTTTTGTGCGTCTTCGCTGTTGTCATGCTGGTCTGCGTCAGGGGCCACGCGCGCGTTCGGCATGTCTCGCAGCGCGAGCTTTCGGGGATAGACCCGAGCAATCAAAAGCGCACGATTGGCGCGGCTCTCGCCGGCGTTCGTGCCGGAGATCGGATCATCATCCACGGCGGGGTGTACCGGGAGGAATTAACTGTCGAGCGAAGCGGCTCGGCGGGCGCCCCGATCTCGCTGGAAGCAGCCGAGGGCGAGTACGTGATCCTCACGGGCGCCGACCACCTGACGAAGTGGACGAAGCTCGATGGTGACCAGCCGGTCTACAGCACGTCCTGGCCTCACAAGTTCGTGGGCTGGAACGAGCACCACACGCACCCCGGCCAGGGCCTCTTCCACTGGGGCGTCCCCTGGAAGAGACACGAACGCTATGAGAGCCTCAAGCAGGTGCAGGGGGAGCTATCGCTGGCTGCGCAGAGCCGGATGGCGGAGTTCCGCGTTGAAGGATTCTCCGGCCTGGACCTCCGCGTGCCCGCTGACAGCCCGGCCGTCGAGATGAATTGCTATCCGCAGGGACCCGTGCCGGGAGTCCGCCTGGGGATAATGAAATAAACCAACTCCGGACACGACGGCTTTACAGCAATCGTCGTGCGCGGATATGCTGGCTCAAAATGGATCGGTTTCACCCCGCGAGGCGTCGCCCGGAGGAAAGAAAAGTTACGATAGCGCCGTTTTCCTTACAAGAAACCACCGGCGGCAAAGTAGCGTTCTGGGTGCCGCAGCGCCCGCCCCGGGCCCGTTACCAGATCGACTGCGCTATCGATTTTGCCGACCGGGTCTCGCTCTCGGGCCGGTGCACGATCCATCTGGTCAACACGACGCCTGAGCCATTGCAGACGCTCGCCATCGACTTCACTGCGCTGCGCTTCGTTCAGGATGACACACTTCGCAGAGACTGACCAGAATCCGCATCAGTCGTGACGGAGGGCGACGACGGGATCGACGGCGGCGGCGCGGATCGTCGGGAAGATGCCGGCGATCAGGCTCACCAGGACGGAGAAGGCGACGGCGCCGAGGCAGAGCCACCAGGGGAAGCTGAAGTAGTGAATGTGCGGGACGCCCTCGCGGGCCGACAGACCGTTGACCACGACGTTGATGATGATGCTGACGAGCCATCCGA
The DNA here is from genome assembly GCA_964415045.1 of uncultured Pirellulales bacterium. Lineage (GTDB taxonomy): Bacteria > Planctomycetota > Phycisphaerae > Sedimentisphaerales > Anaerobacaceae > CAYPZL01. The sequence goes on along the minus strand of CAYPZL010000253.1, from coordinate 5,357 downwards.
GCGCCAGGCCGAAGACGCCGCCCATAAAGCCGATCACGCCGGACTCAAAGAGGAAGATCTTCTGCACATCGGCGTCGGTTGCGCCCACCGCCTTCATGATGCCGATCTCGCGGTACCGCTCCAGGATCGACATCACCATCGTATTGACGATGCCCAGCGAGGCCACCGTCATGCCGATCATCCCGACCGCCAGCAGGAACATGTCCATGATGACGAAGCCCTTCTTCATCTCGTCCAACTGGTCCATCAGGGCGAAGGTCCGCAGCCCACGCTCGTCGAGCTTTGCCTTGACGTCGGCCACGAGCCGGGGCGAGGCGACCCGGACCGTGACCGTGGAATAGCCGGCCATCTTCTCGGCGGGCTGGAACAAATCCGAGATGCCGGTCAGGACCAGTTTCCTCATGCGGCCGGCTGCCCCGGGCGGAATGAACGCGTCGCTGCGAATCGGCATTGCGCCCCCGAAGCCCATCCGCTCGATCACGCCGACGATCTTGAAGGGATACCGCTTGCTCGAGATAGGCAGTCGCTGGTCGCCCCGGCCGAAGGCCATCCGCATGAGACTGGCCAGGCTGAAGTCCAGCCTGATCGTGCGGATCTCCACCTCCTGGCCGACGGCGGTTTCCGGTTTCCTGTTGCCCAGACGCCGCAACAGCGAATCGCTGATCATCGCCTCGTTCGGCTCGTCGCTGGTATAGGGCTGCCCGGCGCGCAACTGCACCAGCTCCGACCCGCACGCCCTGGCCGTGACGACCTGGACCAGGGTGAACTGCTCCCTCTCGCCCAGGCGAATCTGGGCGGGAAAACGCATCTCGGGAAAGGCCGCCTCGACCCCGTCGATCTGCATCACCTCGTCGATGAAGTCATCGTCCAGCATCTCGACCCGCGTTCGGGCGTCGCCGGCAGGCTCGCTCGGCTCGTCGTGCGCCCGGGGCGCATCCGGATCGCGCTCGGACGGATCCCGGCGGGCGCCGTTCTTCGGGGAGACGTTGATGTAGTTGAGCAGGTCCATCTCCTCGAACTGGTCCTTGATGTTGCGCTGGACGCCCTGGCCGAAGGCGAACATGCAGACCAGGGCCCCGACGCCGATGATTACGCCGCAGGTGGTGAGAAACGTGCGCAGCTTCTTCTTCCACAAGTTGCCGCACGCCTGCTCGATGTAGTCGGAAATCCTCATGGCTATCGCAACCTCTCGCGCTGCGTCACCGCTCCGTCTTTCAGGCGGATCACTTCATCGGCAAACTCGCGCAGCAACGTCTGCTCGTGCGAGATCATCACGACGGTCAGGGACCGCGCCCGCCGCAGTTCGACGAGGGACTCGACGATTTGCCGGGAGGTGCGGCTGTCCAGATTGCCGGTGGGCTCGTCGGCCAGCAGGATTTGCGGGCGATTCACCAGGGCCCGGGCGATGGCGACCCTCTGCTGCTCGCCGCCGGACAGCTCGCTCGGCCTGTGGCCCGCACGGCCCTCCAATCCGACCGTGCCCAACAGCTCGCCGGCCCGGCGGAGCCGCTCCTTCTTGGGCACGCCGGAGAACAACAGGGGCAGCGCGACGTTTTCCAGCGCCGTGTGCGAGCCGACCAGATTGAACGACTGGAAGATCATGCCGACGGTCGTGCGGCGAAAGAGGGCCAGCTCGTCGTGGTCCAGGTCCGAAATGCGCCGCCCCCCGACCGAGAGCCGCCCCGCCGAGGGCGTGTCCAGCCCGCCCAGCAGGTTCATCAGCGTGGACTTGCCCGAGCCGGAGGCGCCCGTGACGCCGACGAAGCTGCCGCGCTCGACCGAGAGCGTCACGTCCCGCAGCGCCGTGACCTGCACGGGCCCCGACGAATAGACCCGGGTCAATCCTTCCGTCTGGATGAAAGCGTCAGCGTCCATGCTCGAGAAGAAAGGTCTTCAATCCTTCGAGATCGTCCGTGTTGATCAGATCGACGCCGGCCGACAGCAGCCCGCGCCAGAGGGCCTGCCGTGTGGCCGAACGGGCGTCGGGCGTCGCCCAGAATCGCACGAGCCGGCCTTTCGCATGCGCGGCTTTGACGACACCGTTCAGTTTCTCGCGCTCGGCAGCGGGCATCGGCCCGGCGCCGCGCCAGGTGAAATGCGCGCCCCAGCGATCGCTGATCAGAGGCATCAGGTCCGCAGGCAAATCCGATTCCAGGTCGCTGAGCCGGCCGTCATAGCCCGCGTAGCGCACGGTCTGGGACTTCATCAGCTCCAGCGGCCGGTTCCCCGAGACAATGACCAGAACCGCCTTTTCCCGGCGGCCCTGCGGCCCGAACGAGGTAACGACGTCGCGATACTCCGCGAGGATCTCGTGCAGTCTGCGGTACGTCGGCTCGGCAGCCGATTTGAAATCCACCAGCAATAAGAACCTCGACTTGGTCGGGTAGACGTGCCCGCCGTTCTGCTTCACGCGCCGGCGCAGCGGCTCCAAATACAGGGAACGCAGCGTCCGTTCCGGCTTGATCTCGTCGGCGTCGTGGGCGACGCAGAGCTTCTGTCCCACCAGAAACACGTCCGCCTCGACGCTCGTGAAACCGTGCTCCAACGCCTCCAGCAGCGGCCGATTGTGTCGGTAATCGTTATGGGCGTGAGCGTGGGGCAACGGAACCACGCCGGCGCGGGCCGGACCGGAAAACACCATCAGCCAGGACACTATCGCACAAGCTCTTGCCATCATACAAGGCCTCCGACCGACACATCAGAACTTCTGTCAAGGGTTATAGACAATACCCGAAGTCCGCTTTGGCAACAACAAAAAGGATGCTTCAGGCTTCACGTGTTCTGACGTCGGCACATCCGGCGCACCGCTGCCGGTTCTTCTCGGAGGGGCAAAGGGACTGGACCTCCTGAGTAGCGGGGTGTATACTTGTCCCCATGAAAAATCGCAAATCTTTTCTGCTGCTTATCGTGATTTCGGTTTCTCCGCTGCTGGCGGAGCAATGGGAGTCGTTGCCCGCCGATTCGTACTTTGCCGCCTACAGGCTGTTGAAGGCGCCGCCGAGCGAAGGGCGGCTTCTCAAACAGGGCGACCGGCTGGCCATCTGCGGCGACTCCATCACGGAACAGAAGATGTACTCGCGGATCATGGAGACGTATCTGACGGTCTGCGTGCCGCAATTGCACGTCGCGGTGCGGCAATTTGGCTGGAGCGGAGAGAAAGCTCCGGGGCTGCAAGCGCGGCTGGAGAACGACGTCCTGCGCTTCGAGCCGACCATCGCCACGACGTGCTACGCGATGAACGACCACAACTACCAGCCTTACAAAGAAGAGTACGGTCGCATTTATCGCGACGCCTCGCGTTCGATCATTCGCTCGTTCAAGGCCCGGGGGACGCGGGTGATCCAGGGCTCGGCCGGCACCGTGGGCAAGATGCCGAGCTGGGTCAAGCGGGCCGAGGGGACGGTGGACGACCTGAACCACAGCCTGGCGGAGTTTCGCAATATCGACGTGCGGCTGGCCCAGGATGAGCGGGTGGCGTTCGCCGATGTCTTTCTGCCCATGCTGGTTCAGGGCTTCGAGGCCCGGAAGCGGTACGGCGACGATTATATGATCTCGGGCAAGGACGGCGTCCATCCCGGCTGGGCGGGTCATTTGGTGATGGCCTACGCCTTCCTCAAGGCGATGGGCCTGGATGGGGACATCGCCACCATCACGGTCGATTTGGCCGCGGGAGAGGCGAGCGCTTCGAAAGGGCATCGCATCCTGTCGTCGTCGGCGACCGAGGTGCGAATCGAGAGCACGCGGTACCCGTTCTGCGCCACCGGCCCGCTCGACCAGGATTCCAGCATTCGCTCCGGCATGGCGCTGGTGCCGTTTAACGAGGAGCTGAACCGTTTCATGCTGGTGGCGCGCAACGCCCGCGCCCGGCGCTATCGCGTGACGTGGGGCGAAACGTCGAGAAGCTATACCGCCGGCGCGTTGCAGCGGGGCGTGAATCTGGCGGTGGATTTCCCGGTCAATCCGTTCAGCGCCGCGTTTGCGCGCGTCGATGACGCCGTGGCAAGGAAACAGGCCTACGAGACCCGGCAGATCAAGACGCTGTTCCACGGGCCGGAGGGGCGGGCGGACATGCCGGCGACCGTCGCGCTGACGGAGAAGACGCGGGCGCCTCTGGTCGAGGCCGTGGGCGTCGCCTTTGTTCCCGTACGTCACAGTATCCGCATCGAGCCGGAATAAGGCGCGCGTGCCGGTGCCGCCTCCGGCGACTGTGACGACGACACGCTTTGCGTCCCACGGTCGGGGCGCGAAAGATCGGTTGGAGAACGCCGGTATGACACACGCTGATGACGACATGCCCGGGGATCCCTTCGCCCCGATAGGCACGGCCCGTCTCGCTGTCATCTATCTGGGCCTGTGGTTGGGCTTCGGCGTGATCGCCCTCGCCATCCACCTGATCTGCGCGCCGCATTACATCGACGTTCCGACCCGCGTCGTGGGCGGGCTGGCCAATCTGTGCGGGCCGTGGGCGCGGCCGCTGGCGGCCGGCTGGCCCAACGCCGGCAAACCGCCGCACACTCCCTCGGCGGCCTTGGGCCTGATGGTCCTCGTGCTTGGGCTCGGCGTGGCAACGGCCTCTCTGCTGACCACCAACAGAGTGTTGCAGTACCTCTGTATCGCCGCTTTCGTGCCCCTGATTGTCCTCTGGATCGGTCTGGGCTTTCTCGAACTGATGGTCTGCGCCTCGTAGCTTCGGTGTCCCTTCTTGTCGCATATTGCTGTCTGAATCCGCCATTTGGGGCATTCGCGAACACTTGCGATCCGCGCGGGGTAATGGTACCGTGCGTGTTAGCGAATAGTTGAATTGAGGCCGCAGGAGATGTGAATGGCGCGCGTGAAAGACGGCGATGTTGTTCGAGTCATTTGTGCCGGCAGGACGGCGGACGGGCGGGAGTTTGAGATGTCGCCCGACGGCCGGCCCATCGAGCTGATCGTGGGGCATGAGGATTTGCTGCCGGATCTGGAGCGGGCCCTGATCGGCATGGCGCCGGGCGAGTCCCGGGTCGTGGTCCTGCCGGAGAAGAAAGGCTACGGCCCGCGCCGGGAAGAGCTCGTGCAGAAAATCGACCGCGACCTGTTCCCCAAGGGCATCGACCCGAAGGTGGGGCAGCGACTGCGACTGCCCAGCGACGAATGCGAAGTCCTGCACGCCACCATCACCGAGGTGAGCGAAACCGAGATCACCGTCGATGCCAATCACCCGTTGGCCGGGCAGGACGTCCTGTTCAAGATTACGCTGCTGGACATCGTCGAGCTGTAGACGACCCGCCTGCAAGCCCAAGCACGCAGATTTCCTGGGACGCACCGCGTAATCCCATGAAAGGCTGCCTCCGGTCGCGTTCTCTGGTATGGTTGAGGAC
>CAYPZL010000252.1:0-6763 GCA_964415045.1 uncultured Pirellulales bacterium | reverse complement strand
AACTCCAAAACCCTCGTCTGGGGAGGCTCCAATTTCATAGTCTATCTGGGCTGCGTAGGAGAGAGACTCCCTATTCGCAGGGTATCCCGGTGCGCCGGGATTCGCCTCCGGCTCAGGATGACGCGCCGCGCAAGAATTCATCAGAATTCGTATGACACCGGGCTTTCAACACCGGCGCTGTTCGATGTTCCATCCCCGCACGTGCAGGGCCGGTTTGTGCTGCGTTTCGTCGAACGTGGCCGTGATACGCCTCGTCTCGTGGGGCAGGAGACTTACGAAGTTGTCCTGCCAGAAGACCGGCACGATCGGTGTCTTGGTGTCTTCGTCCAGAAGCAGCATCTCCACGAAGAACGCGATTGTGTCGCCTCGATTCGTCAGTTCGACGGCGACGCTGCTTGTGCTGTTGTCTGTCTCGATGGTGTGCGTGACATCCACGTCGGCGCGCGGCATCGCGTTGAGCGCACTGAAGTCCGCGTATCGCCGGCTGGGCGTGTAGTATTCCCACGGTTCGACGTACGCGTTGTAGTCGAGCACATCGGGACGCGTTGAGAGCCAGTAGAAATTGTCTGCCACCAAAGCGCGCTCGCTGTCCAGGAGTCGAAGACTCAGGAAATAGGTACTGCTGATCTTCTCGAATCCCGGCAGCGTGAAGATCTTCTGCGCGATTCCCGCAGCGGCGTCCACCGCGAAATGCGTGGCGAGAAGCAACTGCGACTCGACGTCGTACACGCGGATGTCGGCTCTGAGATTTCCGATGTCGGTGAGGCCGTCGTTGACTAGGCCGATGCTGTCACCGCCGTAGTCGTAGACCAATTGCGGCGACTGGCAGGCCTTTCTCGCGCCGTAGAACGCGCCGGTCGGCATGAGGTACCAGTCGTAGAGCTGCCAGTACATCTTGGGCCAGGCGGCGTTGAGCATCCACTGGACCACGCCGGTGGCGCGGCCCTTGTTGACGCGAAAGGCCTCGAACATGGGCCGCATCAGCTCATAGTTCAGCAACTGGGCCTTGCGGCCGAAATCGTCGAGATCGGCGGCCTGGCCAAAGCGCCGGCGGATCGCCTCGGTGTAGCGGTCGAGATTGTCGAACTCGTTCAGCCCGCAGTGAAAGTTCCAGTACTCGTCCACGGGCCAGAGGTGATCGGCGGGGATCATGCGCTTGACGCTCTCGAGCGCGGGCACGACCGCGCCGGGGCAGGTCTCCGTATTGAAACCGTACGCGCCGCCGCGCTGCGTATCGGTGTACCAGTAAACGGGCGGTGTATACGCGTAGGGCCCGAGCATCTTGACGCCGGAACCCCCGCTGACGTCGCTGACGATCTCCTCGCTGCCGATGATCTTCTGCTCGCTGCCGACGCCGCCCGTCGAGGCTAAGTAGGGCCGCGTCGGATCGCGCTTCTGAAAGATCTCGATGTATCTTCGCTCCAAGTCGGGGGCGGGGACTTTGTCACTGGCCACCGCCCAGACGAAGATGCTCGGATGATGCCGCAGCCACAGAAGCTGGTCCTCCCACGACCGGCTCATCAGCTCGATGTCCTCGGGCGTCACGATGCCGCCGTATCGCTCGTCCACCGGCTTGCCTAAGTACTGCTCGTGCTCCCAGTGACAGCTCCAGCCGACCATCACGAGGATGCCGTACTCGTCGCACAGGTCGTACAGCGTCTGGTCGTTGCCCCAGACGCCCTCGCACCGGATGCAGTTCAGGTTCATGTGCCGGACGTAGCGCAACTGTGCGTCGATCTTCCCGGGCGTGTCGGCGAGCAGCAGGTCGTCCGTCCAGCCGGCCCCCTTGACGAGGACCTCTTTGCCGTTGATCTTAAATCCGCGATGGCCTTCGTCGGTTCGGTAGTCGGCGATGTCGCGGATGCCGAATCGGACCGTGGCCTCGTCCGAGACGCGCGAGCCTGCGACGAAGCGCAGCTCCAAATCGTATAGCTCGGGCTTGCCCCAGTCGTGCGGCCACCAGATGCGCGGATCGGCGATCCGAAGCTCGGGGCAGTCGTCGGCCGTGAGGGTCACTGCCTTCTTCTCGTGAGGTCCAAGCTCTATATCACGCTCGAAACGGATGTCCTCGATCCGGCCTTCGAGAACGCCTGATACAGATCCGCCGGTGTGATTGACCAGATCGGCGCTCACGGTGAGGTCGGCCCGGGCCAGCGTCCCGACGTCCAGATGCGTCTGCACGAAGGGATGCTCGATGGCTACGGCGTCGCAGAAGCGCAGGCGCACCGGTCGGAAAAGCCCCATGTTGCGATCCGGCGGCGCCGGGTTCCAGTCCACGAAGCCGGTGGAGAAATCGCCCGGCTTCGGAGGAGCGACCTGAACGGCAATGGCGTTGTCTCCCGCTGTGACCGCCTCCGTGATATCGTACCGGAACCGGCGGAACGCACCGCGGGCCTCATCGGACGTCGCAATCTGCCGCCCGTTCACCCAGATGTCGGCCGCGTAGTTGATCCCGTCAAACTCCAGCAGAACCGTCTTTGCAGCCTCGTCTTGCGATAGCGTGAACGGGGTCCGGTACCACCAGGCTTGCCGGAACGGCTCCTGCGCGATTTCCCTGAGATTCATCCCGAAGTAGGGATCCGCGCAGCGCCCGCTTTCGGCCAGGGCGGCCAGCACCGTGCTCGGCACCGCCGCCGGCACCCAGCCTTGGGGCTCGAAGCCGGCCTCCGAAACCTCCGCACCGCCGCAACGAACCTCCCCGGCCGCCTGAATCAGCCAGCCACGACCCAGCAACCTTTGATGTTGAAACTCAACCGCCAATGTTTCTCCTCTTCGCCGCGCGAGCCGTCCCAAAGTCGGGTCTGGCTACTGCCGGTGATGGTATAGAATTCCGCAAAACGATTCAACGCTCGTCTACTCGGGCTCCAAGCCGTCGATCATGATCAAACTGCCGCTCCAGGGCGGCCACCCCCGTTTTCAGCCCTGAAAGCCGCGAAATTGGGTTCGTTTGGCGCCGACGGATGGCAGCGCCAAGGCCGAAGGCCTTGACGATGGTCTCTCCGAATGCGCGGGTCGCGGCACCAGGGCCGCGGTCCGGCAGGGCGGGTCGTGAGCATGATCGTCCGGTCGTCAATACGGGCGATTGTCGGATGAGAAGATAGGTAAATTCGAGGACGCAAAGGGCCGGCGCCATGCGTGTTCCCGGGTTGAGCCATGTGAGTCACTCACTACCGTCGGTCTCAGCTTGATTTTGGTATAGTTGTCTATGTACTATACAGACTTTCCCGTTGTCCGTCAAGAGAAATCCATATCCCTTCAGTGGCGGGGCCTCGCGGCCATCTCCGGCGCCACGGATCCCACAGCAGGCAAGTGGGATGGGCTTGAAGCCCATGCGAATTCTCGCAGCGCGTATGCGGGGACTCGCGAAAGTGCCGGACATCTCCGGTTCCGCCTGCGTACGGCGGATTCGGCCCTTGCGAAACGGGCCCATCGGCGCCTGACAGGCAGACAGAGAGCCGGAAAAATGTGGTACTTGGGCAATAACGGCATTGGAAGCAGCGTCCTACTCGTGACGGGGGCAACCTTTGCACGCGAAGGTCGCCCGCGCCGGTGAATGCCCAGGTGAGAGTCGGACGCGTGCAGGCAGCAGGAATCGCCGTGCTCGCCGGCTTATGCGTTGTATAGAGCTGTCATGGGTCAGAAACCAGAACGTGAAGGAGTCAGTCGTATGAGAACACCGTCGAATCGATCCTGTCGTTGGCTGGCGTTGTCGATTTCCGTCTGCTGTATGTTTACTGCGATGGCCTGGGGGGAGGACTGGCCGCAATGGCGCGGGCCGAACTGGGACGGCAAGTCCGCGGAGACCGGCCTGCTCCAGGAATGGCCGAACGATGGCCCACCGCTGGCCTGGAAGATCGACAAGCTCGGCGGCGGCTACAGCGCTCCGTCCGTTGCCGCCGGACGGATCTTCGGCATGAGCAATCGCGGCGAGGACGAGGTCGTTTGGGCCCTGTCCGAGACCGATGGCAAGGAACTCTGGGCAACGCGCCTGGGGCCGGCTTTCTCTCAGCGACCTTCGCAGGGAAGAGAGGGCCCGGCGTGCACGCCGACGGTCGACGGCGAACGGCTCTATGTTGAGGGCCTGGCTGGCAACGTGGCATGTTTGCAGGTCGAGGACGGCAAAATCATCTGGCAAATCAGCATGACGGAGGAGTTCGGCGGGCGCGCACCCATGTGGAGCTACCGCGAATCGCCCCTCGTTGATGGCGATAAGGTCATCTGCACTCCAGGTGGCGAGGACGCGATCGTTGTAGCCCTGAACAAGCGTACCGGTGAGACGATCTGGAAGGCCCGGGTGCCCCGCGGTTCCGACGCCAGCTCTGCTGGTCCCAGCGGCCGCCCGGGTGGTGGAGGTGGTGCTCCCGGCGGCGCCGATCGTGGCGGAGATCGCCCCGGCGGACGTGGCGGTGGCTCGGCTGCGGGGGTCACCGGAACCAGGGATCCGGCCTTGTTCGCGAGCGAGCGTTTTGCGATGAGAGCTTTCTCCTGCAAAATTCCCAATGGCAAGTATCTCGCGAAGCTCTACTTTGCGGAAACGTACGAAGGTATTACCGGCCCCGGCCAGCGCGTTTTTTCCTACAGTGTCCAGGGGCATGAATTCAAGGACTTCGACGTTTGGGCCAAGACCGGCGGTCCCAGACGCGCCCATGTCGAGTCTGTGCCTGTGGAAGTGACCAATGGAGAGTTTCGCATTGTTTTCACGCCCAAGGTCGAAAACCCGGCCATTAAGGCCATTGAAATAATCCCGCAGGGAAAGGCTGCAACAGGTGCGGCCTCTTCGGCAGCGACAGTACGTATCAATGCCGGATCGTCTGAGCCGTTTACGGATTCGAGCGGCCATGTTTGGCAGCCGGATAGCGGTTTCGAGGGAGGCATGACGAGCCAGATGTCCGGTGGTTCCCGCCGCTACGGAGGTGGACGCAACGGTTTTGGCGGTCGACGTGGGGGATTCGGCGGCTCGCGCGGTGCCGGAGCGGCCTACGCTTCGCCCATTGCCATTGACCTCGACGGTCAGCGCCAGTACGTGCAACTCATCTCCAATACACTCGCAGGATTCGCGGCGTCCGACGGCAAGTTCTTATGGCGATATGACAAGCCCGCCAACCGCATGGGGATCAACTGTTCCACGCCGCTTTACCACGATGGCCTGGTGTTTGCCTCCTCGGCATACGGGGCGGGCGCAGGACTGGTGAAACTGGGCAAGGATTCCGATGGCGGTGTCAAAGCCGGGGAAGTCTATGCCACCACCGACATGCAGAACCACCACGGCGGCATGATCCTTTTGGACGGTTACCTCTACGGCGCCAGCGGAGGCAATGAGGGCGGAGCGCTGGTTTGTCTGGACTTCAAGACGGGCAGGGTCATGTGGGACCAGCGCGACAGCGCAGGTCGTCGCGCGAAGGGCTCACTCGCTCTGGCGGACGGCCGACTCTACTATCGCATGGAGAGCGGCACCATGCTCCTGATCGAGCCGAACCCGAAGCAATACGTCGAGCGCGGGCGTTTCGACCAGCCCGACCGCAGCCGGCCGCCGGCCTAGCCGCACCCGGTCATCGCCAACGGAAAACTGTACCTCCGCGACCAGGACGTGCTGCTGGTCTACGATATCCGCGCCAGGAGGAATTGACGGCAATCAAAGGTATGGGTGCATTGTCGCGGAGGGCAGCAAATGGGATGGGCAGACTCTCTGGCCATGCGGATTCTGAATCAACCAGCCACGGTCCAGGAACCTTTGATGTCGAGACTCAAACACCAATGTTTTTCCTCTTCGCCGCGCGAGCCGTCCCAAAGTCGGGCCTAGCTACTGCCGGTGATGGTATAGAATTCGACGAAACGATTCAACGCTCGTCTACTCGGGCTCCAAGCCGTCGATCATGATCAAACTGGCGCTCCAGGGCGGCCACCCCCGTTCTCAGCACTGAAAACGCCGAAATTGGCTTCGTTTGGCGTCCCGCGCCCCGTTGCCCTCGAATCCCCAATCCGCAATGGCGCGCCTCGCGCCCAAATCGGCTTTGTTTTGCGTTTGGCGTGTTTCGATCATTGGCGTTTCGAATTTGTTTCGGATCTCCCGGGCCCGCCAGGGTACGGGCCAATTGGGTTTGTTTGGCGCACCCGGCGCACCGGCCGGATCGGTTCCCGGTATCCCCGTTCCGCGAGTTCCGTCTCGCGGCGCACCGCTCGCGCGCGAGCCCGGGTCCGACTCGATTCTCGACGAGCGATCGCTGACGGGTGAACAACACATAGTCTCAACGTGGTATCCTGTAGTTTCGTTGTGTATTATACAAAGCCCCGCCTCCGGCGTCAAGCACAAAACCCGGCCTTTTCGGGCGAGTAGAACAGTAGAAGGGGAAAAGGGTTGGAAGGGTGAAAGGGTGGGAAGGGTTAGAAGGGCAAGAGGGTAGAAAGGGGGCACATGCCGCGGGGCCCGAGCGACCAGATTGTGCGTGCAAACCCCGGCCCCTGACGGTAGAATAGGAATCGCAACGGGACAGAGCCGCCGGCATGCCACCGACGGCCGGAAACTGTGATGTGCGATAGCGAGGAGTAACGCGATGGCTGCGCGGCAAGTTCCAATGACCGTGACCTGCCGGCGGATTATGTGCCATCCGTTAGTAGAGAGTTGTCTACTTTGGAACTTGCGTATTCCTGGAGCGGAGGGCCAACCGGACCGGAAGGAACATACGTCACGGCGCTCGCCACACTACGAATAGCTAGTACCGCATTTCATAAATCGTTCGACTATGTAAAGATTTCACAGCGCGTG
>CAYPZL010000251.1:0-6991 GCA_964415045.1 uncultured Pirellulales bacterium | reverse complement strand
AGAAATGAACCGATGGAGAATAGTCCTTGACAACCGGCAGCCTTTCATGAATAGGGTGGGTTCTCAACCCCCGCGTGAACCCACGCCTGGAGAAACGCGTGGGTCAAGGACCCACCCTGCGACTACGGGTGGCAGCGTCAAGTCCGGAGGACTTGGCGATGGCTCAACGCCGGCGGCTCGTACAGCGTCACAGGCAGTAGACAAGTCCCCCCATCGCCAAGCTGGCGCTTGACGCTGCCACCCGAAGAGCGCGGAAGTGTTGGCAGGGTGGGTTCTCAACCCACGGGCCAAGACTGGCAGCGCCATGGTTTGGCTTGCCTGGGCCTGATATTCGTTTTAGAATGTCAGCAGATCGCACCCTGGCGGTTTAATCGAGTGGAGGCAGATTGAGGAAACGCGACATGCAGATTTGGAGGAAAGTGACGTTATGACCTGCGCGATAGACCGGCGAACGTTCTTGAAATGGATGGGCAGCGTCTCTCTGGCCGGCTCGGCGCTCGGCAAGGTCCGGGCTTCGGCGAAGCGGCCGGCCCGGCGCCCGAACGTCGTGCTGGTGCTGTGTGATGACATGGGATATTCGGATCTGGGCTGCTTCGGTTCGGAGATCCGCACGCCGAACCTGGACCGGCTGGCCGCCAACGGTTTGCGCATGACGCAGTTTTACAACGCGGCGCGCTGCTGTCCGACGCGGGCCTCGCTGCTGACGGGCCTGTACCAGCATCAGGCGGGCGTCGGAGCGATGGTCGGCAACCAGGGCACGCCGGCGTACCAGGGCTTCCTCAACGATCGGTGCGTGACCATCGCCGAGGCCCTGAAGGCGGCGGGCTACCGCACCTACATGTCCGGGAAATGGCACGTCGGCGACGAGCGGGGACACTGGCCGCGCGACCGGGGCTTCGAGCGGTACTTCGGCCTCATCAACGGTGCCAGCAACTTCTTCAACAACATCTACTACCGTGACCCGTCGAAGCAGCAGACCATCCTGCTCGACGACCGGCCCTTCGAGGTCCCGCCGACCACCGAGTCGATGTGGCGGCGCAACGAAGGGTTCTACATGACCGATGCCTTCACCGATCACGCGCTGAAGTTCCTGGACGGTCACGAGGGCTGCGCCGACCCGTTCTTTTTGTACCTGGCCTACACGGCGCCGCATTGGCCGCTGCATGCGTTCCCGGAAGACATCGCCCGGTATCGCGGCAGGTACAAGGTGGGCTGGGACCGCCTGCGCGAGACACGCTACCGACGGCAACAGGAACTCGGCGTCATCGACGCGTCGGTCAAGCTCTCGCCGCGACATCCGGACGTGCCGGCCTGGCAACAGGCCAGCGAGGAGATGAAAGAAGAGTTCGACCTGGAGATGGCCATTTACGCGGCGATGATCGACCGGATGGATCGGAATCTCGGCCGGATCGTCGAAAAGCTCAAGGCGATGGGCACGCTGGCCGACACGCTCATCCTCTTCCTGTCCGACAACGGCGGCTGCCACACGACGCCGAAATTCAAGCATCTCACCGGCGCCCCCGGCGGGCCAAATTCCTTCCCTTGCTACGGCTACATGGGCGCCAACGTCAGCAACGTCCCGTTTCGCAAGCACAAACAGTTCATCCACGAAGGAGGCATCGCCACACCGATGATCGCGCACTACCCGCGCATGATCGAGGGCGGACGGATCGACAACCAGCCCGGGCATATCATCGACATCATGCCCACGCTCCTGGATCTCTGCGGCGCGCGCTATCCTGCTGCCCGCGCGGGCAAAGCGACCCTGCCTCTCCAGGGCATCAGCCTCCGGCCGGTCTTCGAGGGAAAGACGCTCACACGTGAGGATCCGCTGTTCTGGGAGCACGTGGGCAACCGCGGCGTCCGCATCGGCGACTGGAAGCTCGTGGCCGCCAAGCCGGACCTCCAGTGGGAACTCTACGACATGAAGAAGGATCGGGCGGAGCTGAACGACCTGAGCGACAGGTTCCCGCAGAAAAAGCAGGAGCTGCTCGCTATCTACGAGGAATGGGCCCGGCGGAACCACGTAAGACCCTGGCCGCGAAAGAAGCAGAAACGCTGACCCCGGCGGGCGTTTCTTCAGGGGAATCGGCTCAGCGATCGTTCGGCCGGGCGTCTCAGGTGCCTGTGACCCTCATGACCGCCAGGACGGCCAGCAGGCAGAGCACGAGCACGGCGGCCCGCACGATCCGCATCGATTGTGTCGTCGGCTTCATGACCGTCCAGACGAAGCCGAAGACCGCCGCCGATAGCAGCAACCGAAGAAAAAACAATACGATATCCGCAATCATTCCACCATTATATCCCATTTTAGCACGGCATGTCAAGTGAATTTGCCCTATTTTCACGCGGTGGAATGGCGGGTCGGCGACTCGATCGGCCGCGCGGCCCGCGTGGTGCCAAGTCGATGCGTCGGGGCGGTTCCTCGCCGTTGGGGCCGGCCGGCGACTCAATCCCGGCGCGGAGCCGAATCGCTCAAAAAATTTGCGACGCACGAGAATCGCTCCGGGGTGTGGTGGAAGCGGGCCTGGTGATACTGGTAAAGCGGTTCGCGGTCTACTATGGCTGAAAAAAGGTCATGGAAAGGGGCATTCTATACGGCAAATATCCAGGAAATAGTGCTATCAAGACTAAAGAAAACAGCCGGCGCTCGCCGAGAAGGATGCGTTGGGAAATCCCGTTTTCAAACGTGTTGGGAATCCGTTGTAGGAGAATCGGTCATGCAGTACCTGCAAGAACTGAAAAAATGGCTTGGTGAGATCACGGAAATTGCTCTGTTGCTGGTGGCCCTGGGGATCGTGATCGAGATCCTCTTCGGTCAGGCCGTCCCGTTCTTCGGCGGGATCGTAGCGAATCTGACGAACCTGCTGAACACGCTCGGGGAAAACGGCCTGGTCGGGCTGATCGCCCTGGCGATCATTCTTTTCCTTTTCTACCGAAAGAAAGCTGTGGTCTAAACGGTGGGCCTCAGCGGTGAACGGTGCGGGCGGCCCGCCGGTGCGGGCCGCTATCGTTCATCGTTCCCGCTATGAGGATCGTTCCATCCCGGCCCGAGAGAATCGCCACGGAGCCCGCATCGCAGCGCGAGTCCGAGGACGCGGCCCAACACCGCAGGCTCGCGCGACGGGCGCAGCAGAGCGAGCGGAAAACGCCGCATTACCGACAGCCGTGCCGATGCTCCACTGCGTGCGTGCTGTCCGCTATCCGCCTGTCCCTGCCGCTGGTGTACTTCCATTGCGCCAGCACCCACAGCAGGCTGCACAGGATCGAGATTACGCAGACAACGGCGACCGGCATGAACTCCTCCAACTGCGGCAGGTCGATCCGCGGCGCCAACGTTCGCAGGTCCGTCGGTTCGGGAAGTGTCGTGAGCCATCCGGTCATGGTATCCTCCTTGACCTTGGGAACCAGGACAGTGCCCAGAGCCTACCATCGCCGTCTCAGGAAATCCACAATTTCTTTCGCCCCGCCCATGCGTAACGCGCCAATGATCGCGCCGTAGTTTCCACGCCGGTTGTGCGTGGGGGCTCTGCCCCCGGCGCCGGCCCGGACGCTCCCGCCGCGCCCACTGCCCAAACATCTCCTCCCCGCTCTCATCCCCGCCGCCGGCCGGGCGAATGAGCGACGAATGTCGAGTCGCCTTCGGTGGCCGGATCCTCCGGCTTCGCCTCAGGATGACTATTCCCGTGCGCGCACTGGGAATAGCAAAATTCACGCACCACTTCAGAACCCAATCCCGGTGACATCGAAAAAAAGTTTTTATTCCTGTGCCGGACACGACTTGCGCGAATCGCGCCGATGGCATTTTTCATTTTTTTCGCAAGATTCGTGCAGCTTTTCGCTAATTACGGAGGGCGTCGCTTTTTGGGCGACGTCGTCGGTGGAAGGGAGTCAGAGGCGTCGGGGTGCCCCGCGCGGGGTCGCAGGTGGCAATCGCGAGCCCTGAAGGGTAGCGATAGCGTTGAAGACCCGACGCTGCGACAACTGTGTTTACGCCGGCACGCTGGCTCCCGAACCATAGGCTGCTGCTCATGCACCGCGCCATCATGAACCCGCCCGACGGGACGGTCGTCGATCACATCAACCGCAACAGCCTGAACAACCGCCGCTGTAACTTGCGCATCTGTACGCAGAAGGAAAACTTGCGCAACGGCCGGCCCAGCCGCCGCTCAACCTCCCGCTTCAAAGGTGTCTATTTCGACAAACAGACCCGCAAATGGATTGCGAAGATCGGCTATAACGGCAAGACGATCCACCTCGGCTCCTTCGAAGACGAAGTCGAAGCCGCCAAAGCCTACGACCGAAAAGCCTACGAACTCTTCGGAGACTTCGCCTACCTGAACTTCCCCGATGAAATCCAAGCTGCAGACGCGGGACCATGCGCCGGAGAAGCATGAGATGTCAAACACGAACCACTGGTTATCTCGGTCCTGCCGTGTTTTTCTTGTTACCCGGCTGAAAGTGGTTAATATGTTGTGTGCTGATTGCCGATGATAAGAGAGAGTGCGAAGGCTGATATTCGTCGATCAATTTTGGCGAAAGGGATGCGAGCATAAATGCCTTGTACTATGCGCGAGGTCCTTTGGAGAACCTGGACTATGGATGAAGAAGCGGGCATGCCAATTGAAGAAGCTGCGGGGAGCAGGCAAGAAGAAACGCCATCTGTGCCGGTCCGAGAAACACAATCGGATACGGTTGTAAGCATGCTGGGCAAGGACCTGCTAAAGGAGGCAGAGAGCAAGCCGGACGCAGTGTGCTCGGCCGTCAGCGCGCGCATTCGCGAATTGATGAAGGCTGAGAATTTCTCTATTCTGACGGGTGCGGGCAGTTCCGTGAGGGTACTCGGCTCGATCACTTTTGGCAAAGACGCATTGGCCAAAGGCGGCTGGGTGGAGATTGCTACTTTGGCTTGCAAGGACGATTATCAGCACCTGTTGAACCTTTTTGATAACAAGACAGCCGGTGCTGAGTATGGTGTTGAGGAGTTCATTCATTTTCTGCATCAGTTGAATTATGTCGGGCGATACGGGGTTCAGGTCAAGCGGGCAGGGGACGTTGTCGTGAAGGTTACGGACGTTCTCAGTAGTATCCTGGGTGGGCTCAAGGAAAGGTGTACAAAGGATGACATTTCAGCGCAAGATTTAGAGGGCTACAAAGCTCTTTTCAAGAGAATCATCTCGCGACCAACAAATCTGAAGCGCACCAATCTGTTCACCACAAACTACGACGTCATCTTCGAGCGAGCGATGGATGAAATGGGGTTGATATATGTTGATGGCTTCGTAGGCGGGTTGCGGAAGTTCTTTCAGCCTCAGGCTTTCAACTATGACTATTATTATCCTGCCAGTACTACAGAAGGCAAAGTCACCAGGCTTGAGCGTGTACTGCACTTTTACAAGCTGCATGGTTCGCTAAGTTGGATTGAATCGAAGGCGTCCAGCACCACCAATGTTTGCGGGATTGAAAAGACCGAGGCGGTTAAGGACGGCGTTGACAATGTGCTGATCTACCCGACACCGATGAAAGAACACGAGACGATAGGATTTCCCTATTCCGAACTGGTGCGACGTTTTGCCTCGGTTATACAGCAGCCCCAAAGTGTCCTGATCACCTATGGTTATGGTTTCGGCGATGCTCACATAAATCGCGCCATATACGAGGCACTGAATATCCCATCCTTTCAGCTTGTGATCGTATCGTACAACTGGACGCCGGGCATCAGAGCAATCTGGGAGCAGCGAGAAAGCTTGCCCTGCGTGGGTTTTGTGGTCGGCCCGGAATACGCGAATTGGGATGCGTTCACTACGAAACTTATTCCGGATCTACCCACGGTGGAACTCGAAGAACGCTACGAGAAAAGGCAGGTTGCGGCGCAAATCCTTCGATACCAGGCGCAAGAGACGGAGGCGGAGCGCAAGGAGACTGGCGATGGAGAATGAGCGAAGGATTGGCCGAGTAGTTTCGGTTGATAGCGAACGAGTCCTCGTTGAGTTAGATGAGGAGAGAAAATCCCTGACACGGACCTTTCTCACGGGGACTTATCCTGTGGCTCGCATCAACTCGTATGTAGTCATTCCCATTGGGTCGGTTTCAGTCGTAGGCATAGTGACGCGAGTGTCTATGAGGGGGCAAGACCTAGAATTGAGGGACAGGTCTGCTCTCATGCTTGCTGAGCCTCGCCGCACGATTGATGTGACGATGGTTGGCACGGTGACGAAGACGAAAGGTAAGCTTGAGTTCAGTTACGGGATTAAGGACTTTCCCGCTTTGGACAACCCCGTGTGGTTCATCCTTGAGGAGGAACTGGACATTATCTTTGACAAGCACGCGAATGACAAGTATTTTGTGGAACTGGGAGCAAGCGCAGCCTACCCTGAGTACAAGGCCAAATTGAATCCGGACGTGCTCTTCTCTCGACACTTGGCGGTTATCGGCAATACGGGCGGCGGCAAATCCTGCACCATTGCCTCCCTCATCCAGACAATTCTGCGCGACGAGGCTGTCAAGAAAGGTGCGGGTGCCCATTTCGTCATCTTTGATACCAACGGAGAGTACAAGGAAGCATTCTCTTCCCTAGTTGGAGATGCCGAACAAACAGAAGAGTTTGCCACGTTACACATTGACCAGGATGGCCTGCGAATTCCGTATTGGTTTATGAACCTTGATGATTTCAGGCAACTGTTCAGGGTGACGGAAGGGGTGCAAGAGCCTGTCTTGAGCACAGCCATTTCGCTGGCAAAGCAAGAATCGCAGACGAAGAGAGGATCTGGGAAGGCGCAAACGGAAGAGTTTATTCTGCAAGCGATTACAGATGACCTTAACAAACTTCTTTCAGACGTGCACCCAGTTAAGCCAAGCGCGGAAGGTTACGTCGGAAAGAACATAATGGAACGCTGTGACAGCATCATAGGACTCTGTGAGGAGTACGAGCAGGAAGCGTCTAGTCCCTGTACAAGCGTGATTTCTTTGCCTTTGGGGGGCGGGAATTTGT
>CAYPZL010000250.1:0-6997 GCA_964415045.1 uncultured Pirellulales bacterium | reverse complement strand
CTACATTCTATCCCTCTTTGGTTGCGGCCGAGCGCAGCGAGGCCGCGCTGGGTACATCCCGGGCCTGCGGCACGACATGCCGGCCTCCAACGTGCTGCTCTACGAACCCAACGCCGTCCACAGCGGGCGATGCAACGCACTGTTTCTCGGCGGGCAGATCGAGCTGCTGACCCCGGAGCAGCTCCAGCAGGCCATCGCCGCCACCCGGGCCCAAATCCGTTGAACCGACACCACGGTTCGGGATCAAAGAAACTGGACAAAACTCGCCAAAGGTAAAAATTTTCTTATTTTTCTTGGTTTATTTCATGGACAGCCGGCAAACGGACCGATATTATTCGGTTCAAAACATGTAAAGGTGTATGCTTTCCTCCCTCGAAGTTTACCCCTTGGTTGAAAGCAGAGGGAAAAGAAGTATTTAGGCCGTATGGCCTAAGGAGAAGAACACGTGGCAAAGGGTACGGTAAAATGGTTCAGTGAGCAGAAGGGTTTTGGATTTATCGTCCCCGATGATGGCGGTGAGGACCTCTTTGTCCATCACTCGAACATCACCGGCGAAGGATTCAAGACGCTTCAGGAAGGTCAGACCGTGGACTATGTCCCCGGCCAGGGCAGAAAAGGACCTGAGGCGACCAACGTCACGCCCTGCTGAGCACCTGCGGAACGGTAAGCCGATGAAAGGCCCTGCGTACACGTAGGGCCCTTTTCTTGCGAAAACCGGCTCCGGGCAAGACGAAACAAGCCCCCTGTAGGCACCTAACACCCCCGACAGAGAGAGGCATGGCCTGGACTGTCGAAAGCGTCCTGCTGCAAGCCTGAGACGTCTGAAGGCATACAACAGGGTAACGAGGTGGTTGAGCGCGCGTACATTCGGTTCATCCGCCGCGCCGACGTGGTTCCGACTTCGACGGTTCGCTTCTACCTCGCATATTCGCGGGACGAGTGTGGAGTCTCCATAGATTCGGCGTGTGGGCCTCGAAGGGCAGTGTATGCGCTACGCCGCCCTTTTGTCGAAATCCGCAAGAGAACCGTCTGACGCTGCGCACGGCCTATCCGCCGTGGCGGACGGCGCGCAGCCGTCTTCGTGCGCGCTGAAGTTTCTGCAGAAAATCGCTCTTCCTGAACTCGGACGTCCATTTGCGTATCGTGATCCAGCCGCCGAAGCGAATCAGGCGACTCTGCCAGCGCCGGTACCACTTCTGCCAGCCCAGCCGCAAACGGTGCAGCGACAACGCCAGGGCCGGGAAGGAGAGAATGCTGGCGACCACGAAGAACATGTACTGAAACCGGTAGAACCACCTCATAATCCGCTTGACCGCACGTTGCATCTCCGGCGCGGTCATGGGCGCATCGGGCTCGAACAGGGGGAAGTTGCCGTCATAGTACTCCCAGCCCACGTCCTGCGTGGGGTACACGCGGTTCTGCCGTTTGAGTCGGTCCCGCAGTTGCGTGCCCGGCAGCGGTACGGGAAGCAGAACCTGGATGGTGTCGATCCGGGCCTTGCGAATGAAACGCCGGAACCGCTTGCCGCGTTCGCTTGCAGGCATCGCAAACCCGGTCTCGGACGCCGCCGGATAACCGAAGATGAACATCCCGTGCACCCAGAAGCCGAACCGGTGAAAGACCCTGACCAGCGACAGCATCTCTTCGGATCTGACGTGCTTGTTCATGGCCTGCAGCTCTTCGTCGATGGGCGACTCGATACCGATGGCTACGTGCCGGATCCCCGCCTCGTGCATGGCCTCCAGCAATTCGGCATCGCGCGCCTTGTCCAGCCGGATCTGGACGGTCGTGACCAATTGCCTGCCGATCTGCTCCTGGTACTGCCGCAGCATGCGACAAAACCGCACGGTCTCGTCCCGCTGCTGGCCAAACAGGTCGTCGACCACGAAGAAATGACTGGCGTTGCGGGTCTCAACGAGGTAGCTGATGTTCCCCAGCAGCCGCTCAGCCGAGGCGCAACGAGGCGTGCCCTTGACCGTGCAAAACTCGCAGTGCATGCCGCAGCCGCGAATCCTTTCGACCGGGTAGAGCTTGATCCTGGCATAGCGAACGAGCGAGAAGTCTGGAAACGGGTATCTTTCGAAATCGGTCAGCGGCTCCCGTTCGGCGGTGCGGACGACCCGGCCGTCGTCCAGCCAGGCAATCCCCGCGACGTCGCGCGCCTCCCGCTTGCCCTGCACTACCTCCAGGAGCTCCCGGATGGTCTGCTCGCCCTCACCGAAAACGACGGTATCGATGCCGCTTGACAAGGCTTCTGCAACGTTGGCTCCGGCGAAATGCTGCCCCCCGGCAATGGTGGCGACGCCCATCTTCTGGTACAGACGGGCCACTTCATACAACCTCGGGATCGTACTGGTCAAGCCCCCGTAGAACCCGACGACGTCCACCGGCCGCTGCTGCTGGAGGACCTGATGATTGGCGCCGCCGCCAGCGCCTCTCGGACCGTACCGGCCCAGGTTGTTCTCGTCGACGACCTCGGCATCCCACCCGTCGATCTCATTGACGACGCTGGCCACGCATACGGGCCCGAGGGCCGTCGTTTTCTTGGCGATGCGAGAGTAGATATTGAAGGCCGGATACGCCGGCACCACGATTCGCAATCTGCGTCTTCGATTCAGTGCCTCTGCCATGGGACGTTCCCTTTCTGATGCTCTCATCAGCATTTCCTGCGTACGTATGAACCTCGTTGCAAGGCTCGCGACGGTAGAAATGACGGTGGCGAGGGGTTGGGAGGTCAAATCACGTGCGGCAAATTCGGCGTTCTCAACGAGTCACTGCGCCATCATTTCGACTCTATATACGCCTCCACTCTACCGCACGGTTCGTCAAATCACAAGGTCCTTTTCAGCGTTTTCACGAGCCCGCCCCGTACGCGTCTCCAACGTGGATGGCCCTGGCTTATCGAAGACAAATCCGTTATGCTTGGCATACGAAAAAACATGCGGTTCGCAACCCCGTATGGCGAAGCGACCCCGGAATGGAGGTGCCCGTGCCGAACAAATGGAATCGGGCGACCACGAGCAGCCGCCTGCCCCGACGTGCGACGCTGGCAGCGGCGCTTGTCTGTGTCGCCGTGGGAATCGCGCTGATCGCCTGGCGGTCAGCATTGGACAGAGGCCCTGCGGACGAGCCGGTCAGCAACGACTGGCCCATGTGGCGCTACGACGCCGCTCGCAGCGCGGACTATCCGGGCCACCTGCCGGACAGGCTCGGCCTCCAATGGGTGCGCCAACTGCCCCGCCCGGCGCCCGCCTGGCGCCCGGAACAATACAAGCTCCAGTTCGACCGGTCCTACGAGCCGGTGGTGATGGGCAGACAAATCTTCGTTGGCTCCATGGCAAGCGACAAGGTCGCAGCGTACGACACCCGCACCGGCCGGGAAAACTGGCACTTCTACTGCGACGGGCCCGTGCGATTCGCACCCATTGCCTTCCAGGGCAAGCTCTACTTCGTCAGCGACGACGGAAATCTCTATTGCCTGGGAGCCCGCAGGGGAAAGCTCCTGTGGAAGCGTCGGCTTGCCCCGGACGACCGCAGGATGCTGGGCAACGGCCGCCTGATCTCCGCCTGGTGCGCGCGAGGCGGGCCGGTCTTGCGCGACGGCATGATCTATTGCACCGCCGGCATCTGGCCCTTCATGGGCGTGTTCGTCTACGCCATCGACGCCGAAACCGGCCGGGTGATCTGGGAAAACAGCGACACCGGCGCCATCTACATCAAACAACAGCATTCGAGTCCCGCCTTTGGCGGTATGTCCCCCCAGGGATACCTGGCCGCCACCGAAGAGAGGCTTCTGGTAACCAGCCGCACCATACCGGCCTGCTTCGATACCCACACGGGCAAGCTGCTGTACTATCACCTCTCCGACCGCAGCTTCGGCAAATACGTCGGCGGATATGCCGCGTTTGCCTGGAAGCAATGGTTCGTCAACAACAAGGTCGCCTATCGCCTCTCGGACGGGCTGGCGCTGGGGAGGATCTCCGCCCAGGTCATGGCCGCCGACGCCGTTGTCGGCGTCGATGAGGACGGGGCCGTAACCGCGTACGCGCTCGCCGAGGAGCAGACGCGCGACCCGAAAAGTAAGAAAGTCACCACCCGGCTGAAGGCGGACCCGCTCTGGAAGATCGAGACCGAGCCCGCCCTCGACCGAGTTCATTTCAAGGCCGGCAATCGCCTCTACGCCAGCGGTCGCGACGGGACGGTTGCCGCCCTCGAAATCCCCCGGGACAACCACAAAGGACAGCTCGTGTGGCGGGCCGAGGTGCAGGGAGCCGTCTGGAACATGCTGGCCGGTGACGAGAAGGTTTTCGTCGTCACCGAAGAAGGCCGCTTGTACTGTTTCGGCGCGCCGAAGACGTCCCCCGTTCATCACAAAGACAAAGAGCGGCCTCTGCAACCGGGACGGCCCGCAGATCGCGTCCGTGCCGCGCGCATGCTGGAGCAATGTCACGACACGGCCGGGTACTGTCTCTGGCTGGGGGCCGGAAACGGGCGGCTGCTGCGCGAAGTGCTGCGCCAGTCGGCCCTGCGGACCATCGTCATCGAGCCGGACCCGCGCCACGTCGCCGCCCTGCGCGAGGCGCTGGATCGAACCGGGCTTTACGGCCCGCGCGTCGCCGTGCTGCCCGGAGATGTGAACTCCGTGCCCGTGCCGCCCTACCTGGCGTCGCTGGTTGTCGTCGAGGACCTCCGCCGCGCCGGACTGGACGAGACCCGGGCTTCCGTCAAGCGTCTGTACGATCTGCTTCGACCCTACAGCGGCGTCGCCTGGGTGGCCGCCGATGCGCCACAGCAGGTGACTCTCTGCAAACATCTGGCCAACGCGAATCTGCCCGGCTCGCGCGTCAGCGAAATGCCAGGCGCCCTTGCCATCGAACGGACCGGCCCCGTCCCCGGAGCGGGCGACTGGACGCACCAGTACGGCGACGTCGCCAACACCGTCTGTTCCCAGGATCAACTCAAGCTGCCGCTGGGCATCCTCTGGTTTGGCGAGGAATCGAGCTTCGGCGACGTCTTGCCCCGGCACGCGCACGGCCCGCCCGAGCAAGTCGTGCACGGCCGGCTGTTCATCGAGGGCATCGACTCGCTCAGCGCACGCGACGTCTATACCGGAAGGACCCTGTGGAAGAGAACGCTGAAGGGACTGGGCAACTTCGACGTCTATTACAACGCCTCGTACAAACACGACTTTCGCGATCTCAGCTACAACCAGGAACACATTCCCGGGGCCAACGCGCGGGGCACCAATTTCGTCGCCACGGCGGATCGAGTCTATGTCATCCAAGAGGCTGAATGTCACGTCCTCAGCGCCGAAACCGGAGAGACGGAAAAAGTTCTTGCCCTGCCTCGCCAGAAAGGCGACCCCAACGAGAATTGGGGATACATCGGAATTTACCGGGACTACCTGATTGCCGGCGCGGGCTTCGCCCGCTACTCGGGCCGGCTCGACCGCGACGGCAAGAACGCGGTCAAGTGGGCGTCCCTCTTCGACAAAATCGCCAGCCGGCGCCTGGTCGTGATGAATCGCCACACCGGTCAGGTCCTCTGGACGAGAGAGGCCCGCCATGGATTCCTCCACAACGCGATCATCGCCGGCGACGGCAAGATATTCTGCCTCGACGCCCCGCCGCCTCAGGTGCGCAAGAGCGACAGCGAGGCGGGCCGCGACGGCAGCGCGACGGGACAGCTCCTGGCCCTGGACGTCCACACCGGGCGAACCGTCTGGAGCGACAGCGACCGCGCCTTTGGAAGCTGGCTCAGTTACTCCGAACCCTTCGGCATTCTTCTTCAGGCCCATCGCAAATCGCGCGACATGCTCTGGGAGCCCGGCAACCGGATGGCCACGTTCCGCGCCCGGACCGGAGAGCTGCTCTGGGACAAGCAGATCGAGCACACCGGGCCCTGCATGTTGCGCGAGGGAATGATCATCACACAGGAAAGCGCCTACAGCCTCCTGACGGGCCGACAGCGAACGTACGAGCATCCTCTCACCGCCGAGCAGGTTCCCTGGCGGTACTCCCGCAATTACGGGTGCGGCACCGGCATTGCGAGCCGGAATCTGCTGACCTTCCGCTCGGCCGCGGCCGGCTACTTCGACCTGACCACCGACGCCGGCACCGGCAACTTCGGCGGCTTCCGGTCCGGATGCACCTCCAACCTCATCGTCGCCGACGGCGTCCTCAACGCTCCGGACTACACCCAAACCTGCACATGCAGCTACCAGAACCAGACCTCGTTGGCGATGATCCACATGCCGGACGTGGAGATGTGGACGTTCAGCGATTTGGGAGCCGGGAACGGGCCCGTTCAAAGAGTGGGCATCAACTTCGGCGCGCCCGGCGACCGCAAGGCCGACGACGGAACGCTCTGGCTCGAACATCCCAGTGTGGGCGGAAGCTCGCCCGAGCTTGAAGTTACGCTGACGCCGGAGAACCCTCCCTGGTTCCGACAGCATTCGCTGCGCTTGAAGCAAGGCAATCTCAAATGGGTCGAGGCCTCCGGGCTGCGCGGCGTTCGGTCGATTCGCATCCGCGTCTCCGGCCCACCTGATGACAAGAAACGCAAAGCCGGCGACCCCAAACAATCCGCCGGGCAAAGCGAAGAACGGTCGTTCGCCGTCAACCTGCACTTCGCCGAGCCCGACGATATGGAGCCGGGGCAACGCGTCTTCGACGTCGCCATCGAAGGAATCACGGTCTTGAAGGACTTCGACATCGTGGCCGAAGCCCGGTCGCCACGCGTCGGCATCGTGAAGAAGTTCGCGGGCCTGCGGGCCACAGAGTTCATCACGATCACGCTGACCCCCGTCGCTCCCGACACGGAAACGATCATCTGCGGCATCGAAATCAGAGCCGAGAACACGGAATAGAAGCAAACCTTTGCGGTCGTTGCGCGTGGGTTGAGAACCCACCGCGCGACTTGCACTGGGAACTACGCAGCAACTGTAGAAAATATGGAACGACCGGCTCTCGGGCCTATGGTCGATAAGGACCGTAGG
>CAYPZL010000249.1:0-7191 GCA_964415045.1 uncultured Pirellulales bacterium | reverse complement strand
AACGATTTCCTTGAAGAATATAAGCCTAATCTCCATTTTGCAAAACTCTACTAATAATTGAACAGATCGGTCAGTGCGTAGTGTCTTCCCGTGGCGGCGTTCAGCGCGTTGAGAACTTTGGTCTGGACGTTGCGCGTCAGGCGCCGGCCCTTGCAGGCTCGCGCGACCATCTTGTGCGTGAGCTGCTCGGTCGAGGCCTGCACGAGATCGTGCGCTTTGAGGTCGTGGGCGGCCATGACCTGCGCGATCGGCTGCTCGCCCAGATTTCGTTCGATCTGATCCGTCATCGTTTCTCGTGCCATTGCACGTATTCGAGGATGTTGTTGTCCGGGTCCGCCAAGTACGCCCATGTCACCTGCCCGGTGATCACCAGAGGCCCGCGCAGAATAGAAACGCCCTTGTCCTTCAGGCGAGTCAGAGTCTTTTCCAGGTCGTCCGTCGCGATGGCCACGTGCGGACAATACGGCGGCCGGATTTCGGGCGGGCGATACGTCGTCTGCGCCAGGTCCCGGATCAGCTCCAGTCGCACCTCGCCCAGCGTCAGAAAGGCAAACTCCTCGTGCTCGGCCTCGTCGGCCTGCCTCGAAGCCAGCGTAAACCCCAGCTTCTCGACATAGAACCGAACGGCCGCATCCATGTCGCCCACCTGAAACGCCACGTGATCGCACTTCTCCATGCTTCGGCTCCAACAGCCCTCTTTCTCGATGCGTCTTCGTCAGTCGGCGGACTTCCGTGCCGGTGTCATCGGGCCGATGTAGCGTTTGGCGACGACGATGTTGTCGATGAACAGGTGGTCGTCGCTCGGGGCCGGCCAGGTCCCGCCGTGGTAGATATTGATCCAGATGGACTCGATCTTCAAATGGTCCGCATCCCGCATCCGGACGTCGGTCTTCTCGAAGGCGAGTTCGCCGTCGACCCAGCCACGCAGAACACCGTCGTTCTTTCCGGGCGTATTCATTTTCGCGTACTGCTCGATGCAGTACCAGCGGTTGTTTTCGAGATAGCCGCGCTTATCGTTTTGCCAGATCCAACTGCTGCCATACCTGCCCTTCATATCGGCGTGGTAGCAATAGAACCCGATGGGCGTCCTGCCATCCCTGCGGCCGTTGAACTGCCCCCGGGCCGACCACCCGTTGCGTCCGTCGCTGGGCCGGCCTCCCCAGCCGGCCCGGCCGTAGGTGCCCCCGATGCCGGGCAGCTTGCCCCCCCGCTGCGGGTCCCAGTCGTCGCCGAAGCGCAGATAGTACCGAAAGTAGATCTCTTCCGGCTCGCTGCCCGTCTTTTTCTTGAACTCGTACTGCAAGCTCGCGCCGTAATGCCCGCCCTCGCTGACCTTGATCCGCAGCGCCTTACCCCGCCACGGCTCAAACCCCCGCTCGGCGTCCGCGCCCACCACGCTCACAGTCGTCCGCCTGCCACCCGACCAGTCTTTTCGCCACGCCGCCGATTCGAAATCCGTGAAGACAATGACGTTCGGATCCTCGCCAATCCCCCTGTCGCCGGCGTAGCGAGCCGCAATACTCTCCGCACAAGCCGTCCCCGGCCCACCCCAAGCGATCAGCGGCCATGCGCAAATCAGACCGAATACAGGCCCGATTCCCCGAATCCTGTCAGCGGTGTACATCATATCACGGTCCCCTTCTATTTGTATCGCGAACAACCTCACCGCCGATATCTGCACCAGCGCTCCGCCAGCCCGTTCGCTGTCGCCCCCGATTCAGCAAGACCCGCATGGGCTAAAGCCCGTCCTACGCGAGACTACTTCTCCGCCGAAGCCGGGGCAGGTTCGGGGGTGCCTCGGGTGGCTTTGCCGTGGAGGACGCCTTTGTCGTCGAACCAGAGCGGGTCGATGCAGATGAACCGGTTCCAGGGCCGGGTGTCGTCCTTTTGCTGATGGTAGACCGACCAGAGTTTGCCCTCGGCGTCGGTGACGACGCAGCCGTGTCCGGGGCCGAAGGCCGTCTCCGTGCGATGGACGATGGGATTGCCCGCGTACTTGACAAAGGGGCCGGTCGGCTTGCTCGCGGTGGCGTAGCCGATGGCGTAGTCGAGCGAATTGGCACCCGTCCCCGAGTAGAGAAGGTAATAGGTGCCCTCGTGCTTGAGCATCCAGGGTCCCTCGGTGACGTGCCCGCGAATCTTCTCCCACGGCTCGGTGGGCCAGATCAGCTTGATGGGCTCGCCCTCTTTCTCCAGGGGCGTCTTCATGGGCTGGACGTGAATGCGAAAGCCCGGGAGCTGAACGTAGTACAGGTAGTACTTGCCCTTGTCGTAGAACATGTGGGCGTCAATGGCGTTGCGGAAGAAGGTGGCGCGGTCCTTGAAGGTCCCGTCCGGCCGGTCCGCGACCGCCACGCCGATGCGCTTGTTCACCGTGTAGTACAGATAGAACTTCCCGTCGGTCGGATCGCGAAAGACGTCCGGCGCCCAGACGTTCCGTTGGCCCGGCTCGAAGACCTTGCGCCCCTTGGCCCAGTGCACCAGGTCGCGGGACGTATAGACGTGATAGCTGACGTTGTCCCCCGTGCAGTACATGTAGTACGTGCCCTCGAAGAGAATCACCGTCGGATCGGCCGGGCCGATCTCGTCGATCACCGGATTCGTATACGTCTCCGCCGCCAAACCGGCCGTGCAAAAGACCGCGTTCAACAAGACCAGCATCGCAAAGCTTCGCAAACAACCTGTCATCTACTAATCTCCTGTCGACTCAAAACTCACTCGGTGGGCCCCTTCCACTTCTATTGCCTGTGCAGCGTGTACAGTTTCAACCCGGCGACGGCGATGCCCGCCAGAGCCGGGCCCCAAACGTACGGGAGCCGCAGATACAAACCGACCGGCAGGCCGATCAGGCAGAGCCACAGCCCTCCGGTAAGAAGCCTCTCCCGGAAGGCTCGGTCTCGGCCTTGAACTCGCCGGGCCGCAGCGGATAACCGCATCCCGGGCAGCTCACGGCCCGATCCGAGACGTCCCTCGAACATTCCGGACATTTGGTCAAAGCCATGACGTTCACCTCATTCTGATCCTATCGGCCTTGCCCATCGCCGAGGCCCGCCAAAGGCCGGCGGCGAGTGTCGCGGCAAACAGGAACGCCCCGACCGCCAAACCTGCCACCATCCGCTGCGTCTTCGGTTTCATCGTTCATTTTCTCCCGGCTTCTTCCAGCCGCGGTTCTCCACGAGAATAACCGAATCCCCAACCAGGGCAAGATAATTTGCCAGGCTGAACCCAAGGGCTATAATCGGCGTATGCTCAGCGAATCTGGAGGTGCATGGATATGAGCAGCGAACCGTTGACGTTGCGACGCTTGCCGGTGCGGCTGACGGCCGACCCCACGCGGACCATCACGCGTTTCTTCTGGGCCGGGCCCGACCGTGCTCGCAAGGTGATTGACCGTATCATGGGGTTGGACGAGCGACAGGCCGCGGACCTGCTGGCGTCCACCATGCGGAATTTCGCCCATCTGCATATCGACCTGGATGAAATCTTTCTGGCCCATCACGCCGAGGTGGCCCACCGCGTGGACATGCCCGCGTCCCTGACGCCGGACAGAAAGCGGCTGATCGGCGCCTTTTTCACACTGGAATACGCCTTTGCCTCGGCCGCCCTGTTCAACCCCTCCATGGCGCCGGCGATCAACCAGGACGGCCTCGAACCCGGCGCTCTGCGTTTCGCCATGAGTCTGCGCTGTGTCGGAGAGGGACATATTTCGAGCGTTGTGTTTCGTCGCGGCGTCATCGACGGCGGCGGCGACATCGCCATAGAACCGGTGGGTCGGTATCACGAACCCCTGCGCCGGGCGGAGAACCACCCCTTCAGCAAAGCCAGGTTCCGCGTCCGGCTGGCCGAGATGGGAGTGCGCGACACCGTCGCCGACACCGTCCTGGGACCGCTGAACGACCCCTTCACTCTGGAGGATTTGCGAAACGTCCTCTACCACGTGCAGACCCGCGCCGAAGACACCGATCGCAACAACCGCGAAGCACGCAGTTTCGAGTGGCTCGGGGGCTGCGACTACGATATCGTGACCTCCCCCGACGCCGACATCACCGAGGCCGTGCTTTTTCCCATGTGCGAGGCGGAATCCCAGGGCATGGAGGATATGCGGATCGTGCGCTTCACGGACGACGACGGCTCGGTTCGGCATCACGGGACCTATACCGCCTTCAACGGCCAGGAGATCATGCCGCAGTTGATTACGATGCTCCAGCCGGGGCTGGCGCAGGTCCGCTCGCTGCGGGGAAGCGCCGCCTGCAACAAGGGGCTGGCCCTCTTTCCCCGCAAGATCGGCGGCCGCTACATGATGAGCGCGCGAATCGACGGCGAAAACCTGTTTCTGCTCCGGTCGAACAACATCCTGATCTGGGACGAGGCCCAGATGGTCCAGGAGCCGAAGTTCCCATGGGAGTTCGTGCAGGTCGGCAATTGCGGCTCGCCCATCGAGACCGACGCCGGCTGGCTCCTGCTGACCCACGGCGTCGGCGCGATGCGCCGCTACTGCATCGGCGCGACGCTGCTGGACCGCGACGACCCCACAAAGCTGATCGGCCGGCTCGAACACCCGCTGATCGTCCCCACCGCCGACGAGCGCAGCGGTTACGTCCCCAACGTGGTCTATTCCTGCGGCGCCCTCGTCCACAACGGCCTGCTCGTCATCCCCTACGGCATCAGCGACGCGGCCACCGGCTTCGCCACCGTCGGCCTCGACGAGTTGCTCGCGAGACTCTGCTGAGCGGGCGCCCTACCGTTCCAGGGGCAGAATCTCGATCTTGCGGAACTCGCACGGGTGGCTCTCGGCCTGCAGCGAGATGTAGCCTTCGCCCAGCATCTTGCCGGCGCCCTTTGCGAGCAGCTTCCTGGCGTCGCCGTCGCGCTCGTCGAGCTGCGGCTCGGTGTATTGGAGCACGATCTTGTCGTTGATGATGTGGCGAACGAGGCCGTTGCCGTGGACCTCCACCTCGGCCTTGACCCATTGGTCGCCGTGATACGTCTCCGAGCTGGAGTTGATGCAGTGCTGTGTCATCAGCGTATCGTCCATCACCACGTTCGTGCCGGGCGTGCACAGGTTGCCCGTCGAGCGTTTGTTCTTGCCGTCGCCGCCGAGAAGCTGCACTTCAATAGAGACGGGGAAGTTCTGCCCCTTGGCCATGGTCTTGGGGTCCTGGCAGTGGATCATGATCCCGTTGTTGCGAAACGCCCAGCCCGGACCGCCGGCCACCTGCTCGCCCACGAAGCGGTACTCCAGGCGGAGCCGGTAGTGCGAGAACGGCGTCTGATAGAACAGGTGCCCGAATTTCCCGTCGAACTTCTCGTACCGGTCGTAGGAGACCTTCAACACACCGTCCTCGACCCGAAACGTCCGGCCCGGATTCTCGCCCAGCTCGTAGCCCGTGATCTTGGGCGTCCAGCCGGTCAGGTCCTTGCCGTTGAACAGGCTGATCCACTTACCCTGGCTGGGCTTGTCCTGTCCCACCGCACAACCCGCGCCGAGACAAATCAAAATGCAAATAGCAAAGTGCAAAATTAAGGAAGTCATGCCCGCACCACGGGCATTCCGCAATTTTGATTCTTGCTCTTTGATCTTTACTGTTCCCGCGGGTCGCTCCAAGGTTAACCGTTCGCCTCTCATAATCTATCACTCCTTACCATGATTTCTTCATCGTTCGAGATCAGAAAAGACTACGCCCAAGCCCCGAATCGGTCAAGTCACTTTGCCGCTTCCGTTTCGCCGGCAATGCATCTTGACCGCCGCCGCACCGTCGCGTAGCCTTCGCCTTGTGATCGACAATTCATGACATGACACTGACCGGGAGGCACGAATGCATAGTGTGACGGGGACATGGTCGAGGTGGCGTTCGATGTTCAACAGGACCGTCGTGGTGCTTGCCACTGCGGCCCTGATGTCGGGAGGCGTCTTGCAGGCGGACGGCAGTTCGGACGATGTGGCCGAGGCGGTTCGGTGGCTCCAGGGCGAATCGCATCGTCTGATTCGGGCGAGCCGGCGGGTGATGGCGGACGGCACCGCCGCCTTTCCGCCGCAGGTCGGCCTCGGCTACGAGGCGTTCTGGCTCCGCGACTACGCCTACACGCTCGAAGGCTCGGTCGATTCCTATTCGGACAAGGAGCTGCTCGATGCGGCCGCCCTGTTCATCCGGAGTATGCGCGCCGACGGTGCGGGCGTGGACTGCGTCAAGTTCGACGGCACGCCGATCTACAAGCCCGGCTTCGGCACCATGGGCGCCCATCCCGTCGCCGACGGCTCGCAGTTCACCGTCGCCGTCGCCTGGCACACCTACCGTAAGACGCGCGATGTCGCCTTTCTGCGCCGCAGCATCGACGCCCTCGTCAAGACCATGCAGGCCGTACCGCGCAATCCTGAGACCAAGCTCGTCCACATCCGCCAAGGCGAGCCCTGGGGCCGCTGCCCTTACGGCTTCACCGACACCGTGCAGATGACCGGCGACGTCCTGTTCTGCTCGCTGCTGTACGTCGAGGCGAGCAAGCGGCTCGGCGATCTGCTCGACGCCGTCGAGCGCCCGGGCGCAGCCGCCCGCTGGAGGGCCGAAGCCGACGCGGTCGCTCGCAGCGTGCGGCGGGTCTTCTGGGACCCGCAGATGGGCCTTTTCCGCGCCGCCACCGGGCGCTGTCGCGAGCATCACATCTGGGGCTCGGCCTTCGCCGTCTATCTCGGCGTCGCCGACGAGACGCAGGCCCGGGCCGTCGCGACGTATTTCAAGGAGCACTACGACGGGATCGTCCAGCACGGCCAGATCCGCCACCTGCCCCGGGGCGTCTACTGGGAAGCCTGCCGAGCCGCGCGCGACACCTACCAGAACGGCGCCTACTGGGCCACCCCCACCGGCTGGTTCGTCTACACCCTCGACCTCGTCGATCCGAAGCTCGCCGACCAAACCATCCTCAACCTCGTCACCGACTTCCGCGCCGGCGGCGCGTGTGAATGGATCTTCGAAAAGAAACGAACCCTCCCCAACTACCTCGCCAGCGCCGCCCTCCCCCTCCCCCCCATCCAAGCCACCCTCCACCGCCGCAACCACCGGAAGCCGAATTCCGCCACAGAGCCCCCAGAGACCACCGAGCAAATAAACCAGAGATAAACGCCAATTTTCCCAACCACGAAGGGCCCAGCGCGGCCTCGCTGCGCTCGGCCGCAACCAAAGAGGGATAGAATGTAGC
>CAYPZL010000248.1:0-7252 GCA_964415045.1 uncultured Pirellulales bacterium | reverse complement strand
GAGCCTTTTCAATTCTCACCGGCATAGCCGGTGGATTACAGATTTATGTTCAGAAACTTGTAGAGCATGGCGCAGGCCGCAATGAGTGTACCTGTCCCTCGCAGCGGGAAATATGATCGCGCGAGGGTGAGAACCGCCAGGGCCACAACTGTCAACAGGACTGACGCGTGGGGCACCCCCGCGGCATAGAGAGCGCCGCCCAACACAGCTTCTGATATACCCCAGACGCCGGCAAAGAACAATACTCCCAGAACATACTGCTTTCTCACTTTCGTTCTCCTTTAGATATCCAGGTCGTCTCCGTCCACAATGCCATCACCGTTCACGTCGGCCTGCTGCCAGGAGGCATTGAACAAATCGAGATCGACCACATCCACTGCTCCATCGCCGTTCAAATCGGCCGTCGAGGGCGCCGATACGGCGATCAACTGTTCCGTGAAGTCTTTGAAATCCCAGAGATCGACGTCACCGTCTTGGTCCAGGTCTGCCGGGCAAAGTCCCACCACCGAGGTCTCGTCCAACGTCAGGAGTTGATAATAGTCATATCCCTTGCCCAGATTCATGTACTGTTCGAGCACGCCGGTTACAGCTCGAAGACGCTGTCCCGGTTCAATTACCGACAGGTACAGATCGGGCTCCACTCGGCCTAGGTTCATGTAGTCGCTTGCCCAGCAATGAGCGTTGGGGTCGTTGGGCTCACTGAATGACCAGAGCTCATAGTTGTCCTGGGCCTTGCCCAGCCCCTGGGCGATGACTTCCACGTTGCGAATCTGCAGAAGCATGGATTCGAACTTTTCCGCATTATGATTGGCCACAACCCAGGCGTCGTCCAGCGGCAGATACTCGGGCGTCGTGATCTCGTTCACATCAATGACCAACGGACGGGGCAGCGTGTTGCCCAGGCTGACGACCGTTAGGGCAGGTAGAGAGCCGTCCGGGTTGTCGTCCCAGTATTGCAGGAACGTCGTCCCGCGGTACTCCTCGACGAACACTTGCTCCAGTTGCACCCAATCCCCCGTGTTGACATCGACGAAGGCGTCGCTGGTCCAACCTTTGACCTGAATACCGCCCCAGCCGTCGAGAGCATTGGGGTCCTGCAAGAACAGCCGAGGGCGACTGCCGGCCACTTTCGTTACCACAACACCACCGGCACAATCGACGACCTGTCCGTTGTAGACGCTGGCGCCGTCGGAAGACTCGGTAAACTGAATCTCCCGAATAGTTAGTGAACCGGCCCCGGCGATACTCGGAAGTGCGCCCAGGAGACAAACAACGGAAGCAACAATCATTACTCTCGTTCTGCCAATACACAACATCACACTAAACCTCCAACACCATCGATAGTAAGCTGTAGACCTTCAATATGGATACCAGTCCGGATCGTCTCGAGGCGGTGCCTCGAAATCGGAGGTCGCAGGCCACTCGGCCTTCCAGACAGTCTTCTTCCATGCCACGTGGACGTCACAGTAGAGGACGAACCCACCGAGACCATCCCTGGCCTTGGCGTGCCGGGCGCTAAACGCCTTCGGGTAACTGCCACAGTTGCGACCGGCCGAACGATTGAGCGTGTCACCCCCGTATCCTCTCCGGGGATCCAACAGCTGATCGAAGAGCAGGATCACGCGCCCGGGTCGCCTGATCTTTGCTGCATTCAAGAAGCTGGGCATGTTGTTGCCGCCCGGTTGGTCATAGGGGGCCCAGCAATTGCCATCCAATTCCAGACAGGAATTCATGGCGTAGGAAAAAAACCCATTCCGTAGCGGCTTGTAAGAATACAGCGATTCATCCGCCAGCCGTGCCGTTGGACATTGGAACACCGTCTTGACGCCAGGATAGTCACCTCGCTCATGCTCGCGCCACGGTTTCTCTCCCATCAGCGGTGGGACGACATCTACCCACCCGAACCAATAGTCGGCCCTCCCGTCCTCGGTGAACGGTTCCTCGTCACCGCAACGGTCTCGTCCGTCGGTGTGTGGATACGTCTCAGAATTCTCGGCGACATAGGCAGCGAAGGCCAAGCCCCATTGGCGCAAGCGGCTCTGACAGACAGTCTGTCTCGCCATCGCCCGGACACGCCCCAGTGCGGGCATAAAAGTAGCCATGACAAGGGATATGATCGAAATCACGACGAGGAGCTCGATGAGACTGAACCCCTGCTGGCATGGCGACCGAGTTGCTATCGAAGTCCCTCTCATCTATCCGACCTCACTGGCGAACTTTTCAAAGGACGCCTCCATGACAGCCTCGACGTCTCGGCGGAAACGGCTGTATGCCGAGAGCCAGCGTTTTCCTTCATCGGTGAGCGTGCTCCGACCGCCCTTCCGACCGCCGCGCTGCCGCTCGATCAAGATGATGCCCAAAGCGTCCTGCGCCTTTTTCAGGTCACCCCACGCCTTGCGGTAGCTGATACCAAGCCGCTCGCTGGCGGCGCGCAGAGAGCCCGTGGACTCGATGTCCCTGAGCAGGCGGTACTTGCCATCGCCGAACACGCCCTCGACGCCCTCGCCATTCAACCACAACTTGATCCTCGGCTTCAGGTTTTCCATGGTTCTCGTCCGTCGATGCTATGAAAAGCAACCAATCTGACACTTGCACAGGCGTATCTCCTGCTCATTGCAGATACGGCCGATCTCGATGAGTTCGGCGCCGGTCTCGGCGGCAAGCTGGAATGCCTCTGCGCAGGTAAGTGTCTTGCGGCCGTCCTTCGCGCTCGACCGGTCGAGCACTGCCTGTATTAGCTCTTCTTGCGACTTCATCTGCGTCCCTTCGTTACGTTATGTCGTATTCGACATAACGATTCTCACACGACACTAACCTCAATTCGAACCCATCATGGTCTGCTCCTACGCGGCGCACCACCAGCAGGTGGTCTACACATCGCCGAATTGCGACACCATTTCTCGACACACAGACTTAATCCCAATGCCGGTCGGGCAGACATCGTCACATCGGCCGCACAGCATACAGGTGATCTGGCCCCATCGACGGGGATCGGCCCCCAGCTTGTGGTGGATGCGTCGACGCGTCCGGATCGACTCCTTGCCCATAGGGTTGTGGCCACTGGCCTCGCGCATGAACCCGTCCAGTTGGCACGAATCCCACATCCGCCACCGCTCGTTCACGTCGCCGTCCTTGCGGTCGAACACATCGAAACAGGTGCATGTGGGACAAACCAAGTTGCAGCTCGTGCAGGCAATGCACCGATTGGCCACCTGCTCCCAGAAGGTATCCAGTACTTTATCCTCCAGCAACAGCTTCGAGGCCGTTTCCAATAACGCCTGATCCTCATCTTTCTCTGTGCCGACCTCAGCCCTGATGACGTCAAGCGTCTCGGTGGGAGCATCCCTACCACCCGGCATGCCGCCAACAAGAGCCTTGCCCGCATCGGAATAGGCAGCCAACAAGTACTCTTGGCCATCACAGACAAGTTCCAAATCGCAGTTGCCACCGGCAACCATCAGGGTTGCACCGTCTTTGCCACAACGGCCCGTGACGGCGACGACGACTGCATTTTCGCGCTTTGCGAAGTAGACTGTATCGCGGAAGCTCTCGCCGTAGAAACGATCTATGAACGCCAGGCAGTCCAAGTCCTCGGCCGTGAAACCGACTACCAGAAGAGGCTTCTCCAACGCAGCGGGCGCTTCGATCTTCTTGCCCTTGAAGCTTAGAATCACGTCCATCTGCGGAAAGAACATGTGCGTTGGTTTCCGCCCCAGAGCCCCACCGGCCAGTGCCAGGGGACCATCCGCAAGCCTGCCGAGCGAACGAGTCCCATCGTGAAGCCGAACGGGGACCCAAACGTCGTACTGCGCTTCGAGAGACTCCAAAAAGCTTTGTATCTCAGCCTCGGTCAACTGTTTCATGAAGCACTCCTTATCTTCGCGGCGCAGACCTTGTACTCCGGGATCTTAGCCACGGGATCCAAGGCGTTAATCGTCAATCGATTGGCCGGTCCCTCCTCGAAGTGGAACGGCATGAACAGGACCCCGTCATGGGCAACGTCGGTGACGCGGGCCATGGCCCTGACCTCGCCGCGTCGGGTGGCCACGCAGACCCATGTGCGGTCGTGAATCTCTAACTTGCGAGCGTCCTTCGGGCTGATCTCCACATAGGGGAACCGCTCCTCGCGATGCAGTAATTGCGACCGACGGGTCATCGTCCCAGTGTGGAAATGGAAGTAACAGCGCCCCGTGCTGAGGACAAACGGATACTCCTCGTCCGGCAACTCCGCAGAAGGCCGGTACTCAGCCGGACTGAACGCACCGAGGCCACGAGAGAACTTACCCACGTGGAGCACCGCCGTGCCGGGGTGCTCTTTCGTAGGACAGGGCCATTGTAGTCCCACCTGATCGACGCGGTCGAAGGACATCCCTCCGTAGATGGGCGTTACGGTAGCAATTTCGTCGAGTATCTCGCCAGCCGAGCCATACTGCATCTGGCCGTATCCGGCGCGATTAGCGACATCGCACAGAATCTCCCAATCGCTGCGGCTTTCGCCCACCGGCTCGACTGCTTTGCGCACACGCTGGACACGGCGCTCCGTTGAGGTAAACGTTCCGTCCTTTTCCGCGTACGAAGCCGCTGGCAGGACCACGTCGGCAAGTTCCGTGGTCGGCGTGGGGAAAATGTCCTGCACGACGAGGAAATCCAGATTCTCCAAGGCCTCGCGTACGTGGTTCTGATCCGGGTCGGACATCATAGGGTTCTCGCCCATGACATACAGAGCTTTCAAGGTGCCGTCGGCCGCGGCGTCGATCGCCGTGGTAACCGTCAGTCCCACCTTATCGGGCAGATCCTCGACACCCCAGGCCTGTTCGAACTTCGCCCGGGCCGCCGGGTCCACGACTTTCTGGTAGCCGGAGAACACATTCGGCAAAGCTCCCATGTCGCAGGCACCCTGCACGTTGTTCTGGCCTCGCAGCGGATTGACGCCCGTGCCGGGCCGGCCCAGGTTGCCAGTCAGCATGGCCAGATTGGCGCAGCTCTTGACGTTATCAACGCCGTGCGTGTGCTGCGTGATGCCCATCGAGTACACGATCATGGCCTTGTCCGCCGCCGCGAACATGCGAGCCGCCTGGGCGATCTCTTCGGCCGTAATGCCACAGATCTCGGCCACCTTCGCGGGCGGATAGTCCGCTACAAGCGCCTTCATTTGCTCGTAATTCTCGGTGCGGGTTTGGACGAACTCCTTGTCCTCAAGCCCCTCGGCGATAATCACATGCATCAAGCCATTGAGAAAAGCCACATCCGTGCCATTCTTCCAACGGATGTGCATATCTGCCAAGCGAGCCAGGCGAATCTTGCGGTTGTCCGCTACGATCAGTTTGGCTCCCCGATTGATTTTGCTCTGGATGATCCGCGTCCCGATCAGGGGATGTTGCTCGGTGGTGTTCGAGCCCGTCACGAGGATGCAGTCGGCCTGCTCCATGCAGGAGACCGAATTCGTCATCGCGCCGGAGCCGAACGTCGCCGCCAGCCCCAGAACGGTGGAGGAATGACAGAGCCGCGCGCAGTGATCCACATTGTTCGTCTTGAACACGGCGCGGGCCAGTTTCATCATCAGGTAGTTTTCCTCGTTGGTCGTCTTCGCCGAGGAGAAGAACGCGACGCTGTCTGGCCCATGGGCGGCCTGTGTGGCCTGGAGCCGGCTGACCACCAGGTCCAGAGCCTCATCCCAAGACACGGGTTCGAGTTTGCCGTTCTTGCGAATCAGCGGCCGGGTCAAACGATCCGGATGGTTTACGAAGTGGTGCGCATTCCAGCCCTTGACGCACAGGCGTCCCTGCGCCACAACGTGCT
Source organism: uncultured Pirellulales bacterium (assembly GCA_964415045.1). Lineage (GTDB taxonomy): Bacteria > Planctomycetota > Phycisphaerae > Sedimentisphaerales > Anaerobacaceae > CAYPZL01. The sequence continues at coordinate 1,453 of CAYPZL010000248.1, read as the reverse complement.
CGCTGCTCGGTTCCACTCCCGCCAACCGGCCGTCGTCGTCTACGACCAGGAAGAACATGCATCCTGTCCCACAATAGGGACACGTGGTCAGTATCTTTTTCACAATGCCCCTTTCACACTAGCGACCTGATCCAGCCGAAAGACCGGACCGTCTGTACAACAATAAAGATGATCAATCGTGCAGTGCCCGCACTTGCCGACCCCGCACTTCATATAGCGCTCCAGGGACACCATAATATCTGTTTCCCCGAGCCCCTTTTCATACAGTTCCTGAATGACGAACTTGTACATGATCGGCGGGCCAACAATCACCGCCACGGTATCGTCCGGCTCGATGGTTAGTGGCGGAATCAGCGCAGTGATCAGTCCCACGTTGCCCTCCCAGCAGGTCCCCGAAGTCACCCCATCGACCGTCACGTGACAATCCAGCGTCGCAGACTGCTCCCACATTTCCAATTCGTCCTTGTAGAGCCTATCCTGGGGCGACTTGGCGCCGTAAAGAATCGTCACGCGGCCATATTCCTGCCGGTGGTCCTCAACGTACTGGATCAACGCCCGCATCGGTGCCAAACCGCATCCGCCGGAGATCAGCAACAGGTCCTTGTTCCTCATGGCTTCACAGTCGAAGAACGTCCCAAAGGGGCCCCGCAAGCCCAGCTCGGCACCTGCCTGCATGGCATGCAGGGTGCCGGTCAGGACACCTGCCTTCCGGACCCCCAACTCCAGGAACGCGCCCCGGCTCGGCGAGGATGACACCGAGATTGGCGCTTCACCGATGCCATCGATGGAGACCATCATGAACTGGCCCGGTTTGTGGCCAAAGGGCTTCCCATCCAGGCGTACCAGCCGAAAGAGCTTCTCCGCCGGGGTCAACTCGACCACCGACTCGATCCTGCACTGAAACGGCTCGTAGACGTGTCCCTGGCAGACGTGCTCACCGGAAGATGAAGCAGTTTCCATGGTCATCGTTCTTTCTCCTCACTTTCGAGACAGTATCATCACGCATCAACTATCGCATTCACAGCCACGAACGTAGAGGAAATAGTAGACGACACCTACAAAAACGGCCCCACCAACAACATTTCCAAGCGTCACGGAGATCAGGTTTTGCGACCACATCGATCCCCAGTTGAGCTTCTCCAGTTGCTCCGGACTCAGGCCTGATGCCTCTACGGCCTTGGGGAAATGCTTGGCGTAGATGCCGGCGGGGATGAAGTACATGTTGGCCACGCAGTGCTCGAAACCACTGGTCACGAACGCCATGATCGGGAAGAAGATCCCCCAGACCTTGCCGGAAATGTCCTTGGCGGAAACAGCCATCATGACCGCTACACACACCAGGAAATTACATCCGATGGCGCGGAAGAAATACGCGACATTATGGCTGTAACCACTGTCAACGTGTCTGTGCAGATTTTAGGGCACGTTGGCTTTGGGCCAGTAGGTGGTCCAT
>CAYPZL010000247.1:0-7252 GCA_964415045.1 uncultured Pirellulales bacterium | reverse complement strand
GCTTCCATCAACCCGAGGGTGGATCGCAATTTCCACCAAACTTCGGGACGCGACCGCTCGATTCCCGCTGAACCGGCACACTATCTCCCTAATTAGCAGGCCATCCACCGTTACACCAGGGAATACCCCTTCAACCAGCGGCGCCTCTCAGGCCTGCTGAAGAACACTCTCTCGTTGGAACCCAGTTCGGGTTTGTGAGTACAAAGCGTAATTATCGACAAACCCGGGCCAAGCTAAATGCTCACCAGCAGGCGAAACCTCCCCATTTTTCTTTTGATTGCCGTTGCCTATGCTTTCGTGGGGAAAGGGATGGTGGTGTTTTGTTCGGACGCGACAGGAGCGCATTCAGCATTCGAGCTTGTGACAACGGATTCATGTCCGGTGAAGACCCCCGTGGAAAACTGCGGTGACGATGAATTGCACTACAACGATCCGGCGAATCATCCCGGGGACATTGATCCCTGCACGGACATGCTCATCCAGCTTTCGCAGTATCACCTCGACCGGGCTCCTGATTTCTTCTCGCCTCTGCAACCATCCCTTACGCATCCTGCGAGCGTGGCGACAGCGCTGCTTTCAGAGGCTGATAAAGCATCCAGCAGCGAGTTTGAAATCCTCCCCGTTTCATCCCCAGGCCCAGTCGTCACAAGCACTGTGCTGCTGATTTAGCCCCCCCAGTTCCATCTCCTGCTTGTCGAAAAACTATCCGGGCATGCTTAATAGGCATCGTCCGGCAGTCATTTCTCTAATCAACCACGGAAAGAACCATGCGCACGATCCTTTTGCTGCTGTTGATGGCGGCATGGTGGGAGGCGCCGGTGTGGGCTCAGGACGAGCCTCTCACGGTGGCGGATGCCGTCCGCACCGCACTCCATCACCATCCGGCAGCGACACAGGCGGACGCGTTCCTCGATGAAGCACGAGGTGAACGCAGGGCGAACCTCTCGCTGGAATCCCCCGCGTTCGCCGTTGAATACGAAGGCGTACCCAAGGACGCCGGCCTTGATGCCTACGAAGAGCGCAGACTGGCGCTCTCGCAGGAGTTCGATTTCCCGCTCCGCTATATCTGGCAGGCTCGCAGGCAGAACGCCCTCGTCGATGCTGCCGGCAACCAGCGACAGAGCATTCTGTTGGGATTGGAACGAAACGTCCGCACTGCGTTCATCAACACCTGGTATGCCGCTGAACGGCTGGTTGTTCTCAACCAGTACGCCACGATTCTCGATACCCAAGCCCAGGCGTTTCGACGCATGCAAGAAGTGGGTCGCATCGCGGACCTCGACCTCAGTCGTGCGGTAGCGGAAGCGGCTGAAACTCGGTCGCAGCTTCGCAGCGCCCGTGCAGCCCGGGACGCCGCGCGTGTCCGGCTCGCCAACCTGATTGGGCAGCCGGACCTGCCCGCCGAGCTGACATCCCCGCTGATGACGAACTGGGAGCCGCCGGACGCCGGGCGCGGGATTACCGGCAATCCCATGCTGATCGTCGCGAACGATCTTGCTGACGCGGCGGGTGAAGCCCATACCCTCGCGGCGACATCCTGGCTGCCGCGGATCGAAGCGGCAGGATTTCGCCAGCGGGCGCCCGGCGCGCCTGAGGGAAGCGATTTCTGGGGAGTGGAAGTCGGGCTCACCGTGCCCCTGTGGTACTGGTGGGGCGGCGTTGGCGACATCCAGACGGCGTCGGCCCGCAAGCGGATCGCCGTCGCTGAAGTCCAGCAGCGCCGGCTCGAACTGGAGAGTGAGTGGCAGGCGGCTCTCGAGCAGTTCGCGGCTGAACGAGAACGCGTCGAGACATTCCAAACCACGCTGATTCCCACCAGCGAATCGGTACAGCGGCTGGCCCTGCGTAGCTATGAGGCGGGCCGCGCCGGCTATCTCGATGTCCTGGAAGCCCAGCGAACACTGTTGCAGCGGCGCATGGACTACCTGGAATCGATCCGCGACCTGGCCATCACGCAAGTCACCCTTGACAACCTTGCCGGCCGGTCGGTGTTGTCCCGGAATTCTGAAGAGAGGAGCGATAGATGAATACGAATCCCTGGATCCGCCGCTTCCTGGTCGGCGGACTGACCTTGCTGCTTGCGGCGCTACTCACCGCCTGGGCACTGGATTCCGGCCATAAGGAGGAGTACGAAGGCCATGATCATGAAACCGGGCAAGAGACACATGCCGGTGAAGAAACCGGTGATGGCGAACATGCAAGCCTTGACGAACATGAAAAAGAAGGCAGTGTACATCTCGACGCCGAAACACGGGAAGAATTCGGCGTAACCTTGGCGGAAGCCGGCCCCTGCAGCCTGCACCGTGAGGTGGTTCTGACAGGTGAGGTGCGCCTTGATCAGGACCGTATCGCTCACGTGACCCCAACGGTTCCGGGCAATGTCCACCAGATGCTGGTGCGCGAAGGCGATCATGTTCAGCGCGGGCAGGTATTGGCCGTGATCCATAGCGAAGAGCTCGCCACAGCGATATCCGACTATCTGGAAGCACGCGAACAGCTCTTGCTGGCACGGGCGACGCACCAGCGTGTGCGGACTCTGCAGGAAGAAGGCATCGCAGCGGAAGAGGAGCTGCAAGTTACGCAGAGGGATCTGCAAGCGGCTGAGATCGGCCTTCGTTCATCGAAGCAGACATTGCACGCGCTTGGCGCCAGCGATGAGCGCATCGAACGGATCGGCGATGATCCGTCGGTCGAACTCTCCCACCACGAGCTGATTGCACCGCTTACGGGACAGGTGATTCAACGAACAATCGTGCAGGGAGAATGGGTGACGGAAGAGACCGACGCCTTCATTGTCGCCGACCTCAACACCGTCTGGGTGGATGCCAATGTGTACCCCCGCGACCTCGGCGTCATTCGCGAAGGCATGCGTGTAAAGGTGGTCTCCGGCTATGGCATCCCCGAAGTATCTGGAAAAATCGAATATATCGGCCCGGTGGTCGGCGAGGAGACCCGCACAGCCATTGCACGCACCGAAGTAACCAATCCAGACGGCCTGTTGCGGCCGGGCCTGTTCGTCAATGTCCATGTGGCCACGGCGTCTCGCCCGGTGGAGGTCGCTGTGCCCCGCTCGGCGGTGATCAGTATGAACGATCAGCCGGTAGTCTTTGTCGAGACCGACGAAGGGCTGACTCCTCGCCCCGTTCGACTTGGTCGAAAAACCGAACAACGCGTCGAAGTCCTGGCGGGACTGCAACCGGGGGAACGATACGCCGTGACCGGTGTCCTGACGCTCAAGGCCCAGATGAACAGCGCTGCACTTGAGAGTGCGGGCCACACCCACTGACACTACCATTGGAGGTTTCATTGTGATCAAGAAACTCATCGGTTATGCCCTTCGCAACCGATTGGTCGTTGTCGCGCTGGTTCTCGTGGTGATGGGCGCTGGGTACCTGTCGTACCGCAACCTGCCCATCGATGCATTCCCGGACGTTTCGCCCACACTCGTGCAGGTCTTTACCGTCACCGAGGGCCTGGCCCCCGAGGAAGTGGAGAAGTACGTCACCTACCCGGTGGAAAGTGCGATGACCGGCCTTCCCGGGATCACCGAAATCCGCAGCATCTCCAACTTCGGCCTGTCCGTCGTGAGCATCTACTTCGAAGACGACATGGACATCTACTTCGTGCGCCAGCTCGTCAATGAACGGCTGCAAGCGGCGCGCGAGCAGATCCCCGAGGGCTTCGGCGAGCCGGAGATGGGTCCGATCTCCACCGCCATGGGCCTGATACTCTACTACAACCTCGAGGACACGACCGGCCAATATTCCATGACCGAGCTGAGGACGATGCAGGACTGGATCGTCAAGTATCAGCTCCAGACCGTGCCCGGCGTGACCGAGGTCCTCGGCATCGGTGGCTACGAAAAACAGTTTCAGGTGAATGTCAATCCCAACGCCCTGCTGCGCTACGACCTGGCCCTGCACGACGTCATTCAACGCATCCGCGCCAACAACCTGAATGTCGGAGCGCAGTTTCTCGAACGCAACGGCGAGCAATTCATTGTCCGTTCCAATGGGCTGACCCAGGGCCTCGACGACCTGGCCAACATCGTGGTCAAGACGGTGGACGGCCGGCCGATCTACCTCGCTGATGTGGCGGATGTGGAGATCGGCGGGGCGATCCGCCGGGGCTTGCAGACGCAGAACGGGCGAGAGGAAGTCGTCTCCGGGATGGTCATTCAGCTTTACGGTACCAACGCCTCCACCGTCATCGAGCGCGTCGAAGCCAAGCTCGCCGAAGTGCAGAAGGCCCTGCCCGAGGGCGTGAAGATCGTGCCGTACTACGAGCAGAAAGAACTGGTCGAGTCCGCGGTCGCGACGGTGCAGGACGCCTTGATCGAGGGCCTCGGCCTGGTGGTGCTGGTAGTGCTGATGTTCATGGGCGCGCTGCGGCCGGCGGTTGTGGTGGTGCTGTCGCTCCCCTTCTCCGTGCTCTTTGCCACGCTGGCGATGGGCTATTTCGGTATTTCGGCCAATCTCATGTCGCTGGGGGGGCTGGCCATCGCGATTGGCATGATGGTCGACGGCGCCATCGTCATGATCGAGAACGTCGATCGCATGTTGCGCGAGTCCCGCCCCGGCGAGTCGCGCGTCCACGTGGTCGCCCGGGCCTGCTATGAGGTGGGACGGCCGATTGTCTTCGCCATCACGATCATCATTGTCGTCTTCCTGCCGCTGTTCACGCTGACCGGTGTGGAGGGCAAGACGTTTCGTCCGCTGGCCTACACGGTGGCGCTGGCCATGTTCGGGTCGCTCATCTTCGCCCTGTTTGCCGCGCCGGTGTTCGCCGAACTCTTGATGCGGCGGCCGGCCACTGGGGCGAACCGCACCGGCCGCATCCGGCGCTGGCTGCTGAACCGACTGCGGCCCAAGTCGACCGCGCAGCCGCCGGAACACCCGGAAGACGGCCGAAAAGCCAAGCTGACCGAGAACGTGATCCTCCGAGCCATCCTGGTAGTGTACCAGCCGATAGTGCGCTTCTTCGTGCGGCAACGATGGGCGGCGATTCTTCTGGGCTTGGCTCTCCTTGCCGCGGGTGCGGTCATCTTCCCGCGTCTCGGCAGGGAGTTTACCCCCCGGCTCAACGAGGGGGACATCATGATCAACGCGACCTATGCGCCTTCGATCGCGCTGTCCGAATCCAAGCAGATGACGTTACGCATGGAACGGCGGGTGGTCGCGTTGCCCGAGGTCGACAAGGTCGTCACCCGTATCGGCCGGGGCGAGGTCGGGGCGCACTCCGCGCCGATTAACGTGATCCACAGCTTCGTGGTGCTCAAACCTGAATCCGAGTGGCCCGACCCGGATAAAACGCAACCGGAGATCGAGGACGACATCCGTCGCGTGCTCAAGGGTTTTCCCGGCATGGCGGCCAACATCACCCAACCGATTCAGTTGACCGTGGATGAGCTGATCGGCGGCGTGAAGGCGGAACTGGCGATCAAACTCTTCGGCGACGACCTCGACACACTCAAGGCCAAGGCCGATGAGATCGCCACCGTCGTCCGGCAGGTCGAGGGCGCAGCCGACGTGCAGGCGGCGCAGATGGTCGGCGCGCCGCAACTGCTGATCCGCCCCGACCGCCAGGCACTGGCCCGCTACGGCGTCAACCTGGCCGAAGTGCAGGAGACCATCCGCGCGGCGGTGGGCGGTGTCGAGGCCGGGCAGGTCTTTGAGGGCATCCGGCGCTTCGACATCTACGTCCGTTACCAGAAGCCGTTCCGCGATATGCAGGAAGACATCGAGCAACTGCTGGTCGCCGCGCCCGATGGCATGCGCATCCCACTGGACGACCTGGCTGCTATTGAGACCCTGGTCGGCCCCCGCCAGATCACGCGGGAGAACACACAGCGGTTCATCACCGTGCAGGCCAATGTGGTCGGGCGCGACATCGGCTCGTTCGTTACCGAGGCCCGCAAAGCCGTCGAAAAGCAGGTGGACCTGCCGGCGGGCTATCTGGTCACCTGGGGCGGGCAGTTCGAACTTGCCCAGCAGGCCAACGCCCGGTTCGCCCTGGTCGTGCCTGTCACGCTGGTGCTGTTGTGTTTCCTGCTCTATCTAAGCTTCAACTCGCTGAAGAACACTGCGCTGATCCTGCTGAACATCCCCCTGGCGCTGGTTGGAGGGGTCGCGGCCTTGTGGATCAGCGGACAGAACCTATCCGTCCCCGCCTCCGTGGGCTTCATCGCCCTCTTCGGAGTCGCCATGCTCAACGGCGTCGTGCTGGTGACCTATATCAATCAGCTCATGCTGGAAGGCAAGTCGATCGACGAAGCCAGTGTCGACGGCGCGATGCTCCGCGTCCGGCCCGTGCTGATGACCGCAATCGTCGCGTCACTGGGCATGACACCGCTGTTGTTCGCCACCGGCACCGGCAGCGAGGTCCAAAGGCCCCTGGCGACTGTGGTCATCGGCGGGCTCGTCACCTCCACGGCGCTGACATTGATTGTTCTCCCGGCGCTGTACAAGTGGTTTGCAATTCCGGTCGAACGTGAACCGACGGCAGCTCAACCCACAGAGGAGTAACCCATGAAATTTGTCATTGCGTACATCAAGTCCAACCGCCTTGGCAAGGTTGTCCACGCCATGCACAGGATCGAAGGACTGACCGGCGTGAGTGTTACCGACGTTCACGGCTTCGGACGCGGACGTGGAGAAGGGCAGGCTGTTTACATTACCGAGGACTCCATTCACTACGTTCCGCATAAGAAGCTCGAAATCTTCTGCCGTGACGATCTTGTAGATATGGTGGTCGAAGCTATTCGCACCGCCGCTCACACCGGACTGCGCGGAGATGGCAAGGTCTATGTGCTGGACGCCGAACAGGCCTATCGGATCAGCTCAGGCGAAACCGGAAACGCCGCGATTTGAATACCCAAACCTGCGGCTGGTACTCCGTGGTCAGCGTCACTTCCGCCCGCCGGCAGGCGGGAGTGACGCTTCCACCATGAACCCTTGTTGCACAAACCTACGGACGTAACTCGCCGCGACGACGGTGCGCATCGCGTCGCCGGAAGCGGCGGACGTGACAGTGGCCGTGTACGACATCACCGGCCGGTTGGTCACGACGTTGGCAGATCAAGCATTCACTGTAGGCGAGCATCCACTGACCTGGGACGCGTCCGCCCACCCCTCCGGCGTGTATTTCGTCCGCCTCTCGGCGGGTGGGGTTACGACGACAGAGAAGCTCGTGTTGGCAAAACAGCGTGTTCCTCTAGTCAAGTCCCAATCTGTGTGTACTTTCGATTCCGTGT
>CAYPZL010000246.1:0-7284 GCA_964415045.1 uncultured Pirellulales bacterium | reverse complement strand
ACTTCGGCATCGCCAAGGCCACCAACCAGAAGCTCACCGAAAAGACGCTCTTCACCCGCTACGCCCACATCATCGGCACCCCCGCCTACATGAGCCCCGAGCAGGCGGAACTCAACGACATGGACATCGACACCCGCTCCGACATCTACTCGCTCGGCGTGCTTCTGTACGAGTTGCTCACGGGCACCACGCCGTTTAGCGAAGAGGAACTCCGCAAGGCCGGCTATATCGAGATGCAGCGAATCATCCGCGAACAGGAGCCCATCAAGCCCTCGACGAAACTGAGCACCCTCGGCGAAACACTGACCGACATCGCCAAACGCCGGGGCTGTACGCCCGATTTACTGGCAAAAGCAGTGCGCGGCGATCTGGACTGGATCGTCATGAAGGCCCTGGAGAAAGACCGCGCCCGCCGCTACGAAGGAGCCTCCGGCCTCGCGCTCGACATCGAGAGACACCTGGAACACAGACCGGTCGCAGCACATGCGCCCAGCACAACCTACTGCTTGTGGAAGCTCCTTCGCAGGAACCGGTTGCAGGCCGCCGCTATACTGGCCACTGCAATCGTCGTCGGTGCAATCACAGTTCTCTTCCTATGGAATCAATACCAGGTTCGGCTGGCCGAGGCCGAAGGTGCCAGACAGGCGAGGGTCCTATCCAATGCCCATGGCCTTGTCGCCAAAGGTCGGCTTGCGGAGGCGCGCAAGCTGCTCCGGCCGATCCTGGAAAGCCAGCACGTGGGACTCGATGCCAGGAACTTGTTCGCCAACACCCTCGTCCGCAGTCAGCAGCCCAACGAGGCTCTGGCGGGAGCTGAGGCCGTCATGAACAGACACTACAGGGAGAGGGTACAGCACTATACGAAGAGGATTCAAGCTGATCCCACGGATCCAGACAACTACCTGCAACGCGCGCAGCAGTTCCAATACCTTCGTGACGAGGAGAATGTCACCGCCGACATGAGCCGGTATGCCATACTCCTCCGCCGGGGACAGTTCTCCCGCGCTCGGCTTGGCACGTCGAGGATTGCGGAACTGGTTACCCGAGTTCTGTCCCGCTGTCGACTCGTCTTCCATGCTGGAAGAGCTGAGAACCGAATCGTTCTAGCGTTCATTGCCTTCGGGCAGAAGGGAGGGTTCATCATGAAACCCTTTGAAGTTCCGATGTTTCTGACGTCTCTCTTTGCGCTTTGTTTTTCTCCCGGGCTCGACGTACGGCCCGCCCACGCAGATATCGCCTTTGGCGAACCGGTGAATCTCAGATCAATCATTCCCCTCATCGACCCGGCGCACGAGTCTATCGATTGCCTCTCCAGTGACGGACTCGAAATGTACATCGAATCAGATCGCGCCGGTGGTCGGGGGAATTTCGATGGCTGGGTGCTGCGGCGCAGCTCAGTCCATGAAGACTGGGGCCTCCCGGAGAACCTGGGGACAGCGGTTAACAGTTCAGCCTTTGACGCCGCGTTCGCGATCTCCGAGGACGGGCTTACGCTGCACTTCCACTCTACGCGGTCCGGCGGCCACGGCAGCACGGACATATACGTGACTACACGGCCCACAAAGGACGCTCCTTGGGGGCAGGCTGTGAATATTGGGCCACCGATCAACAGTTCCGCTTGGGATGGAGTCCCTTCGATGTCGCCGGACGGTTTGGAGCTCTACTTCACATCAAGAAGAACTGGCGGACAAGGTGGCGCTGACGGCTACGTGACTCGACGCGCGTCACGCGCCGATCCTTGGGGCGAGGCCGAGAATCTCGGTCCTGCGCTAAACAGTCCATACGATGAAACGAACCATAACCTCTCACCAGATGGTCTACTGCTCTTCTTCTCTGGTAATACGTGGGCGGACACGCACAGGCCCGGCGGGTATGGCGATTGTGATATGTGGATGACAAGGCGCGCGAGTCTTTCCTCGCCCTGGGTAACGCCGGTGAACATGGGACGAATGGTCAACAGCTTTGTACATGATGTGATGCCACGTTTCTCACCGGATGGGACAGCGCTGTACTTCGTGACGAACTCCGGAAACGCTTGGGAAAACTGGCAGGCCCCTATCCTGCCCATCGTTGATTTCAACGGCGACGGAAAAGCGAATGGTAAGGACGTGGTGGTCCTGACACAGCATTGGGGCCAAAGTGATTCGATTTGTGACATCGGTCCATACGCGTGGGGTGATGGGATTGTGGATGAGCAGGATCTGTTCATGCTGGCCGAGTACCTGGAAAAGGAAGTGGTCGATCCGACCCTGGTTGCACATTGGGCGTTGGACGAAACAGAAGGCATGATGGCTGCGGATAGCGCAGGCGATAGCGACGCGGTGGTGATGGGCGATCCGGCTTGGCAACCGGATGGTGGCTCGGTAGGCGGTGCGCTGGCATTCGATGGCGCCGATGACTGCATCGTGACCGATCCCGTGCCGGAACTAAGCGCCGGGCCGTTCAGCATTCTGGCCTGGGTCAAGGGCGGGACGCCGGACGAGGTCATCGTCTCGGGCGGCGCAGCGGACTGGCTGTACACGAATCCGGCCGATGGCAGCCTGATGACCGCGCTGAGCTCTATCGCGGGCAACGGTGTGCCGCTGTTTTCCGACGTGGTGATCACCGACGGGCGGTGGCATCGTATCGGCCTGGTATGGGACGGCACCAGCCGCATCCTGCTGGTCGATGAGCAAGAGGTCGCCCGGGACGAACAAGGAGAACTGGCAATACCCAATGCCGGCCTGATCATCGGTGCCGGAGCCACCCCCAACCGCTTCTTCTCCGGCCAAATCGACGACCTCCGCATCTACAGGCGCGCAGTCAAGCCATAAGACATCTCACCCACCTGGCACCACACCGAAGGGCCGGCGGGAAACGGAGCCGTCGGCCCGTTCGTTCTATTTGCAAGCACGCCTGTTGCAGGCGATTGGTGGGCGTGGCTTCGATCAGTTGCCCGGGCGTTTCTTCAGGGTTACGCTGACGCCGTCGCTGTAGTTCAGGATGAGCGTTTCCAGGTTTGGGTTGGTCTGAATCGCTTCGAGATACCTTGCGTCGGCTTGCCTGGGGTTGATGTTGTGGGCGATGACCAGGCCGCCGGGGCCGCGCATCTGCTGGGGCGGACCGCCGGGCTGGGCTGGGCCAGCAATACACCGACCGCCACCAGCGAAACGGTGAACACGCCACACAATACCATCTTCTTCGATATCGCCTGCTCCTTTCAGAATCCGGTTTCCATAATGCTGCGTGATCCAGTATTTTGCCCACCCCCGGCGTATCGGGCGATTTCGCCCGCGCCCGGATGGAATCATGGCCCAAGGTTTCAGCTCATGCAGATTGCCGGTGAAGAGCACGATCGAGTAGAGTTCCTTGATCGTGGGCACCCGCCAGTCGTCGTAGCCGGCGAGGCGGAGGTCCGCGGCGTACGCGGCCGCCTCGGCCCACGTGTACTGTTCGGCGCCGGGCGTCTTCTGCCACATCAGACCTGTATGCAAATCCGTGACGGTACCGTCCCCATTGTCCCTGTAGGCCGGCTGCAAACCCCGGTACTGGGCGTCCTGGCCGTAGAACGGCTACCCCGGCTCGGGAGCCGGAATCTCTGCAAAATTGTCGTAACACCAGACCTGGCCCGTATCCGCGATCGGGCTCTTTGCCCCCTGAACGCGGGATTGCGAGCCGGGTAGCGTCAGAACCGCCGAGGCCAGGAATGCCGGGATGCTCATGCGCGATAACGTGCTCATCATTCGCCCTTCCAGCAGGGAATACGGGTGGGCCGCAAAGGCCTCTTTCAGAGACAGTGCCGGTTCTGTCGTACAGGTTACAGTCGGGGCGCGGTCCATCAAGCGGTCGAGCCCGTCGGCGCGATTGCGCCGGGGCGGTAGTATTGAGCCCGGGCCGTTTTGCGGGTAAAGTAATATGTTTTCAGGTGGTTGACTTCGTAGCGATGGCGCGAAAGCTCCCCGAACGGAAAGGAGACAGCGCAGCAACAATGAGAGAATCTCGACAACGAGTGAGGGATACCATGGCGTGGTTGACGGACCGCCCGATTGCCCATCGGGGCCTCCACGACGGCGCGGCCGTGCCGGAAAATTCGATGGCGGCCTTTGAAGCGGCTATCGCGGCGTCGGCGCCCATCGAACTCGACGTCCACCTGCTGGCCGACGGCAAGCTCGCCGTCTTTCACGATGAATCACTCGAACGGTTGACCGACGCAAGAGGCCGGATCGAGGACAAGACGTCCCACGACATCAAGCCGTTGCGTCTCCGCGGCACCGACCTGCAGATCCCCCTGCTCGAGGAGGTTCTCGATCTGGTCGGGCACTCCGTTCCCATCCTGATCGACACCAAAGGCAGAAGGATTGGCGGCAAGCTCGAAGCTTCGCTGTTCCGCATCCTGGATGCGTCCACGTGCACTTATGCGGTTGAATCGTTCAATCCCTTCTCCCTCCGCTGGTTCAAGCGGCACGCCCCGCACGTGCTGCGGGGACAGCTTTCCGGCGATTTCCGCGATGCCGAGGCGCCGTATCACCAGAAGTTCCTTCTGAAGCGGTACTACCTCAATTTCCTGAGCGACCCGGACTTCCTGGGCTACGACATTCGCTGCCTGCCGAATCGATTCGTCGAGCGGGAAAAGGATCGTCGCGGCATTCCGCTGCTGGCCTGGACCGTGAGGACGAACGAAGAACTGGCGCGCGCCACGGGGCTGGCAGATAACGTCATCTTCGAAGACATTCGCCCGTGAGCGACTCTTCGTCGTTCCGGGCCTCGTTGTTTCGTGGAATGTGACCGCGGCTCCATTCGCGCACCCTCTGCAGCCGGGCGGCCCCGCGCGCGTAGTAGGCCTCGTCCAGGGACGCAAGCTGCCGCTGCCACAGTTCGTCCCGGCGCGCCTGCCGGTCCGGGGCCGCATGCACCAGCCGCATCTGGTCCATCGCGTCGTACAGGGCCTCGGCGATGAGCTGATGGCCCTCGATACGCGGATGGACGTGGTCGAGCAGCCATTCCCGCCCCGGAATACCGCCTTCCGTACGATCAGCGATGAGGGCCCTGACATCCACCAGCGGCACACGGTACCGCGCGGCAATTCTCAGAAGGCTCTGGTGCATGGGCGTTGTAATCCGCAGGGGACACACGTCCTCTTCCCTGGCCCGCACGAGCCACTGCTTTGCCTCGGGGAATCGGCCCAGGCGCTCGTAGCACTTGCCCACCTGGTACAGCAGTCCGGCGTGTCGATCGTCGATCTCGACCGCCTGCTCCAGGAGGCCGAGCCTCGCGTACACGTCGGCCCAACCCGTTGCCTCGGCCCGCTGCCGCAGATCCATGACCTGCCGCAGCTCGGCCTCGGACAAATCCGCTCGAAACTCCGACTTGAAGGGCGGGCAGTCCTTCAGGTTGCAGACCGGATTCACCAGGATCAACGGCACGCCCGCCGCCTGCGCAAGCCGAACCATGGTCTCCACATTGCGATGAAAATGCTCGACGATACCGCGCCGCCACGTTTCGTCGCGCCGGTACGATTCCAGGGCTTCTTCGTAGTCCAGCTTGGTCCGAACCTCGGCAGGCAGAACGGTCTTCTGCACTCGGGGTCCCCGGCGGCCGGCGAACCACTGGTTGGCCAGCGCGTACGCGCGCAGCCTGAGCATGGTCCGGTGCACCCGGACCAGCGGCGCCGGCGCTCTCTTGATCCGGCCGTAGCTGCGGTCCTCCAGAAACTCGTTGTGCCCCGTGTAGAGAATGAACAGGTCCGGGTCGTACTCGAGCAGCTCGCGCATGAGAGGCACCAGACGATAGCTGGCATAGGAGATCCCGCCGCAATTGATGACCTCCCACGTCCGGCCGGGGCCGGCGGCGCGCAGGTTGAGTTCCAGCCAGCTCGTAAAGGACGTCTCCACGGAATAGGGACGACCCTGCACGGTGGAACCGCCCAGACAAAACACGCGAAATCCGTCCGGCTCCTTCACCGCGGCAAATGATTGGGGGCGAAAGGCGGTCAGTCGCTGCGGGGCGGTCTCGTAGCGCGTCCCCGTCGGGTCGAGGACGAACAAGGGACGCAGACCGCTGAAGGAGACGTAGGGGTCTTCCAGGTCCGCGACGGGCGCAGGGACGGCCGCTCGCAGCGCCAGTTCGATCAGAACCAGCGGAGCAAGAACGATGACCGCCGCGGCCAGGTGAAACAAAACGGTGCGCCGCCGGCTCCGCGGCCGGTCGCCGGCACGCCGGCAAGATGTGCGTCGCAGAGATTTCATCGGGTCCATACTACCACATCGCCGGCGGCGATTCACCCCCGCCCGCCGAATCTCGCGTCAATTCAGGTTGACGAGCTTTTGGGACATGCGTTATACACGGAACGTGCAGGGTGGGTCCTTGAGCCACGCGTCTGTGCAGGTGACGTGTTGACGCGTGGGTTAAGAACCCACCCTGCGGCTGAACGACAACGTCACAAGCTGCGGATTCGACAAGGAAAGGAACCACGTAATGCAGATCTGCCGCCGCACATTCCTGAAAGCCGCCGGCGCCTGGCTGGTCGCCGCAAGACCGCCGGCCGTACGGGGCAACGCCGGAGCCAAAAAGCCGAACATCATCCTGTGCATGGCCGACGACCAGGGCTGGGGGGACATGGCCTACAACGGGCACGCGGTTCTCAAGACGCCCCACTTCGACGCGATGGCGGCCGCGGCGCTGCGGTTCGACCGTTTCTACGCCGCCGCCCCGGTCTGCTCGCCCACGCGCGGCAGCGTCATGACGGGCCGGCATCCCAACCGCTTCGGCTGCTTCAAGTGGGGCCATCCCCTGCGCCCCCAGGAGATCACGGTCGCCGAAGCGCTGAAGACCGCCGGCTACGTCACGGGTCATTTCGGCAAATGGCACCTGGGCTCGGTGGTCGAGGGCAGCCCCGTCAATCCCGGCACCAGCGGATTCGACGAATGGCTCTCGGCACCGAACTTCTTCGACAACGACCCGATTCTCAGCCGGGAAGGGACCGCCGTCCCAACCAAGGGCGAGAGCTCGATGGTCACGGCCGATGCGGCCATCGAATTCATCCGCAAGCACGCCCGGTCGCGTCAGCCGTTCTTTGCCGTCGTCTGGTTCGGCTCGCCGCACGGGCCCCACCAGGCCATCGAAGCAGACCGCGCCCTCTACAAAAACAAGAGCGAGAGGCTCCAGAACTTCTACGGCGAGATCACCGGCATGGACCGCGCCTTCGGCAAGCTGCGCCGGGAGTTGCGCCAGCTCGGCATTCGCGAGAACACCCTCCTGTACTACTAACCTCAAACATCGTTAAGTTTTTGACAAAGATTCGACGTA
>CAYPZL010000245.1:0-7323 GCA_964415045.1 uncultured Pirellulales bacterium | reverse complement strand
GGCCCCTTTTAGGGGCCTTCCTCATACCACCGGCTATGCCGGTGGTCTTGATTACGCGATGCCCAGGTTGCTCATGGAGGCCAGCGTATCGGGATGCTCCTTGCCGAGCCGTTCCCCACGTATCTGCAGTGCACGGGCCAAGTGGGACTCAGCGGTCTTGTACTCTCCGAGTTTTCCGTATGTCTCCCCCAACGTCTGACGAACGGTTGCCTCAGCGAGGGGACTGCCCTTGAATTTGCCCTCGAGGTTCTCTGAAGCGGCATCAAGAATATAGCGGACAGTTACTTCCGGAGCCTTCGCCTTCTCCGGATCGACCGCCGCAAGAAGGTCCTCGTTGAGGAACGCGCTGACGGCCTTGGATATCTGCGCCTCTCGCGCTGCCCTGATGGCGAAGATAGTCGAGGCTACAATCCCAGCGGAGAGTACTACTATCACCGTCACAACACCCACAACCAGCCCCCCATGTCGTCGCACGAACTTATTCATCCGGTGTAGTGTGCTCGGCGGACCCGCTGTGACCGGCTCATCACCGAGATGCCGCCGGACATCTTCGGCCAGCCCGTTTGCCGTCTCGTATCGCTGGACACGGTCTTTTTCCAGTGACTTCATTACGATCCAGTCGAGGTCGCCCCGCACGGCTCTCCTCAGCAGGTCAGGAGTGCAGCCGCGATGCTTGGCAATGTCAGTTAAAGTCTCGCCGAGCGTGCTGAGCTTGGTGGACGGCTTGGCCGGTTCTTCCTCGCGGATGACCCGCTGCATCTCGAGGTCGCCGGCCTTACGGAGTTTGTCTTCGCTGAAAGGCGTGGTGCCGGTCAGGAGTTCGTAGAGGAGCACACCGAGCGAATAGATGTCGGTGCGGGTGTCGATGTCCAGGTCGCTCAGTTCGGCCTGCTCGGGACTCATGTAGGCGGGGGTACCTATGAGGTGGGCGTAGCGGGTGAAGAGCGTCTTTTCCGTCAGCTTCTGGTTGGTGGCCTTGGCGATGCCGAAGTCGATGACCTTCGGGATGGGTTCGCCGTTGCGCTGCGTGACCATTACGTTCGAGGGCTTGATGTCTCGATGGATAATACCCTTCTGGTGGGCGTGCTGGACGGCGCTGCAGACCTGGATGAACAGGGCCAGGCGGTCTTTGGTGCTCAGGTTGTCTTTGTCGCAGTACTCGGTGATGGAGACGCCGGTGACCAGTTCCATTACGAAGTATGGCCGCCCCGTCTCGGTGGCGCCGGCGTCGAGGACTCGGGCGATATTGGGATGATCCATCATGGCCAGCGCCCGGCGTTCGGCCTCGAAACGGGCGATCACCTGTTTGGTGTCCATGCCAAGCTTGATGATCTTCAAAGCCACCTTGCGGCGGATCGGCTCTTTCTGCTCGGCCATGTACACGACCGCCATCCCGCCTTCGCCGATTCGTTCCAGGAGCTTGTATCGCCCGATCAGCGTGCCGGGCTGTTCGGTCAGGGCGGATGTTTCCAGCGTCGGGTCGGCGAGGCAGTCCGGTGGTTGCAGAAAGCCGCCGGCCTGGTCGTGGGCTCGCAGCAGCGCCTCGACTTTCATACGCACTGCGGCGTCGCCTGCGCACGCCTTGTCCAGATAGGCGGCTCTCTCGGAATCAGTCGTCTTTTCCAGGGCGTCGAGGAAGATGGACCTGACGTCCGGAACATCGTTTTTGTCTGGGGCCGTTTTCATGGCAACGTTTTTCCACTTGCCAATGCGTCTTCCAGGCTGTTTGAGTGTCAGAAGAAAGTGGTGATTTTCGAAATATCTGCGTTATTCAGGACGACGGCGGGTCTCCGTCCCGCGTCATTTCCTCGTAGAGCCAGGCTCGGGCGAAGGCCCAGTAGCGATAGGCGGTGCGGCGGGAGACGCCGAGGACTTCGGCCGCTTCGTCGAGAGTCAGCCCGCCGAAATAGCTGAGCTTGACCACCTCGGCGGCCTGGGGGTCCTCCTGTGTGAGCCGGGTGAAGGCTTCATCCAGCGCCCGCAGATCCTCGGCGGGTGTTTCGATGGCCACCGAGACCTTATCCAGATCGACACGCCGCCGGCCGGCCCCTCTCTTGAGGCGGCCTTTGCGCCGGGCGTTATCGACCAGGATGCGTCGCATCGCCTCGGCGGCGGCGGCGAAGAAGTGGGCCCGGCCTTGCCAGTTGTGGGATTGATCGCCGAGAAGGCGTAAGTAGGCTTCGTGGACCAATGCAGTGGCCTGAAGGGTCTGGCCGGGAGGTTCGTGGGATAGCTTCTGCGCCGCCAGGAGGCGGAGCTCCTCATAGACCAGCGGCAAGAGCTCGTCCGTGGCTTTGGCATCGCCCCGCTCGATGGCACTGAGTATGCGCGTAACATCGCTCATGCCGGTCTCCTGCCTTTGGCGCTTCAGGTAGATGCATTATCGGTAAAACGGGGGGAGATTTCAAGTGTACGCGTGCGTGCGGAAGGATGCGGCCGGTTTTTTTTCTCACGGGGCCTTCTTCGGGCCTGCCACGCTTCCGCTGCGTTGAACGGGCTTCAACGCGTCCGGGCCGCGGCGCGGATTTGCCGGGCCACGGCCTGAACGAGAGCGAACGTTTCCTCCGGTCCCGGCCGGCTGTGCTCGTCGATGGGAACATCCACATAGAACAGGTCGACGAACTCTCCTGTCGCCACGAGGGACGCACAGATGAGCGCTCGTGGGCTAAACTCATCGATCAGCGAAACCGTGACGTTCGGGTCACAGGAGAAGATGCTCTTCGTCATCAAGGCGTGCCCGTCGGCGCGTACCCGCTCCAGCAGGCGATGCGAGACGCGGAACACATGGTGCGACGGATGCCCCCGGCCGCCGGGGCCGGGCAAGGTGTCCTCAAGGCTGCTGCCGAAGTGATACGCGAGCACTTCCGGTGTTTTGGGCAGGGGCCGCTCCTTCGGGGGCACGCGAAAGATGGCAGCCGCCGTTTTCGATCCTTCGGCGAGTGTGCAGCACGCCTCCGTGTACATCGGCACCAATCCGGTCAACTTCGTCAGGCGTTTGCCCAGCCGATCCAGTCGCTCCGGACACGGCGGGGCAGGGCAGTCTTCCAGCCTCGGCCTGTCGTAGAACACCTCCGTGCCGAAGTCCTCTACGATGATGTTGGGCCCCGGTAGGACGATGGTGGCATCCGTCTGTGGGGCAGACCTCTGCTCGAGCGAGAGCGAAGCCGGACCGATTTCGACGATGTCGCCCGGCAGCAGGGGGCACGACTCGATCCGTCTGCCGTTGACGAAGGTCCCGTTGCTGCTGCCCAGGTCCTCGATCATCCAGCGCCCCGACGGCCCCCGGAACACGCGGGCATGCCGCCGCGAGACCTCCCGGCAGTCGATCACCACATCGCACGCCGAAACCCGCCCAATGACCGTCCTTTCCGGCTTCAACTCCACTTGCCAGCTTCCATCTTTGCCGCGTACCGTCAATCTCGTTTCTGACATAGCTAGTTTCCTTCCGTGTAGTGCAATTATCGGCAAAGCAGCC
The DNA here is from genome assembly GCA_964415045.1 of uncultured Pirellulales bacterium. GTDB lineage: Bacteria > Planctomycetota > Phycisphaerae > Sedimentisphaerales > Anaerobacaceae > CAYPZL01. The sequence continues at coordinate 3,848 of CAYPZL010000245.1, read as the reverse complement.
GAGTTTTCAAGTGTGTGTGTGTGTGTGTGCGGAAGGGGACGCCCGGTCTCGAAGGCGGCGCGCAGTGAGGCGTGGGGCCGCAGCCCCGGGGAAGGTTCAGCAAAGGGCGATGTAGCTGGCGATGGCCAGGACGAGAATACGCCGCTTTGTCATAACAAAGGGTATCCAGGTGTTGTAATAAAACCGTGCCATTGCTCTTTTTTCTACCCCCCAAACTACTTCTAATCGACAACGCTGTTATTATAGCCGATAGGGGGGATTCGATGCAAGAAAAATCTGCTCCGAGTCTTGTAAGGCATTGTCGTTACTGTGGTTATGAGTGAAGGGCTGCGGTATTCCTGGCGTGCGGGGATCCCCGCCGAAAGCGGGGCAGCAGGAGCCGGCGACGCGTACCGCACCGCCGGTAAATTCGCTGGAACCGTTTTGTTTTCGCGGGCGTACTATTTATTTGACGACGACGGCAGCAGATGGTATAGTGTCGATTCGACGTTACCGCCTCCCCTGGGTACGCGAAGTACCGAATTCCGCGGAGGGTACTTGCTAAACCGTATTGTGAGCCACGAATTCATGTATTTCGCATCGTATGAACGCGGTGGTATGCGTAGGAGATTATGATGGCTGCATCGACGCAATTTGTTCTGGCCTGGATGCCCGGTCACTGGGAAATGCTGGTCGTTCTCGTGATTGCCCTGCTGATTTTCGGCCGGCGCCTGCCCGAGATCGCCCGCAGTGTCGGTCGAAGCATGACCGAGTTCAAGAAAGGCATCAACGAGGCCAAGGAGTCGACCGACGAGCTCGTGGACGATGTTCGCAAAGTCAAAGATGACGTCGTGAACGAGGCCAGAGACGCTTCGGGCATCGACGAAGTGGACCCGATGCACTAATCCCTCTCGCGTTAGTCGCATTTCCTCCTCTCGATTGAGATGGGCGATACCAAGAAGAAGAGTCGCGATCCCCTTGATTGCACGATGAGTCTGGGTGACCACCTGGAGGAGCTGCGCGCCCGGTTGATCCTGGCCATCCTCGGCCTCTTCATCGGCGCGGTTGTCTCTCTGGCCTTCGGTACGCGCATCCTGCATTTCATCGAGTCGCCGTACAACAAGGCGGTCGCCAAGCGCATCAAGAAGAGCAAGCCGCCCGCCTCTGCGACCGAGCCCAACACCGTCGCGCTGTTCGAACAGTTCTTCACAAACCTGGACGTCGCTCTGGCGTCAGACCCGAACGCGCCGGCGCTGGACCCGAACCACGTGGCGTTCTTCCGGGCCGTCTGTATGGACACCATCCGCGCCTGGACACTGGAGGGCGCGGCCCGGGAAGACGAGGTGTCGTTGCCTCACGATCGCCGGCTGCAGGTCATCGGCGTGCCGGACGCCTTCACTGCGTACATGAAGATCTCGCTGATCTCCGGCCTGATCCTCACCTGCCCCTGGGTTTTCTACCAGCTCTGGATGTTCGTCGCCGCCGGCCTCTACGAGCACGAACGCAAGTACGTTCGCTCCGCGGTGCCTTTCTCGGCCGCCCTTTTCATCATCGGCGCCCTCTTCTTTCTCTTCGTCATCGCCAAGATTTCCCTGAACTTCTTCCTCTACTTCGGCGATCTGCTCGGCGTCGCTTCCAACTGGACGCTCCAGAAGTACGTCTCGTTCGTGACGATGCTCATGCTCGTTTTCGGCCTGGCCTTTCAGACCCCCATCGCCATTTTCATTCTGGCTCGCACCGGTCTGGTCGAGCTGGCGACGTTGCGGAAAGTCCGCAAGTACGTATTCCTTTCGGTCTTCATTATCTCGGCCGCCGTTACGCCTCCCGACGTGATTTCGCAGGTCACGCTGGCTCTGCCTCTCTACGCCCTGTACGAGGTGGGCATGATCCTCGCGAAGATCGCCAACAGGAAAGCCGAAAAGAAGAGACAAGAGGAATCCGCATCCGACTGATGCCGGCTCGTTGTCGTCAGTTTCCCAGTAGTGTCGTTTCGTCCCATCCGGGAGATCCCCACACTGCGGTGCTGGGGCGCCAGGCGGCCTTGTCGGACCACTCGTTGGGGTCGGTGTTGTGGGGATTGGTCGCGGTCAGTGAGAATCCCTTGCCGTCGGTGCTTTTGTACCAATCGTCTTGATAAGAGAAGGCCTGGATCGTCGTGCCGACGGCGTCCTGCAACTCGATTTGCTCCCCTGAATTGCTCAGCGAGCCGGAATACTCACCGGCAATCGGCAGGCCGGGGCCGTACATTGCCTCCAGGGCGTCACGATCCTTGACCACGAGCACGTATTCATCGGGCCCGAGCGCGAAGGGTGGGAAGGTGAAATCGACGCCTTCGGAAAAGCGAACCAGATTGAGGTTGATGGTCGCGCCGCCGATATTGGTCAGCTCGATGTACTCGGCGTTCGGGTCCGTAATCTGTCCGGTGTCTTCGGGATGGTACATGATCTCGCTGATCCGCAGGGACTCGGCGACCGGCCCGACCGCAAAGACTGTCTCACTCAACGCGCTCCATTGGCCGTCGTGAAGCGTGCGAGCCCTGACGGTCGCGCTGCCGTCCAGCGTCAACGGGCCGACGTACACGACGGCTTCGGGCGAGATGCCGGATTCCGGAGGGGGCGGAGCCGCGCTTGTTTGCAGCTCGGCGGTGATGAGGAAGTCCGAACTCGTTGCGGCGCTGTTGAGGCCCTGTATGGCGAGCAGGTTCGGCCCTCTCCGCAGCCGGGCGCTGTGTTCGGACAGGTCGAACGACTCCGGCACGCCCGCTTCGTGACTTCCACTGGCGGTCGAGTCCCAGGCGCCTGCCCCGGCAACGAGCGCCCGCGCCACTTCGACGCCATTGAGGTAGGCGATGAAGCCGTCGTCGTAGCGGATCGCCAGGGTGAGGCGGCGGGCCTCCCGTACCTGAGCCGCAGTGAGCGTGAAGGGGATTCGCACGTAACAGGTGGTCTGCTCGCCATACATCTGCTGCTCAAGATCGAGCGCGATGAATGGCTCGTATCCGGAGCCTCGCTCGTAGCCCAAACCACCGGCGGCGTCCAGCCAATCGGCATCGTTGAAGGGATTGGAGTTCCAGCCGGCGTCCAGCGGGCCGGTGGGAACCAGCACCTTCCTGGGCGCGTCTGCGGCTACGATAGACGTAGTGGATTGCGACGAGGGCGTTCCCGGCAGACGCGGGTCTGCGCCGTCGAGGGTGAAATAGATCGTCCCGGCGGGGGCCGTCATGGACAGGCGGTCGGCGGCGGCCATATGTCCGCCGTGCTGAGGCTGCCCGTTGACATGAAAGGCCGGGGCGTCGATCAGGGGGAAGACGCCGGCGCTGCGCATCTGCTCAATCACGACTTCCGTCCGCCGGGCGATGATGTCGGAGCGCACGGTGTCCAGATTCTCCTGCCACGTCGTGGCGGTGTAACCCTGTGACCGTCCCCAGCGAGCCGTCTCGGCCACGATACTGGCCTCGATCTGTCCGGCCAGCTCCTCGAACTGCGCCAGCACGCGATCGCGCGTAAGCGTGCCTTCGTTGAAGAAATGTTTCTGGGCGCGGTCCGCCAGCAACATGCGAAACTCTTCGTGCTGTTTGACGGAGCCCCACATGTTCCCCGGGCCGCCCTGGTTGACGACATTCACATTCAGCCCGCGCCGCAAAACCATGTCACTATCCCAGCAGAAGAACTTGAACCCGGCGCCATCGGCCCGCTTCCGGGCGGCCATCCAGTTCTGATTGGCTCTCCAGTCCCAGTCATTTCCACCGTAGAACTGCAGGAGCATGAAATCCGCATAGTTGGTGACATCCATGTATTGCCTGAGCTTCTCGTAATGGGTGCTCGCGTAGAATGGTGTGTTAATTCAAGGAATTCGACCAGTTTGTCCGA
>CAYPZL010000244.1:0-7407 GCA_964415045.1 uncultured Pirellulales bacterium | reverse complement strand
CCAACGATTTCCTTGAAGAATATAAGCCTAATCTCCATTTTGCAAAAGTTCAGTTTGAAGATACACGCCTTCTCATCCGACAGTGTCGCCTCCTATGCGATTCCTGTTCGTCGAGCCGGTGCTTTGCCTGCGGCCTCCTTCAGACCCCACCTCCCGGTGGCAGCCCTTGCCGTCCGGCTAATGGTTCCCGCTGCCGGGCCCAGAGCTCGCGCGGGCTCACCTGGCAGACCGCCTGCACGTATCTCCAGGACGCCCTGGCCGACGCCAACGACTCCGAAAAGCCCGTCGAAATCCGCGTGGCCCAGGGCGTCTATCGGCCCGACGAGGGAGCGGCTCTACGTAATCAAGGGATTGACTTTCGACGGAGTCGATGTCTATACCAAGGGCAAGATACTGAAGAAAGAAGAGGTCGAGGTTTTTTTGTGTCCTCATCTCATCGAAAAAAAGCACCCACGTCTGAGGTGTTTCCCTGCGCGGAGTGTGGAGAACCTCAGATGGTGCGGGTCGTGGAAACCTGTCGGCTGGCAGACGGGCTACAGGTTAAGAACCTCGCACACTACAAGTGCGGCTCATGTGGCTCGCGTTTTTTCGACGATGACGCCATGAACCACATCGCGGCTGCGCGTGCGTCGCACCGGTCGTCGGCCTCAACCTGCTGATCGTCGCCGGGCAGGCGGTGCAACCGGTGCGATCCCACCGCGTGATGCCCCAAGACAGCCGTTCACTCGCCGGAATCCGGCGTGTTCGGTCATTCCCAATGAAGATTTACCGGAAGCCCCGGTTTTCGTGCCTGGGGTTCGTTCCGGGCGAATCGTGCCTTTGGTGCCGATTTTGAAAGATTTGACAGGCTGGGGGGCGGGCTATATCATATGAGGCCCTTTTGGGGTTGGTCATTTGTTGGGACGAGGCGATGCCTCGTCTCTCTTGTTATAGTTTGAAGGGTGTATCGTTGATGGCGAAAGAGAAAGTAACACCGGCGAAGAGGCCGTGCGTCCTCATCCTGCGCGATGGATGGGGCTACAACCCCGACGCCTCCGAAGACAAATACAACGCGATCAAACAGGCGAATACTCCGGTCGACGACATGCTCATGGCCGAGTATCCCAACTGCCTGATTCATACGTACGGGCAGTACGTCGGCCTGCCCGACGGGACGATGGGCAACAGCGAAGTGGGCCACCAGAACATCGGCGCCGGCCGGATCGTTCCGCAGGAATCCGTCCGCCTGACCCATACGATTCGCGACGGCTCCTTCTTCGAGAACGAAGAGTTCCTCAAGCTCATCGAGTTCGTCAAGCAACGCACCGGCAAGGTCCATTTCATGGGCCTGTGCAGCGATATCGGCGTCCATTCGCTCCTCGGGCATCTGTACGGGCTCCTGGAGTTAGCGAAGCGCAACAACCTGACGGAAGTCTTTATCCACGCCTTCACCGACGGGCGCGACTCCCCGCCGGACAGCGGCCTCGGGTATATCGCCGACGTGGAGAAAAAGGCGCAGGAGATCGGCGTCGGCCGGATCGCCAGCGTGATGGGCCGGTTCTATGCCATGGACCGCGACAGCCGCTGGGATCGCGTGCAGAGAGCCTACGAGTGCCTCCGCATCGGCAAGGGACTCAAGGCCGCATCGGCTGAACAAGCCGTCAAGAGCAGCTACGAACGAGAAGTCACCGACGAATTCATCGAGCCGACCTGCATCGTCAACGAAGACAACGAGCCGATCGCCACGATCGACGACGGCGACGGCGTGGTCTTCTTCAACTTCCGCGGCGACCGGCCCCGGGAGCTGGCCCGCGCGTTCGTGGAGCCCGATTTCCAGGAGTTCACCCGGACGGCCAAGCCGGACGTATACTTCGTCTGCATGACCGAATACGACGCGACCCTGCCGGCGCCTGTGGCGTTTCCCAAGCCGCCCAAGATGAAGAACATCCTGGCCGCTTACTGGAGCAGCCTGGGCCTCAAGCAGTTCCGCTGCGCCGAAACCGAGAAATACGCCCACGTGACGTTCTTCTTCAACGACTACACGGAAAAGCCCTTCAAGGGCGAGGACCGGCAGATCGTTCCCTCGCCGCGGGTCCGCACGTACGACCTGAAGCCCGAAATGAGCGCCTACGACGTGGCCAACGTCGTGCTCAAGCGGCTGGACTCGGACAAGTACGATGTGATCGTCGTCAACTTCGCCAACCCCGACATGGTGGGACATACGGGCGACCTCTCGGCGGCGGTGAAAGCGGCCGAAGCGGTCGATGAATGCGTCGGCAAGGTTCTCGACAAAGTCAAAGAGATGGGCGGGGCCGCGATCATCACGGCCGATCACGGCAACTTCGAGAAGATGATCGACGGAACGCCGGACAGCCCGCATACCGCCCATACCGTGGGCGACGTGCCGCTGGTGGTCTTTGACGAGCGCTACAAGGGCGGGACGCTGCGCGGGGGCGGCACGCTGGCGGATATCGGGCCGACGTTGCTGGAGATGATGGGCCTGTCTCAACCGGAAGAAATGACCGGCCGCAGCCTCCTGGCCGACTGAGAGGCAAGCGTGCGCCCAAGCCCGGGAACGGCCTACTGCGCGGGGTCGATGGTATCCTGAATCAAGAAAGGAACTCCGGGAAACAGACGTTGTCGCGCGTGGGGGAGCTGGCGGACGGGGGGCGGACGGAGGAAACGATGGACAGGTACCGGGCCGCACGACGCGGTTCCATTCTACAGATCAGGATGAGCTGAATTCATGGGCCAGATCGTTCGCCTCGACCAGAACATGATAAACATGATCGCCGCCGGCGAGGTCATCGAGCGACCGGCCAGCGTGGTCAAGGAGCTCATGGAGAACAGCATCGACGCCGGGGCCACGGAGATCACGGTGGCGGTGGAAGACGGGGGTCGCCGGCTGATTTCCGTCACCGACAACGGCTGCGGCATGGACGCCGACGACCTGGCCACGGCCTTCGAATCCCACGCCACCAGCAAGATCAGGTCGATCTCCGATCTGCACGGCGTCGCGACGCTGGGCTTTCGCGGCGAAGCGCTGCCCAGCATCGCCTCGGTCGCCCTGCTCCGCGCCGTCAGCCGGACGCGGGATTCCGATCAGGCCCACGGCATCGAGTTCGACTGTGGCGAAAAGGGCCCGCTCGCGCCCTGCAGCGGAGATTACGGAACTACCGTGTCGGTCCGGGACCTGTTCTACAAGCTGCCCGCCCGGCGCAAGTTCCTGCGGACCGCCAACACCGAGATGGGACATGTCAGCGAGCAGGTCACGCGCATCGCCCTGGGCCGGCCCGCGCTGTCACTGACGCTGCTTCACAACGGCAAGGAGGTTCTGCGGCTTACGGCGAACCAGAGCCTCAAGCAGCGGATCGGTGCGCTGTTTCCGATGTTGCCCATGGAGCCGCCGGACGGCCTGATCGAGACGCAGACCCGTGAGAAGAACGTTCACATTCACGCGCTGCTGGGTCGCCCGAGCGTTTCGCGCAGCAACAGCCACTTCCAGTACTCCTTCCTGAACGGACGCTTCATTCGCGACAAGTTCATCACGCACGCGATCAAGGAAGCGTACCGCGGATTGCTCGAGCCCAACCGCTTCCCGGTGGTCTTTCTGTTCATCGAGATGCCGCCGGACGACTATGACGTAAACGTGCATCCCACGAAGATCGAAGTCCGCTTCTACAACGCCAACCTCGTGCACTCTCAGATCCTCGGCGCGCTGCGGGAGACGCTTTTGGGCACGGACCTGCACATTTCGGCGGCTCTGCCGACGAGCGGCGGGACATCGCCGAGCGACGCGCCCACGCAGCAGGCCCGAAGGCAGGAAATCGCCGATGCGATGGCCGAGTTCTTCCGCACGCATCGTCCGACCCACAGGCAGCAGCAGTTCGACTTGCAACCGCGCGGGCCGCTGCGCCAGCACGCGGCCGGGCCCGGCGATCTGCCCCGACCCGAAACGCCGCTGCACGTCGCGACGGAGATCGAGGAGCGCAAGTACATCCAGATTCACGACAGCTACATCGTCGAGCAGACCGAAGAGGGTTTTGTCATTATCGACCAGCACGCGCTGCACGAGCGCATGCTCTATGAGACCCTGCGTCAACGAGTGGGCCGGGACAAGCTGGAATCGCAGCGGTTGCTTCTGCCCGAGAGCTTCGAAGTCACCGACGCGCAAGCCGGCGTCATCGACAACAACGCCCCCCTCATCGCAAAACTCGGGATAGAGATCGTCCCCTTCGGCCCGAAAACCTACGCGGTGCAGGCCTTTCCCACGCTGCTGGCAAAGGCAGCGCCGATTGAGTTCATCCAGGACCTGATCGATCTGCTGGCAGAGAAGACGGCGGAGCTGAACACCGAAGATCTGCTCGACGCGGTGCTCAACATGGCGGCCTGCAAGGCGGCGATCAAGGCCGGCCAGAGGCTCACGGACAGCGAAATCCAGCAACTCCTGGCCGATCGCGAGCTATACGAATCGACCACTCGCTGCCCGCACGGCCGGCCGACGACGATACGATTTTCCATGAGCGAGCTGGAGAAACAATTCAAGAGGACCTGATGGCAAGGTGGTGGCTGCTCTCGATTCTGCTGGCGATCTGGCTGGCGTTGGGTTGCCTGCTGTTTGGGCCGCGGCGCGTAGAGGCCGTGTCGAACGCCCCGGCCGCAACCGCGCCGGCGCGCATCGTCTCGGCCGCACCCAACCTGACGGAGATTCTCTTCGCCCTCGGCCTGGGCGAGCAGATCGCCGGTGTCACCCAGGGCAGCAACTACCCTCCTGAAGCGGCGCAAAAACCCACGGTGGGCACGTTCTGGCAGCCCAACATCGAGACGGTCATCGCCGCCCGCCCGGACCTGGTGGTCCTGCTGACGTTTCCGCAACAGCAAAGTCTTGCCGGCCGCCTCCGCCGTCTCGGTATCTACTGCCTGACACTGGAGATATGGACCGTCGATGATCTCTTCGACGCCGTCGCCACCCTCGGCGAAGCCACGGGGAAAGACCAAAACGCAGAACGCCTCGTGACAACCATCAAGACCCGCATCGAGCAACTGCAAACCCGGCTGGCGGACCAGAAGAGGACGAAGGTTCTCTGGGTCGTGCAGAGAGAGCCGCTCCGGGCGGCCGGGCGGAACACCTTCGTCAACCAGCTCATCGAGCTGGCCGGCGGCGAGAATGCCATCGGGCCCACCCTGCACAAGTATCCGCCCATCGGGGGCGAGCAGGTGCTGGCCTGCGGCGCCGAAGTCATCATCGAGCCGGCCATGATGCCCGACCTGATCGAGTCTCAACGAACGCAGGCTTTGGCCTACTGGCAGCGTTTCGCGAACGTTCCGGCCGTGACCGACGGTCGCATCCACGTCATCGACGGTGACATCGTGTCACGGCTCGGCCCCAGGCTCTACCAAGCCGTCGAGACCATAGCTCGATGTCTGCGTCCGGAACTGTTTGGAGAATAGACGGTGCAGCGACTCTTATCACCAGGAAGACTGCTGGTTCGGACCGCCGTCGCGGCGTTGCTGCTGCTCGCGGTCATGCTTCTGTGCTCCCTGCTCGGCTCCGAGTCGATCTCTCTGAAAGCCGTCTTCTCCGGTGTCCCCGAGGCCGGCGCGACCAATCCCGACTACGAAATCTTCATGCACGTTCGCCTGCCCCGGGTCTTGTTAGCGGCGATCGTGGGGGCGGCGCTGGCCGCCTCCGGGGTGACCCTCCAGGCGCTGCTCCGCAATCCGCTGGCCGATCCCTACATCCTGGGCATCTCCAGCGGTGCCGGACTCGGCGCCATGCTCGCCGTCATCAGCGGCTGTAGCTGGACCCTGTGGGGCCGGTCCCCGATCGCGGTCTTCGCCTTCGCCGGGGCGCTCGGGACGGTATGGCTCGTCTGGGCCGTCGGGCGGGTGACCGGGAAGTTCCACCTCACCGGACTGCTGCTGGCCGGCGTGGTCGTCAACGCGTTCTTCTCGGCTGTGATCATGTTCCTGATCTCCATCGCCCGGAGCCAGCAGTTGCACGCGACGATGTTCTGGCTCATGGGCAACATGACGGAGGAGGATTTCTTCGTCCTGTGGGTCGGAGGCGGTTGCGTGGCCGCCGGCATTGCCGCCCTTTTCCTGCTCGCGCCGAAGCTCAATGCGGTTGGCTTCGGCCCGGAAGACGCCCGCAGCATCGGTGTCAACGTCGAAAGGACGCAACTGGCGGCCTTTGCCATTTCCGCGTTCATTACCGCCGTGGCGGTGAGTTTGAGCGGGCTCATCGGCTTCGTGGGGCTCGTCGTTCCGCACGCTGTCCGGCTCGTGTTCGGTTCCGACCATCGCCAGCTTCTGCCGCTGAGCAGCCTCGCGGGAGCGGCGTTCCTCGTCGCGGCCGATACCGCCGCCAGGATCGTGGTCGCGCCCGCCCAGTTGCCCGTCGGCATTGTTACCGCGATGATCGGCGGTCCGTTTTTCCTGATTCTGCTGGTCCGGCATAACAGAAAGGTCTCGTGGCTGCGATGACGCCGTCGGTCCGCGTACAAAACGTCAGCTTCGCCTATCAAAGCGAACATTGGATCCTGCGGGATCTCAGTTTCACCGTTGAGCCGGGGACCTTTCTGGCGGTCGTGGGGCCCAACGGTGCGGGAAAGAGCACGCTGATCAATCTCATTGCCGGCCTGCTGGCTCCGAACTCGGGCGCCATATCGCTGGACGGGCGTGACGTCCGCTCTCACGGGTTCGCCGAACGCGCGACCCGGATCGCGGTCGTACGCCAGGAATTCGTCCCGGTCTTCGGCGTTTCCGTCGCTGAAGCGGTACTCATGGCGCGCACCGCCCACTATGGCCCGCTCGGCTTCGAGAGCGACAGGGACCGCGAACTGGCGACGAGGGCGATGGAAGCGACCGATACGCTTTGCTTCGCTTCCCGGCCCCTGGCCAGTCTCAGCGGCGGGGAACGGCAGCGCGTTTTCATCGCGCGGGCCCTGGCCCAGGATACCCCGATCCTTCTGATGGATGAGCCGACCAGCTTCCTCGACCTCAAGCACCAAGTCGCCATCTACGACCTTCTCAAGACGATCGGGCTCCAGGAGGCCAAGACGATTATTGCAGTTACCCACGATATCAATTTGGCCTCCCAATACTGCGATGAGGCGATTCTCCTGCCTCCCCGGCCGGATTCGCCGGCGACGAGACAAGAGGGCCGCCCGCCGACCCAGCCGCCCCCCTACCGCGTGGGCCCGCCTGCCGAGGTGTTCACCACAGAAGGGATTGAGCAGGCGTTTGGCGTCAAGGTCTTCTCCGGCGCCGTCGGGTCGGAGAACTTCTTCATCCCGCTTGGAAAAATGGCCAAAGATGCCGCCTGGGCAGACCGGCCCTGACTCGACCCGGTGACTGAGCCGCCGGCCGCGAAGGGTGCTCGCGTAGAATGGTGTGTTAATTCAAGGAATTCGACCAGTTTGTCCG
>CAYPZL010000243.1:0-7419 GCA_964415045.1 uncultured Pirellulales bacterium | reverse complement strand
TCACATCTCACATAATCACAGACTTCCCGTCTCAGATAATCCGGGCCTTAGCAGCAAGTGTCGCATCATGGTTTGGGGCCCTCTTGGTCTTCGCAATCCCGCTTTGTCAGTATGATCCGAGTATCTCGCCGCCGGCCCTTGTGGCCAGTGCGTGCAGGACATCTTGCTCGATGGTATCGGACAGAAGCGATACGTGCCCGTCGCATAGCAAGACGTTGACTCCGCCGGGATGGTAGCTTCGCGGGGCCATGAGGGCCCGCGTGGATCTGCCCGTCAGACAATCCGCCTGCTTGGAGTTTGGAGGGTAGTGGAACGTCATCGCGGCGAAGGGGAAGCTGCCCTTGATCCAGGCCTCACAACGGTTGCCGTACCACACGTTGTCGCCCGGCCCGGCGTTGCACGCAGGAAAAAACGACGTGTTCCGAATATGCTGCTTCTTGTAGTCCTGGTACGGGGCTCTCATGCCGCCGATCCCCCGGAGGCTCTCACCGACGGCCAGGGTGTTTGAGCTGCCGTCCCTTATGTCGGCGAAACGAATGCTCGAGGCCTCGTAGGCGATGCCGTCCGGCTGTTCGCCGGCCCTGTTCACCCTGATGTAGCCGTTGTCGACCAGGCCGCTGCCCACGTTGAACAGGTAGTTGGTGGGCCCGAATGTTGGATTGATCCTGTCGGGAGCAGCGTCCGAGGGACACAAGAACACCTTGACGACGGTCCGAGCCGCCGGCTCGTTGACACTACCATCGGCAACGAGTCTCCCGCGAATGATTATCGTGTATGGGTACGAGCTGAAATCCAGGAGGTTGTACATGTTCGCCTGCTCGACGTACGGCGCCACCATCGACAGGGCCGACCAGTTGTGGTACCTCCTGCCCGTTCGATTCATCGGAAATGCGCTGTTCGTGTTGTGGTAGTTGTGCAAGGCGATTCCCAGTTGGTGCAGGTGGCTGCTGCACTGCATTCGCCGAGCTGCCTCACGGGCCGCTTGAACGGCCGGCAACAACAGCGCGATCAAGATGCCGATGATGGCGATCACGACCAACAGTTCGACCAGCGTAAACCCTTGCCGTTTCATCCGTCTGTCCCCCCGCGTGTTCGTGTTACGAAATTGAAATTGGTATTACAGTGTACCGGACGGAGATTCGCAGTGCAATCGTCCCGAGTGAAAAAACGCGTCTCCGAATTCCTCGGGCGTCACGTGGGCCAGGCCTTAGCCACAACGTGTTATACTACAATGAGTTACAACGCACGCTCCCCCGTCGCCTCGCCTCCCAACGCCCCGGCAGGCCAAGCAGGGCCGAGGCGTACGGCCGAGGCGGGCCGGGACAGCTTCCTCTGTCGGAGCCCGAGCTGAGCCCCCCGAAGTCGGGGATGAACCAGAAGAAACCGCTGGCGTGTGCGAGTGCGGCGCCCTCTGCATTGCGCAGTCCACACGCTTCCGAAAGCCGCTGTTGGAGGGCGAGGGTTCGCTTCTGGGGTGCAGCGAGGGCTTGTTGATCGCCTCCCCGAGTAATAAGATAGTGAAATTCGTGTTACTTCGCTTGCGTTCTCCAGCGGATCCTCAACATGGCTATCGAAGACTGGGGTATCGGGCAGTTGGTCTACAGGACCAGCCTCCTGCTTCTCTACCCCACACTGGTGCTCCTGGGCTTGTGTTTCCTGCGGATGATGTGGCACCTGGGAGAACTGGTCCACGACGCGTGGATCGTGCGGTCTCACCGGACGCCGGAGACAGCCCGCCAATTGAGGGATATCTGCCTCGACGATCAGAATTCCGTCGTGTCGTCCTTGAAGGCAGTGGCCGAGAGCCGCCGGCAGCATCCGCAACTCAGGCGGTTCGTCACCCTACTTCTGGACGAACTCGATCGAGGTGCACGTCACACGCTCTCGGCACGCATCGACCACCTGGTCGGCCAGGTCGAGGCAGCGCTCGCCCGCGATGTGAATCGGGTGCGCGTGCTGGTGCGTCTCGGACCTTGCCTGGGCCTGGCCGGGACCTTGATCCCTCTGGGGCCGGGCCTGATGGCCCTGAGTGAAGGCGATTTGGGCCGACTCTCGGCTCAATTGGTGGTGGCCTTTTCCACGACCGTGGTGGGACTACTGATCGGTGGGATCAGCTACGTGATCGCCATGGCCCGGGCCCACACGGCCGATCTGGTGGCAGGCGACATTGAATTGGTGAGCGATCTGGTGTGTACGCTTCTGAATCTGCACTCCGCCGAGAAACCGACGGCACTAACGAGGCGTATCGAAACCGAGGAGGCTCCAGCATGAGACGACGACTCCGGCCCCGCCGGTTCATGGACGCAATGGCAGACGACGACCCACTGAGCCTGGTGCCGAACCTGTTCGATCTGTCGATCGTGCTGGCCATCGCGTTCTTGTTGACAGCGCTGGGTGCGCTGAGCCTCAGCGATTTGATGCAGTCCAGCGACGATTGGATACTGCTGAGGCGAACCGAGTCGGGACACACCGAAGTGCTCTCCCGACGGGGCAAGTCGATCCGAATCCATCGATTGAGCCCGCGCAAAGCTGGCGGCCAGGGGATTCGCCTGGGTGTCGCCTACGAGTTGGAGAACGGGGAGGTAATCTATGTGCCGGACTAGCGGCTCGTACCGTTGCGTGGGTACGGTGGCTCGAATGATTGCAGCAGCGGCGCTGATGCTACCGTCGATGGGTATGTCGCAGGAGGTCACAACCAGCGGCGAGAAGGGATCGGAGACCGTCCTTTCGGCGTCGGGGCCACGCCGGCCGACGCGCAAGAAGGCCCCTGGTGAACCGGTCAAGTTGGCCGTCCTCACCGTGGCCGTTCATACGCCGATCTTCGTCCATGCGTACGACCGGTTCTGCAAGCTCCACGGGTCGGAGAAGCTGGTCCTGGATCTCTGGGTCGAGCAGGAGTGGGCGGGATCTCCGCGGCCGCTTGAGTTCGAGCGATACGACATGATTCTCGCGCTGAGATGCTCTATCCCGAAGCTCGATGAGGCCGTGGCTGCGGCTGCGGACAAGGGTACGTGGGTTGTCAGTCACTCGAATCTGAAGTACCGCGACTGTGCCGTGCTGATAGACGACCTGCCGGATCTGGCCCCGTACTACCGGGAGCGCGGCGTATCCAACATGATCGGCCTTTTCGAGAGGGTCTGTGAGCTGTTCCACGTGCCCAGCGTCGAGGCGCGTCAGCCTGCGCAGGCCCCGATCGAAGGGATCTACCATCCGGATGCCGACAGGGTGTTTCCCGACGCAGAAAGCTACTGGAAATGGTACGCGGCGCATCCGAGCTTCAAGCCCGAGGCACCGAAAGTTGGAATCTTCGTCTACAACACCTTGTACTTGAACGAAGAGACCGACTACTTCACCCAGCTTGTTCGCGGACTGGAGCAGGCCGGGGCCAATCCCGTCTTGGGCTTCTGGTTTCTGCCGGTCGGGCAAGATGACACGGCCGCTTCGCCGATCGGGGAGTTTTTTTCCGGCGTGGACGTCCTGCTCAGCTCCAGCTTTCGCCTGATGCACGAGAAGCCGTGGCACTACGATGGGCTGCAAAAGCTGAACGTGCCCGTCCTCAATAGCATCATCCTCAACATCCCCCAGGAAGAATGGCGTCGAAGCCGCCAGGGGATGCCTCCCTCGTACCTCCTCAGTGGCGTCGTGACCCCCGAGCTATCAGGACTGATCGAGCCCACGGTGATCGCCGCGCGGCAGCCGGTGACCAACCCGGACACGAATCAGCGGTACTTTCGCACCGTGGTCATCGAAGAAAACTACCAGTGGCAAATCCGACGGGCATTGGCGTGGGCCAAGCTGCGACGGACGGAACCCGCCAATCGCCGGCTCGCGATCCTGTTCTACAACCACAGTGGCGGCAAGCACAACGTCGGGGCCAGTTACTTGAACGTGACCGCGAGCCTCGAACGGATACTGGCGGATCTTGGCCAGCGCGGTTATCGCGTCGAAGGCAAGATCGACCGGCAGACGATCATCGATTCGATGCTGTCGGTGGGGCGGAACGTGGGCAAGTGGGCCCCGGCCGAGGTAGACCGGCTGGTCGAGAAAGGGGCAGTGCTATGGCCGGTGGAGAAGTACTTGGCCCACTATGACCGCTTGCCTGCGGAAGCCAGGCGCCAGATCAGCCAGCAGTGGGGCCAGCCGCCCGGCGACATCATGACCGTGACGCGGGACGGCCAGCACTACTTTGTGCTTCCGGGTTTTCAGGTCGGCAACGTCCTATTGGCCCCGCAGCCCGCCCGGGCCTCGTCGCAGAAACAGGCTGCCCTCTATCACGACCCGCTGATGTGGCCGACGCATCAGTACCTGGCTTTCTATTTCTGGCTGCGACACGAGTGGCAAGCCAGCGCGGCGGTGCACTTGGGACGGCACGGTACGCTGGAGTTTCTGCCGGGCAAGAGCAACGGGCTGGCCTGGGACGACCCTCCCGGCGTTGTGCTGGGCGACTTGCCGAACATCTACCCGTACATCGTCGATGGAATAGGGGAGGCGGTCGCCGCCAAAAGACGCGGTCAGGCAGTGATCCTGACTCATGCAACTCCGCCCCTAACCAGCACCGGGTTGTACGGTGACTTGGCCAAGCTTCAGGAGTTGACGGGTAGCTATGTGCACGCACGTGACCAGAAGCAAAGCGGGCTCCAGGCCGAGTACTACAAGAGCATTGCGAAGCTCGCCACCGACCTGGGATACGACCGTGCGCTAGCTCACGAGCACGGCGACGCGAACGAACACGCGGCTGACGGCTCGACATCTCTGGAAGACCGTGAAGTTCACCTGATCGAACACTGGCTCGCCGAGGTCGAGGCGCAATCCGGCCCGCGAGGTCTACACACGTTCGGCGAAGCGTACTCGCAAGAGGCCACCGCGGACATGCTTCCGCGCATGTTCCAAGACGAGCTGCAAGAGCTGCGTGAGGCCGGCCTGAACGCCGACGATGAACAGACGTGGTTGGCAACTGTGGCCGAAGCGGATTCCGCTGGGCCGCCGGTGCCACCGGCAGCGCCGGAGGCGCCGACGGAGCCCAAACCGGCGGAGACGAGTGCCCGGGCCACGATGGAATACACGGCGTGGCACATGCGTCACAACCAGGAACTCGAGTTCCTGACTCGAGCCCTGGACGGCCAATTCATTCCGGTTGGCCCGCCCGGCGACCCTCTGTCGAACCCCGACATCTTTCCCACCGGGAGGAACCAGTACCAGTACAATCCCCAGAAGCTGCCCACCCTCGAGGCGTGGGCCGTTGGCAAGCGGATGGCCGAACAGACGCTCGACATCCATCGCCGCCGCCATGGCGCCTATCCGAGCAAGCTCAGCATCACCCTCTGGGCCAACACCTTGATTCGCACTCACGGGGCCCTTGAGTCGGAAGTCCTGTACTTCTTGGGCCTGGAGCCGGTTTGGAATCAACGCGGCGACGTCGAGGACGTGAAACTCGTCACGCCGTTGGGGCGTCCCCGTGTCGACGTCGTCATGACGGTTACCGGCATGTACCGCGATTCGTTCCCAGATAAGATGCTCCTGTTGGACAAGGCGATTCGACTGGCACACGACGCCCCGCCGGAATCAGGACTCCCCAACCACGTTCACATCAACACGCAGAAGCTGGCCCGTGAGCTGACTGGGCGGGGCGCCGAGCCCGACGAAAGCCAGAGGTTGGCGCTGCTCCGCATCTTCGGGGCGCAGACCGGGATGTACGGCACGGGCGTCGACGGCTTCGTGCAGGCTTCCGACCAGTGGTCCGAGCGCGCCGAGGTTGCCGACCAGTATCTCCATCGCATGTCCTTTGCCTTTTCAAATGACGGATGGGCTCAGCCGGCGCATGAGCTCTTCCAGCGACAGCTTCGAGGTGTGCAAGGCGTCATCCATGGCCGCAGCAGCAACCTTTACGGCATCATGGACCTGACCGAGAACTTCGAGTATCAGGGGGCCCTGGCCCTGACCATCGAGCAGCTTGACGGGAAACAGCCTGATTTGTACGTCAACGACCTCGTGCGCGGCCAGAAGGTGCTCAGCGGGCGCGAGGCTATTGTCATGGAACTCCTAAGCCGCTATCACAACCCGGACTTCATCCGCGCCATGAAGGCCGAAGGCTACGACGGAGCCCGGTACTTCAGCCGCATCGCCGACAACCAGTTTGGGTGGGACGTGGTCAGTGACGTCATTACGGCGGATGACTGGAAGAAATATGCCGAGATCTACCTGGACGACAAGTACCAGATGGGGCTCCGCGAGTTCTTCGACCAGCACAATCCGCACGCCCTTCAGAATATCGCCTCGCGCGTTCTGGAAACGCATCGCAAGGGCCTGCAGGAGCTAGACAGCAAGACACTGGAGTTGGCGGCGCGTGTCTACGTGGAAACGGTCGCTCAACATGGCCCGGCATGCACGTCACACATCTGCGCCAACCCGGGCCTCAACACGCTCGCGCAGGAACTCGCCGGCGCGTCGAAGCAGGTTGTTGACGCCACATTGGAACGATTCCGAAGGCAATTGCAGCGTACGGGTAACGTGGAGCTGAGCAAGGCCCTGGCATCTGCCGGCGCCTCAGACCAGCCCGCCAAGGCACCGCAACCGGTTGAAGGCCGCGTCTTGACACCTCCCGAGCCAGATTCCCGACAGCACCCAGCCGATGACGGTGCCCCGCCATCCCCAGTCCCAACTGCCACGAAACACGCGAACCCCTCTCCCAAGACCGCGCCCTCCGACACGGCAGAACCAGAACCAAACAAGTACTGGCAGGTTACGCTTCTGGCTGCTGTGCTGTGCGCTTCGGCCTTCGCCTCCGGCATGCTTTACCGCGCCGCCCGCAACCGGCCAGCAGCGTGATCAGATTCGCAACTCCTGACACACGGAGGAGCAAATGAAACTGCCGCGTTCCGTCGAGGACAAAATGATCGATGTGGGAGCCCTCGTTCTGCGAACCGGGGCGGTGGGCAATAAGGAAAAGGCGCTGGTTGCCGTGAGCTGCGCGGTGGCTTCGTTCTGCACTCACTGCCATGGGGAATTCGCCGCGCTGGCGCGCAAATTGGGAGCCAGTGAGGCCGAGATTGACGAGGTCGAAGCCATTGCGCGGCGTGTTCGTCAAAGGTGCGAAAACGAAACAGGGTTCTATCGCCTGTCTGAATGAGAGTTTGCAGCAGGAACCGAGGAGGAAAAGGGATGTGTCAGTTGACGTGACGTGCGTTCTTGGGACTACGACGCCGAACAGCGCCCGCGTGCGGCGAGACGAACCGGGTGCGGGCAACCCGCCTCTCTTGCGAGATGCCTCCTCCGAGGGGGCCTGCCCCCGCCTTCCAAAGGGCCGTGCTCGCCAACTCTCGCTGGTCCTCAAAAAAAACCGGCCCTCGGGTAGAGGGGGGCTTGACTAGACACCACCGACAGAAGTCACCTATTGGACGAAGCGGCTTCGCCGCGGGAGGG
>CAYPZL010000242.1:0-7422 GCA_964415045.1 uncultured Pirellulales bacterium | reverse complement strand
GTTATCGACATCCAACCCCGGCCCCCTTGAGCCTATCTCGCGCTGTGGTACTAATCTTTTCGCGTCAGCCGGGTGAAAAGGCGTATTTTGGCTAATCCGGTAGAATTCACCTTGACGATAAAATAGGGTGCAATAGAATATTCTGGAGAGCCGTCTACCTGCGCGGACACGGGGATTTCAGGGTAGAACAAGAAGCAATGCACCTCGTAGGTAGGGGTTCAAGGTGGTAGTACGCATATGGAGAATGATCGTTACATGACCAGCCGCATCAAGGCGCTGTCTCTGGCTTTGGTTGCCATCGGGCTGCTCGGCCTTGCGGGCTGTCACGACTGGCCCGATGAACGTGCCACCGCTATCGAAGCGCAGAACATCCTGCGCGACCTGAGCCGGATCGACACCGTCTCCGATCCGAATATCACTATCCCGGCCATCTACGGTTCCCCTCCCCAGAAGTTCAAGCAGGTCGTCGGGGGCGCCGAAGAGTGGAAGCTGGTGTACTTCTGCCGGTACCACACGGCCGACAAGATGAAGAAGATCCTTCAGGAGCAATTCTCCAGCACGATCTTCGACGCCAAAGGCAAATCCAAGACCGTGCCGAATTTTGGTGTCACCTCCAATCCGGACACCAACCAGTTGATCGTCCGGTGTCTCACGGAAGCCGATGTCGACGCGGTCTATGAAATCATCAAGGCCGCGGACGTTCCGCCGATCCAGGTCAAAATCGAGTGCATGGTCTCTGAAATCTACGCCGATCTGACCGTCGACCGGGAGACAACGCTTTTGATCCAGAATCTTTTCGGCGAGGACGTTACTCTTGGTGGTAAAATCGGCGACGACGGTAGCTTGTTGCCGGCCTTCCCGGGCGCGTCTTTGCGGGACCCCGCCCGCGAGAAATTCGGCCTGAAGATCGGCGTCGCCACCGGAGACGAGGGACATCGATTCGATGCGCTGGTGGACATCCTGGTGTCGCGCGGGTATCTCAAGATCCTGATGAACCCCACGCTGGAAGTGGTGAACGGACAGACGGCGAAGATCCAATCCAGCCAGCACCAGCCGTTGCAGCAGATTTCGATCACGGGCGGCTTCGGGAGCACCACGTATATCGAGTCGCGCACCGAGTATTACGACGTCATCGATTCGCTTGAGATCACGCCGCACGTGTACGCGGACGGGTATATCGGCCTGGAAACTGAGGCCCAGATTGCAGCGTACCTGACACCCGAAGGGATCAAGCAAGTCCCGATCGTGACCGAGCGCACGATCACCAACAAGGACAACCGCATTCGACATGGTGAGAGTCTCGTTATCGGCGGAATCCGCAAGTCGGAGAAACGCGATGTCATCCGGGGCGTGCCGATCCTGAAAGACATTCCGGGCCTGAACCTGCTCTTTTCCGGCCGGGATTTCGAAGAGCGGGCCACGGAAATCATCTTCATCATCACGCCGACCATCTCCACGGGCGGAAAGCCCAACCAGGATATGGTCGAGATGATGCGCGAGAAGCACTCTTCGCCCATGACCCAGGGGCTGCACGAGGCGGTGATGGACCCGCTGGGCGTGCGGGCGCGCGACGAGGAGCAAGAGCGCCGGCTCGAGGCGGCCCGCGAGCGACGCCAGGAGGCGGAGGCCGAAAAGACCGAGATCGAATCGAAGGTAAGAGAAACCAGCGAACAGGTGGAAACCCTCCAGACGGAACTGGAGAAGGCGAAAGCGCAGGCCGAGGAGGCCACCTCCACGGCCGAAGAGGCCAGGACCGAGGCGCAGCAAGCCAAGACCGAGGCCGAAAAAGCCAAGGCCCAGGCCCAGGAGGCCAGGAAGAAAACGGAGGAGCAGGAACCCCCGGACCAGTCGGAGGAAGAAAAAACCAGCCCTCCCAAGCAGGAGTAGGCTCCACAGGAACCGAGCGAGCCGGGGAGCGAGTCGCCCGGGAAACGGGCTGTACCCGCTGCGTTGAAGGCTCGATAGTCCCAGGATAACGACGTTTCGGGTCAAAGAACAAGACCCGAGCTGATGCCGAGAACCCTTGGAACACCAGGGCCGTCCCGCGCCCGGACGAGAAGCGGCGCACGCGGCCTTGTCCGTGATTCCCGTTGCAGGTACGCGCTAACCCGTTTGGAGGCACCGTACATGGACAACCTGGGCAACAGCAACAATCCACCCATCGACGACACCGACAAGCCGATTCCCTTTGATGACGGCTCGGGTGAGCCGACCCCGGCGGCAGGCAAACCCGCGAACAGTTCCCCTGGTGTTTCGCGCGCGCCGCTGAATCTGGGCGGAGGGGGCGGTTCCGCTCCGGCGCCCGCGCGACGCCCGGTGGCAAAACCCGCGCCGCGCCCAGTGGCAAAGCCGGCGCCCCGGGCCGCGTCGCCCCAGTCCGTCGCACGGCAACCCGCCGGCGTGCCGGGCCTGGGGTCCGGGGAGCGGATCACAAGCTGCAAGGTCTTCTTCGCCAAGCTCCATGCCGGCGCCCTGGATTTCCTGAGCGACCAGATTTCGGCCTGGCTCAAGGAAAACCCGAGTATCCAAATCAAGCACACAAATGTGGCGGTCGGCGACGTGCAAGCCAAAAAGACCGAGCCCAATATCCTCATAACCGTTTGGTACTGACACCAGGGTTTGAGTAGACCGTCATTTGACGGCGCAGGAACACTCTGTGGCATCCGGAGGAGTCGAGCCAAAGAGCTTCTCGGCTGTGATGGGCGAATGAAGGGTCGCATCCACGCGAGTGCCTCGACGCACTCGAGGTGCGCCGCCGGTATCGGCGCGCGGGGCAGGGTGTTTTCTGCATCGTCTCGTGTCGCGCCCGGAACCGCGGGATTATCACTGGTTGAGTCGCTTTTATCGGACACCACGGCGTCTACGCCGTCGGCGAGAGCATACGTGGAGCGGCGGACTTCTCCCGAAACCGGCCCCGGCGCCGTGCCGATCCGGACGGGCCCGAGCCGGTTGGGCGATCCGTTACGTTCGCACGTCGCTCAAGAGGCCCCGAGGCAATCTGAGCGGCACTGCGAAAATCTCGCGATAAAAGTGCTTGACACGAACCACAATTTCCCGTAATTACTTGCAATTTGGCCGTTCGCACAGTGCAGAACAGATAGATCAGGCGTGATTTGGAGGCTTTTGTGGCTAAACAGTTAGCACGGGAACTCATTAACGCGGGTGTGCATTTCGGACACGGCGCGAGCCGGTGGAATCCGAAAATGGCTCCGTTTATCTTCGCAAAGCGGGGTAACATACACATCATCAACGTCAAGAAGACCCTTGAGGGGATTCTGATCGCCAAGAAGCTATTGGCCGAGGTGGTCTCTTCGGGCGGCGACGTCGTGTTTGTAGGCACCAAGCGGCAGGCGCAGAAGGCCGTCGAGGCGGCCGCCGAGCGGTGCGGCATGCACTATGTCTCCGAGCGGTGGCTCGGGGGCATGCTGACCAATTTCAGGACCATCCGCTCTCGTCTCCAGCGTTTGGAGCAGCTCGAAAGCATGGAGCAGGACGGGACCCTGGACGCCGAAAGCAAGAAACAGGCCTCCCGGCTCAAGCGCGAGATGCGGAAAATTCGCACGAACTTGGGCGGTGTGCGAAAGATGGCCCGCATTCCGGGCGTCGTCGTCGCAGTGGACGCCAAGAAGGAATACCTGGCTCTGCGTGAGGCGGCCAAGCTGGAGCTGCCGACGATTGGGATTCTGGACACTGATTCGGATCCCGACACGGTGGACGTGGCGATTCCGGC
This sequence comes from uncultured Pirellulales bacterium, assembly GCA_964415045.1. Classification (GTDB taxonomy): domain Bacteria; phylum Planctomycetota; class Phycisphaerae; order Sedimentisphaerales; family Anaerobacaceae; genus CAYPZL01. Next base: position 3,692 of record CAYPZL010000242.1, on the reverse strand, counting down.
CAACGACGACTCGATTCGGGCGGTGGAAATCATCCTCAATGAGCTTGCCGACGCCGTGGCAATCGGCAAGACGATGGTCACTGTGCGTCAGCAAGAAGCGGGCCCCAAGCCGCGACGGGTACGTCCCCGCCGGCATGCACTGGCTCGCGCCGACGGCGGAGGATCCCCCGGGGCGGTCCCACCGACTGCTGCACGGGCCCAGCCGGCCCAGCCGACCGAACCGCCCGCTGCGGCCGAACCGTCTCCTCCGGCCCCGCCGGCCGAGGAGCCGGCGGCACCGTCTCCCAAAGAGAATTCCGTCGAGGAGAACGCCGCCCAACCGGAACCGGGCCCGGCGTCCTCCGGTACGTAGGTCGGCGACCCTCACTGCCACAGGCGGTAAGAAGATACCCAATGTGATGAATGCAAGGCCACAGAGAGACGACGCGGCAGATGTCCCCGGCTGGCTTCGGCCGTTCGGGCCACAGGCCGGCGGGTTGGCATTCAGGGAGCCTTGCTCGTAGATTTTCTATTCAAAACGAAACAGGATATTCAGCAAAACGGGAGTTGGCGAAATGGCGGAAATCTCAGCCTCGACAGTGATGAAGTTGCGGAAGATGTCAGGGCAGGGCATGATGGACTGCAAGAAGGCGTTGCAGGAGGCTGACGGTGACGTTGACCAGGCGATGGAGCTGCTTCGCAAGAAGGGATTGGCCACGCTGGCCAAGCGTGCGGCCCGCGACACGTCGGAGGGCACGGTAGTGCACTGGCAGAGCGAGGACGGCAAAGCGGCGGCCTTGGCCACCGTATGTTGCGAAACCGATTTCGTCGCCAAGAGCGATGACTTCCGTGCCCTGGCGGAGACCATTTCCGCTTACATCGCCGCTTGCGAGGCCGACGAGGGGACCGAGGGCATCCTCCAGACGGTCGTGGACGGCAAGAGCTTCCAGGAACTGCTCACCGAGACGGTGAGCAAGACCGGCGAAAAGACGGAGGTGGGCGACTACGTTCGCTACAAGCTCGACGGCGCCGGACTTTTCGGTCTCTACATTCACTTCAACGGCAAGGTGGGCAGCCTTCTCCAGATCGACGCCAGCGACGACCAGGTCGCCGGGGCCGACGTGTTGCAGCAGGCCGCCTCGGATATCGCCATGCACATTACCGCCAGCAAGCCGCTGGCCCTCGACACCGACGGCCTCGACCCGCAGACCGTCGAGCAGGAAAAGGCGATCTACGCCGAGCAGGTGCAGAACAAGCCGCCGGAGATCATCGAGAAAATCGTCGAGGGCAAGATGAAGAAGTTCTACGCCGAGAACTGCCTGCTGCACCAGCCCTTCGTCAAGGATGACAGCAAAACCGTGGAGCAGGTTCTCGCCGATGCCGCCAAACAGGCCGGCGGCCAGGCCACGATCAAACGCTTCGTCAGGCTCGATGTGGGATAACCCAGCGCAAGGCAGTGTGACGGAGCCCGGCTCGAGCCAGGGAAAGGTGGGTGTCGGATCGATGGGAGAATGTAAGTACGGTCGCGTGCTGCTCAAGCTCTCGGGGGAGAGTTTCTGTCAGCAGGGTGAATTCGGTATCAACGGCTCGTCGCTGGAGTCTCTGGCCGAGCGCATCGGGGAAATCTGCAAGCTCGGGCCCCAGGTGGCCATCGTCGTCGGCGCCGGCAATTTCATCCGCGGGGCGACCTTCTCCCAGACCAGCCACATCCCGCGCAACACCGCCGACTACATGGGCATGCTGGCGACCATCATCAACGCCTGCGCCCTGCAGGAGACGCTGGAGAAACTGGGCCAGCCGACGCGTGTGATGAGCGCGATCGAAGTGGCCGCGATGTGCGAGCCCTTTCTGCGACGCCGGGCCCTGCGACATTTCGAGCAGGGACGCGTCGTCATCCTGGCCGGCGGGACGGGAAACCCGTTCTTCACCACCGACACCTGCGCCGCTCTGCGGGCCGCCGAGCTCGATGCCGAGGTGCTGGTCAAGGCCACGAAGGTGGACGGCGTCTACACCGAGGATCCGGAAAAGAATCCGCAGGCCGAACTGTTGACGCAATTGTCCTATGGCGATGTCCTTCAGCGGCGCCTGCGCATCATGGACCAGGCGGCCATCAGCCTCTGCCAGGACAACCATATCCCGATTATTGTCTTGAATATTTTCAAGAAAGGCAATATCACAAAGGCCATCTGCGGTGAGCAGGTGGGCACGTTGATCGGCGCCTCGTAGGCAGGCCAGCGCAAACATATGAGATTTTGAAAGAGGTAACCGATGCCGACACAGGGAGTGATTTCGGAATGCAAGTCCAAGATGCAGAAGGCCGTGGAGGTCCTCCAGGACGACCTCAAGGCGTTTCGCGGAGGCCGGGCCACGCCCGCGCTGGTGGAGCATCTGAAGGTGGAATACTACGGCACCCCCACGCCCCTGAAGTCGCTGGCGACCATCTCGGCGCCGGACGTGGACATGCTGGTGATCAAGCCGTTCGATCCGGCCGCCGTGAAGGACGTCGAGAAGGCCATCAAGAGCAGCGACCTGAGCATCGCCCCGCTGGTGGAAGGCAAGTTCATCCGCCTCAACATTCCGCCGCTCAGCGAAGAGCGCCGCAAGCAGCTCGTTCAGCAGGCCAAACAGGCCGGCGAGCAGACCAAGGTCAGCATCCGCAACGTACGTCGCGACGCCAATAAGCAACTGGAGAAACAGGAAAAAGGCTCCCAGATTACCGAGGACGAGCTCAAGCAGGGCAAGAGCCAGATCGACGAGATCACCAGGGAATTCACCGACAAGATCGACCAAATCGTCAAGCACAAGGCCGGCGAAATCATGGAAGACTGATTCACTTCGCCGCGCCGCCGGCCGGTCCCGCCGTCGTCAGGTCCCCGGCCACCGCGATCACCACCATCGCCAGCAGCAGCCCGATCCCCAATCCCACGAAGGCGTACCAGAGGTACTTCTGTTTGCCCCGCCGCAGCACGGGCGGTTAGAAAACCGCCTCGATCATCTCGCGGGTGACGATGACCTTGCCCTCGTCGCAGACCTCGCAGCGTCGGACGATCCGCGCCGGGATCTGCCGGCCCGTGTCGATCGGGTTGCCGTGGATAATCACGTCCGGCCCGATCACGTCCTCTAAGTCGATCTCGTTGACGTGCTGCGCCGCGCCCGTACACGCCACTTTGATGATCTTCGCCATCGATAGGCTCCTTATCCCGTCGCGCGTCCTGCCCGGCCGCCGGCGCGGACCCACGCCGCCCGGCGCCCTGCACGGTTGCGCACAACACCGCAAGCATAGCACCCCGCCGCCCGCCTGCAACACAAAACTCCGCGGCCCCGCACGCCGACGGCTCGCCGGGCCAAATTGGCTTTGTTTTCCATCGCCACCGCGCTTCCCGGCCCAAAAACGCGCACATTGGGTTTGTTTGGCGCGCCCGCGCCTGTTTCGAGCATTCGGATTTCGTATTTGTTTAGGATTTCGAGCTTGGGATTTCGTATTTCCCGGTGCCCCGGGCCCCGGGCGGACGCTATGTGACGCCTGTAATACGGATTGGGCAGATTTGTCCAGCCCGGCCTGCGGCCGGAGCCACATACTCTCTCGCCAAGAGCGCCAAGAGCGCAAAGAAGGCCTCAATGAAAAGACCCTTCAACCTTGGCGATCTTCGCGTCTTTGCGAGGGGTGCTCGCTTAGCATGCTGTGACTCCGTGCCTCATTAGATAATTCCAGA
>CAYPZL010000241.1:0-7425 GCA_964415045.1 uncultured Pirellulales bacterium | reverse complement strand
CGCTACATTCTATCCCTCTTTGGTTGCGGCCGAGCGCAGCGAGGCCGCGCTGGGTGACTTCCTGTTCCCAGTTGTTGTGTAGTCTCGTGAGACGTGCGACGATGTCGGGGTGGGCGTCGGCTTTGTTCCTGGTCTCGGTGACGTCGTCGGCAATGTTGCTCAGGAAGTTCTCGACCCTGGGGATTTTCTTGCCCTGGTGCTCGGTGGCGGGGCCGTTGTGGACGAGCTTCCAGTCGCCTTCGCGGACCGCCCAGTGTTTGCCGCTTTCCCAGTGAAGTACGTCGTGCGGGGAGGGGGCGTTTTCGGACTCGATCACCGGGGCGATGCTCTTGCCGTCGATCTTTCGCTTCGGGACGGGTACCCCGCAGTATTCGGCGATGGTGGGCATCCAGTCGATGCTGATCGCCACCTGGTCGCGGACGGCCCCAGCCGGGATGCGCCCGGGCCAGGAGACGATGCACGGGATGCGGATGCCGCCTTCCCAGAGGGTGAACTTATGTCCTCGATAGGGGCCCGAATTGCCGCCGCCTCCGAACGTGCGTATTTCCTCGGAGTGCCCGTGGTCGCTGAGAAAGACGATCAGCGTGTCCTCGCGCAGGCCGAGTTCGTCGAGATGGGTGACGACGTCGCCGATCATTTCGTCGAGCGTCGAGACGAACGCCGCGTACATCCGGCGCGGCGCCTCCAGATGCTTGTACTTCTGCCGCCACCGCTCCAGCGCCTGCAGCGGGTAGTGCGGCATGTTGATGGCCCAGTACAGAAAGAACGGGCGGTCGCGGTTGTGGTCGATGAAACGCTTGCACTCCTCGAGCATCAGTTCGCCGAAGTGCTCGCCGTCGCGGTGGACCTCGCGCCCGTTGCGCCAGAGGTCGTGCCGGTTGGGGCCTTGCCAGTAGAAGAAATGCGAGTAGTTGTCGATGCAGCCGCCCATGTGCCCGAACGAGTAATCGAAGCCCTGGCCGTTGGGCATGGTCTCGGGCGTGTAGCCTAAGTGCCACTTGCCGATGTGGCCCGTGACATAGCCGGCCTCCTTCATCATCTCGGCAATCGTCACCTGCTCGGTGGGCATCCCCGCGTGGCCGGCCTGCGACGAGACGTTGCCCGGCACGCCGGCACGCTGGGGATAGCGACCCGTCATCAGCGCCGCCCGCGAGGGCGAGCAGACCGGCGCCCCCACATAGAACTGCGTGAACCGCGTCCCTTCCCGCGCCAGCCGATCCAGGCTCGGCGTGATCAGGTCTTTCGCCCCGTAGCAGTTCACGTCGATACTGCCCTGGTCGTCCGTGAAGATGAGCAGCACGTTGGGGCGTCGCTTCCGCGCCCGCCCGAATAGAGCGTGCGGAATCATCGCCGCACCGGCGCCAACGGCTAATGTTCTGAGAAAATCGCGTCTGCTCTGTCTTCTACCCATGGGTACGCTCCTTATTCGAGTCCGTGTGACAAGTGCATTATCTCCAAAACGGGCCGCGATGCAACCGGCCATCGTTTCTGTGGGGGCAAGAACACTGCCGTTTTCCGCGCCGGCCGGCATCTTGCATGCCCGGGTGCATGCGAGATTTTCGTGCAGATTTTCTTGAAAAAGCTTGCAGTGGAGGCGACGCCGGCGGTAAAATACAACGCAAAGAGATACGAAGGCGGGCCAAGAATCTTTTATATTCTTAGCCGTCATCATATTTTTGCGAAGCACATCATATCCGGCCTACCTTTGCGTTCGTTCCAAATTCGTTGCGCCCTTGCGTCGCGCGCTGCGCGGGAGTTTTCGCCTGCGCTTATGCACGCGACGAGGGACCGTCACGCGCGGTCAACGCCGGTGCGCTCAAGGAACGCCCGCATCCGGCAAGCCGGCCGGAGGTGAAGAATGAGACCGAACGGAAACACGGCCGCCGAATTCGCAGATTTTCTCTCGATTCGCGGCAATAAGACCGTTTTTCGGTGTATCTCATAGCGCAGGCAGAGTGCCTCCTGCTTTGTCACAGGTCACCAGAGGGTTGTCATGCTGAACGAAGTGAAGCATCCGGGCCGAGCAAGAGAAGTCGACATCGCGTCGAAACGGACGTGTGGTGGTGATCCCGGCGCGCCGGCCTTCGCTTCCGCTCAGGATGGCAATCATCATGTGACAAGCGACAGAGAACTGATCTTCGTGACCGGCCATTGAAGGGAGCAGACAGTGAGGCCAGCAGCGGCATTGATCATCATCCTGACAGCGTGCGCCCTCAGCGCCCACGCCAGGATCATCTACGTCGACGACGACGCCCCGCCCGGCGGCGACGGCTTTTCCTGGGCCATGGCTTACACGTATCTGCAAGATGCACTGGCCGCTGCGGACCGGTTGGCCAAGCCCGTGGAAGTCCGCGTCGCCCAAGGGGTGTACAGGCCGGATCGCAGCTCGGCCAATCCCGGCGGCACGGGGGATCGGTTGGCGACCTTTCCACTGCTCGACAATGTTGCTGTGCGGGGAGGCTTCGCCGGAGTCGCCGCGCCCGACCCTAACGTCCGAGACGTCGTCCTCTACGAGACCATCCTCAGCGGCGACCTGGCGGGGGACGACATCCCCGTGCTCGATCCGCGCGACCTGCACACCGAGCCCACACGAGCGGACAACGCTCGCACGCTCATCACCGGCGGCCGTTGCTCGCGCTCTGCCGTTGTGGACGGACTCACAATAAGCAGTTGTGCAAATCCAACGCTAATCCGCACTACCCCTGGTGCCGTGTCTTTGTCAGACAAGAATGGGCCTTGCTGCCCTTCCATAAGGAATTGTACTTTTGTTGGCACCGATGGTGCGGCAATTTATATTGATGAGGCCGAACCTGAGATAGCTAACTGCACGTTTCTGCGTAATCGGGGGACGGGAGGAGGAGCCGTGAAAATCAATACCTCTCTGTATGTAACCTCTCCGCTGGTGATCAAGGATTGTACCTTTGCAGAGAACTACGCTGCATCTGGGGGAGGCGCGATATCCGGTGATCGATTTACGATTGAGCGCTGTACTTTCGTGCGGAACTCTGCCGAGGCCGGCGGTGCCATATACTGTTCCATGACTGCGACGATGGTCAACTGTCTTTTCATTCATAATACCGCCGAAGAAGCGGGCGGCGCCATCTACTTCGGCATACCGGGCGTAACTGTTACGTCTTGCACCTTCGCAAACAACACGGCCCCGGCCGGCAGCGCGTTGGCCTGCCTGGTTACTGATGTTCCTTATGTCACCATCCCGCCGCCTGTTGCCACCATCACCAACACGATTCTGTACTACTAACCTCAAACATCGTTAAGTTTTTGACAAAGATTCGACGTAAATCAATGTAACCTCCTGTCGTTGCAGTAGTTACGATAAGGCTTAGAAACGGAGTTTTTGGTTGCGGCCGAGCGCAGCGAGGCCGCGCTGGGGGATGACGGTGACGAAATCCATGTAACCGAACACGCCGAGGTGAATGTCACCTACAGTAACATCCGAGGCGGTTGGCCCGGAGAGGGGAATATCGATGTCGATCCATGCTTCGTTGAGCTCGGCCGCTGGGACCCGAACGGCACGCCGGACGACCCGCAAGACGATTTCTGGGTTGAGGGCGATTATCACCTCAAGAGTCAAACGGGACGCTGGGACCCGAACAGCGAAACCTGGGTGCAGGATGATGTCACCAGCCCCTGCATCGATGCGGGTGATCCGAACTGTCCCATTGGCTGCGAGCTGTTCCCGAACGGCGGTGTGATCAACATGGGCGGTTATGGCGGCACGGCCGAGGCGAGCAAGTCGTACTTCGGCGAGCCGGCGTGCCGGACACCGGTCGCGGGCGATATCAACGGGGATTGCAAGGTGGATTTCGAGGATGTTGGCATATTGTTGAACCATTGGCACCTAAGCGGTGTGAAGGGGGACGAATGAGGCGGAACCGGACGCGTGGGTTGAGAACCCACCCTACCTTCGGACGACTGGCTCAGCCAGATGTAGGGTGTGCCGTGCAGGCCGCTGCCGTCGGCAACGGGATCCTGTGCGGCCTCCACCCTGAGACCAAGCTATGCCTTAACACAGTACAGCAAAGGGTCCGAAGCAGGGTGGGTTCTCAACCCACGCGTACCGCCGGCGCGCAGGCGGGAGAAAGATAAGGTGCGCGATTGGGGATGGGGATTTGGAATTCGTCCCCGGCAATGGGAATCATACATTCATACAGAAAGGGGCGCGACATGGAGCGCAGCGGAAGAGCGAAGGGCGAGAGAGGGCGGTGCAGGGCGATGCCGGCGGCGGTTTTACCGGCCGGCGGGAGAGGGAAGCAGGGGCTTGAGGGACACGGGATGACGGGCAGGGCCACGGACGGCCTGGCGGGGGCGAAGAAGGGAGGTGGCCGCTATGAATGGCTCTGAGATTTCCTGTGTGGCAAAACCGGTGTCGCGGGCCCGCACGGCCGGCGGCGTCCTTTCGCGGTCGGCGGTCGTCAACTGCCTGATGCTGGTCTACTTAGTTTCCGGGGCGTGCTCGCTGATCGACGAGGTGGTCTGGCTGCGGTTGCTCAAGCTGATCCTGGGCAACACGGTGTACGCGTCGAGCGTGGTCGTGTCGGTCTTCATGGCGGGTCTGGCGCTGGGGGCGCTGCTGATGGGACGCGTCTGCGACCGCATCCGGCGGCCCTTGCGCCTGTATCCCCTCATCGAGCTGGCGATCACGGTCACGGCTTTGCTGTCACCGTGGGCGCTGCGTTCGGCGGACGCGGCGTACCTGTGGTTCTGCCGGACGTGGCAGCCGGGCGAGGGCTGGCTGATCGCGGGGCAGGTCGTCATCTCGACCTTGATCCTGCTGGTCCCGACGCTGCTGATGGGCAGCACGCTGCCCTTGTTAGGGCGGTTCGTCGCGTCGGTCGAGAAGGACACGGGCCCGCTCGTGGGACGGCTCTACGCCCTGAACACGCTCGGCGCCGCGGCCGGCTGCTGCCTGGCGGGCTTCGTTTTCATTCGATGGCTGGGCGTGCTGGGGACGCTGCGCCTGGCGGCCGTCATGAATCTGTTAGTGGCTCTGGGCGGCTACGTGATATATCGAATCTCTCTTGGCAGCGAGGAGGCCGCCACGGATATACCGCTCGCGCCCGTCAAGGTTCCGCCCGAGGGTAGCTGCGGCGGCTTTCCTCTTCTCGTACTGGGTTTCTTCCTGAGCGGGGCGGTCTGTATCGGGTACGAGCTGCTCTGGATGCGCAGCGTCGTTCATTCCATCGGCGCGTTCACGTTCGTTTTCAGCTCGGTCCTCACGATCTACCTGTTGGGCAACGTCCTGGGTGCGGCCATCGGCAGCCGCATCGTTGGCTCTCTCAAGAACCCGGCCGCCGTTGCAGGCGTGCTCTTTGTGGTACTCGGTGTCCTGGGCGTGCTGTATCTGCCCTGGCTGAATTTCTGCAGCTACTACCTCCTGCCGGCGGTCCTCGACTCGCTGAACGAGGCATTCTGGCACCGCCTGATTTCCTGGCACATCGTCAGCCCGCTGGTGCAGAGCGCGATTCTGTTCCTTCTGCCTTCCGTGGTCATGGGCGTCGGTTTCCCGATCATGTTGCAGGCGTGGGTGGACCGGGCGCATCGCGTCGGCTGGTCCACGGGGACCGCCTACAGCACCAATACCTGGGGCGCCGTCGCCGGCGGGGTGGTGACCGGTTTTGTCCTGATCCCGTTGCTGGGCCTGCAGGCGGCCGTGGTCGGGCTCGGGCTGGCCGCTGCGTGGATGGGAAGTTGTATGTGGCTGCGCTTCGCGCGTCCCGTGACGCACGCGCGGTTGTATCGATGCGTGCCCCTGCTGCTGGCGCTGTTCGTCACGGTGCACGCCTCGCGGATGCCGGGCGATCTCTTTCGCAAAACCGTTGCGACGAACCGCTGGACCCGGGGATTCGAGGTCTTGGACGTTGCCGAGGGCGTCAACACGACGGTGTCCCTGCACCGGGACCCGGAGTACGATGCGCTGTATCTCTGTACGTCGGGCCGTCGGGTCGCCGGCACGTCGCACGGGTATCGCGGCGACCAGAAGATGCTCGGGCATTTTCCCGTCCTGCTCAATCGGCACGCTCAGAGCGTGCTCTCGGTGGGATTCGGCACGGGCGAAAGCACCGCCTGCCTCGTCCGTCACGGGATTGAAAGAGTGGATTGCGTGGAAATCGCACCGGAGGTGGTGGAGTTCTCGTTGAAACACTTCGCGAGCATCAACCTCGGGGACAAGCTCGATGAGAAGGTCGGCATGATTTACCAGGATGCCCGCAATTATCTCCATCTGACCGACCGCCGGTACGACGCCATCGTCAACGACTGCACGAGCATTCGCGGCGTGGCCGAGAACGCTTCGCTGTACACCAGGGAGTATTTCGAGAGCGCCCGCGACCATCTGACCGAGCACGGCCTCTTCATGTCGTACATCGACGCCTATACGACCGAGTGCGTCGCGGTGATGAACAGCGTCATCGGCACCGTCATGGAGGTCTTTCCGCACGTTACGCTGTGGCACATGACGTGCGAGCCGACGCCCTTCTTCGTCATCGTCGGCTCCGAACGCCCGCAGCGGTTTTCGCTGCGTCACATCGCCGACGAGCTGGCCCGCCCGGCGGTGCGCGAGAGCCTCGCCGTGATCAATTGTCGCGACAGTGCGGACGTGCTGATCTGCTATCTTGCCGACGAGGCGGACCTGCGGAAGTTCGTTACCCGGTACATCACCAACAGCGACTACTTCCCGGTGGTGGAGTTTTGCACCGAGCATCGCTGCGCCGGGTACAGCACGCTGCGACATTTCTTCGCGAAGGTCCGGGGCCGGTCCGTGTACGACCATATCGACTGGACCGGCGTCAGCGCGTCCGGGAAGCAACGGTGGCTCCAGCGCTTCGAACGGGCGTACGAGGGCGCCACGCACGTGCTGATGGCCGAGAGCACGCCGAATCCCGTGGAGAGGCTGGAGCACGCGGTGGCGGGTCTGCGCCAGCTTCCGGGGAACCGGGCGCTGGCGTTTACGAAGCGCCGGGCCGAGCGTGCTTTGTTGGCCGAAGGGCTGAAATCGCTCAAGGCCGGAAATGGGCGTATGGCCGCGTACGTCAGCGCTCGCATGTTAAAGGCGGATCCGAATTCCGCTCCCGGCTGGATTCTGCGGGCGCAGATCGAACGTGCGCTGGGCAACGCGGCGCTGGCCAGGGCTGCGGCGCAGCGCGCCGTGGAGGTCGCGCCGGAGGATCTCAGCGCGCATTTCAACCTGTGGAGCATTCTCGTATCGAGTCACGACCCGGCCGGCGCCGCCGCTGCCCTGCGCGCCGGGACCCGCGCCGCCGAGGAACGGGCGACTCTCACCGCTGCCGACGGGACAGAGCCACTCGACTTGTAACGACGATCACACAGGTCTGACAATGGCGGCGGCAGGCGGTAATCCCATGAAAGGCTGCCTCCGGTCGCGTTCTCTGGTATGGTTGAGGACAA
>CAYPZL010000240.1:0-7439 GCA_964415045.1 uncultured Pirellulales bacterium | reverse complement strand
GTTCTGGAATTATCTAATGAGGCACGGAGTCACAGCATACTAAGCGAGCACCCCTAAGCCTTATCGTAACTACTGCAACGACAGGAGGTTACATTGATTTACGTCGAATCTTTGTCAAAAACTTAACGATGTTTGAGGTTAGTAGTACAGATGAAACCTCTTAAGCGCGGGTTATTCGGGGGACGCCTTACTGATTTCGGTCTTAGCCTGCGTATCGAGAGAAGTAGAAGTGTCCGGTATGCATGGCATTAAGATGGGCCAGCGTGGTCTGCCTCAATAGGGCTTCAGGCGAGGGGGGCGAATCGAGAGGAGGGATCACTCCGTGCTGCGCGAGGATGCCTTCCAATCGGGTGGAAGGTGAGGTCGGAACGCGGAGGCCTGCGGGTCCGACTTCTCCCGGGCGCCATCACGCCGTCGGAGTGCCTTGACATCCTCGCACCGACCTCCTATAGTCGAGTGAGTCTCGTACGCGCATGAGGTGCGCAGCAGGCATCAGGATCGTGGAGATGGTGGCGTGAAGGCCGGATCGCAGGAACATGAGGTGACTTGCTCGTCGGCGACGGTACAGTCCAAGCCGATTGACCTGGAGCGTCTCGCCACGCTCTTGGGCGGTATCGAGTCGATCGACTATGCGATGGTTTTCGGCTCGGCGCGGGACGGTGTTGTGCGCGCGGGGTCCGATCTGGATGTTGCCGTATCACTGGCGGATGCCGATACGCAGAGCGTTGACCGCCTGCTGGACATCGTGGGCAAGGTTGAAGACGCATGTGGCGTTACCTGTGATCTGACGGTGCTCAATGCGGCAGGACCTGTGCTTCGGCACGAAGCTCTGAGGGGACGCGTGCTCTTCGTACGACCCGGGCGGGAAGAGGATTTCTCCGCGTTTTATGCGCGGACCTGTGCCGAGTACGAAGACCTCATGGCCTGGCGCGCCCGGCAACTTGCCTACAGGGGGTATCCATGCCCATCAACGGCGTCGTAGAAAGCAAGCTTCGATTCCTGGAGCAAACACTGGCCGACCTGGAGAGTTGGCCGCTGACAGACGTGACTGAGTTCGCCGGCAACTCCCTGCTTCGACGGGGCGTGGAGCGAGCGCTGCAGCTTGCGATTGAGAGCATGATCGACGTTGCGGAGCGGATTCTGGCCGCCAGACGCCTGTCGCCGGCCGAAACCGCCGCACAGAACCTCCGGCGGCTGCAGGAAATCGGGGTTCTAAAGGATGCCGCCCGGTATACCGAAATGGTGCGGTTTCGCAACTTCATCGTCCATCGGTATGAGCAGATCGAGCCCCAGATCGTCTACAGCCTGGCGAAGGGCAAGCTGAATCACTTCCGAGATTTCGTCGATGAGATCCGCAAGGCCTGCGCCGGCGAGACACCTGAAGAGAGATCCGCCGACACGTAACACGGGCATCTTGCCCGTAATTGCGGCTCATGGGCGGGCTGCCCACGGTACTGGATGAGTGTAGGAGCAGGTCATGAGGACTACAGTGGTGCTTTTTGTCGTCGGGGCGTTCGTATCGATGGCTGGTGGTGTCGCTGCGCGTGCCGGCCAGATCAGCCTGCGCCGCGCGATCGACCTGGATGGAACGTGGCAGGTGGCCCAGGGGCGGATGGACGTTGTTCCGCAGCAGTTCAAGCACACCATTCCCGTTCCGGGGCTGATGGACATGGCCGAGCCTGCCTTCGCCGAGGTGGGCAAGAAGAGCGAGCGGCGCGAGGCGTTCTGGTATCGGCGGACGTTCACGGTGGAAGGGACGATTCCCGACGTCGCAATCCTCAAGATCAACAAGGCCAAGTACGGCACGAAGGTCTGGCTCAACGGCGAGCTTGTCGGCGAGCACCTGCCCTGCTTCACCCCGGCTTTGCTGGACGTGAAGGGCCACCTCAAAGGCAACAGCCGGCAGAACGAGCTGATCGTCCGCGTCGGCGCCGACCGCGCGTGCCTGCCCGCCGGGCAGCCGGGCGGCTGGGACTTCGAGAAGTACCTCTACATCCCCGGCATCTACGATTCCGTCACGCTGATCCTTACCGGCGAGCCGTTCATCAGGAACATCCAGACCGTCCCCGACATCAAGGCGAAGACCGTCCGCGTCATCGCCGAGCTGGCCTCGTCCCGCGCCCTGACGTGCCCGGTGACATGCGCGGTCTCGCCGGCGGGCGTCCGCGCTTCGGTCGCAGGGGTAGAGCAGACCGATGTCCCCGTGTCGGCGGGGCACGTGACCCGCCTGGACCTGACGATCCCGCTGCCATCGTGTCGGCTCTGGAGTCCTGAAGATCCGTACCTCTACGAGCTCGAAATCAAGACGCCGGGCGATTCGGCGACCGCGCGCTTCGGCATGCGCTCGTTCCGGTTCGACCGGGAGACCGGCCGGGCCGTGCTTAACGGAAGGCCCTATTTCATGCGGGGCACCAACGTCTGTGCGTATCGCTTCTTCGAGGACGCCGAGCGGGGCGACAAACCCTGGCGGCAAGAGTGGGTCCGCCGGCTCCACCGGCAGTTCAAGAGCATGCACTGGAACTCGATCCGCTACTGCATCGGCTTTCCACCGGAGATCTGGTACGACATCGCCGACGAGGAAGGGTTTCTGATCCAGGACGAGTTTCCGATCTGGCTCCTGAGCAAGGCGCCGGAGGACCCGAAGGCCGAGAAGATCATTCCCGAATACACCGAGTGGATGCGGCAGCGCTGGAACCATCCGTGCGTGGTGATCTGGGACGCCCAGAACGAGAGCCACACAGCGGAGACCGGAAAGGCCCTCCGGGCCGTGCGCCATCTCGATTTGTCGGACCGCCCCTGGGAGAACGGCTGGGCCGCACCGCAGAGCGCCGTGGACTACGTCGAGGCCCATCCCTATCTCTTCAGCAAAAACTGGAACAAATACTGGGGCAAGGACAAAGGCTTCCAGTTGGCTGACCTGGCCCGCACCAGCTCGATGCCGCCGCTTCAGGCGGCGCAGAAGAAAATGAACGTGCCCATCCTCATCAACGAATACGCCTGGCTCTGGCTCAACCGCGACGGCACGACCACGTGCCTGACCGGCAGCGTCTACGACAAGCTGCTGGGCCCGAACTCGACTGTGGCAGAGCGGCGTTTGCTCTACGCCAAGTACTTAGCGGCGCTGACGGAGTTCTGGCGGTCCGGCCGGCACTGCGCCGGCGTGCTGCACTTCTGCGGCCTGGGTTATTCGCGCGCGGGCGACAAACCCCGCCCCGAAGGCGGCGCCACCAGCGACCACTTCATCGACCTGGAGAAGCTGACCTTTGAGCCGAACTTCGAGCGCTATGTCCGCGACGCCTTCGCGCCCGTGGGGCTGATGATCGACTACTGGAGCCAGGACCTGCCGGCTGGAAAGAGCCACGCCTTCCCGGTTACCGTCATCAACGATCTGTACGAAGACTATAACGGCGCCGTCCGCCTGCATTTGTTGAAGGAGGGCGCCGCCGTTGCGATGCAACACGTACCGTGCAAGGTCCCGGCCCTGGGCAGCGCGACGCTGTCCTTCGAGCTGCCCGTTCCCGCGAAAGCCGGCACGTACACGCTGCGCGCCGAACTAACCGGAAGCGGGCTCGCGCCCGTGCGCAGCGTGCGGGACGTCAAGGTTGTCCAAGCGAAGTGATCTTCGGATATGGGAGAACGGAAATGGATTTTCAAGTTCGCACACGTCGTGATTTTCTCAAAGCCGCCGGCCTTTGTGCGTCGGGTCTGGCGTTCTCGGGCTGCACCGGGCCGCAGGCCCCGCCGCCGCGGGTGGCGGTCGAGACGCCGCCCCCGTCGCGGCCGAACATTCTCTGGATCACCTGCGAGGACATCAGTCCCTATCTCGGCTGTTACGGCGACCCGTACGCCATCACGCCCAACCTGGACCGGCTCGCGGGCGAGGGAATTCTCTACACCAACGCCTACGCCACGGCCCCCGTTTGCGCGCCGTGCCGCTCGTGCCTGGTGACCGGCCTCTACGCCACCTCGCTCGGCACGCAGCACCTGCGTTCCGAGGTCCCACTGCCCAAAGAGATCCAGCCCGTCCCCAAGCTGCTCCGCGCGGCCGGCTACTACTGCTCGAACAACTACAAGGAAGACTACAACTTCACGGACGTGACGATCTGGGACGAGTCGAGCCATGACGCGCATTGGCGCAACCGGGCGGCAGGCCAGCCGTTCTTCAGCGTGTTCAACTTCACCTCGACCCACCAGGGCCAGATCAACGGCTCCGACGAGGAGTTCTTCGAGAAGTATCGTTCCAAGCTCCCGCCGGAACAGCGACACGATCCCGACGCGATCCTGCTGCCGCCGTACTATCCCGACACGCCCATGGTGCGGAACATCTGGGCCCGCTACTACGACCTGATCACGTACATGGACAATCAGGTGGGCGAGGTGCTGGCCGCGCTCGAAGCCGACGGCCTGGCGGACGACACGATCGTGTTCTTCTTCTCCGACCACGGCCTGGGCCTGCCGCGCTTCAAGAGAACGCTGTACGATTCCGGCCTGCACGTGCCGCTTCTGGTGCGGGTCCCGGAGCGGTTCCAGAAGCTCGCGCCGCTGGCGCCGGGCAGCCGGACCGACCGGCTGGTCAGCTTCGTCGATTTCCCGGCCACCCTGCTGAAGCTGGCCGATATTACGGTACCAGCGTACATGCAGGGCCGCCCGTTCTTAGGCCAGTTCCCGGCCGCACCGCGCCAGTACATCTTCGGAGCCGCCAGCCGCGTCGACGAAGTCTACGAAGTCTCGCGCTGCGTTCGCGACAAGCGCTACAAGTACATCCGCAACTTCATGCCGCACCTGCCGTACGTCCAGCCCAGCGAGTATCCCGACCGGGCCGAGATCATGCAGGAGCTGCGCGGGCTGGCCCGGCGCGGCGCGATGGTCGGGCCGCAGGAGCTTTACTGGAAGCCCACCAAGCCGATGGAGGAACTGTACGACACCCAGGCCGACCCACACGAGATCAACAACCTGATCGACTCGACCGCCCACGGCACGGTTCTCAAGCGGCTGCGCGAACGCCTGCGCGACTGGATGCTGGAAACCGGCGACACGGGCCTGCTGTCCGAGGCCGAGATGCACATTCGCTCCGCCGGCTCGACGCCCTACGAGTTCGCCCGGGACCCGAAGAAGTTTCCCGCGCGGCGCATCCTGGCGGCCGCCGAACTGGTGGGCGTGGGCCCCCAGGTCCTGCCCGTCCTGAAGGATTACCTGCTCGACAGCGACAGCGGTGTGCGGTACTGGGCGGCGGTCGGTCTCAATGCCCTCGGCGCCGAGGCGGCCCCGGCCACCGAAACTCTGCAGTACGCCCTCAACGATCCCAGCCCGAACGTGCGGTTCGAAGCGGCTGGGGCGCTGTGCAAGCTGGGCTTTTGCAGCGAGGCGCTGCCGGTATTGTCCAAGGGCCTCCAGGACCCGCGCGAGCCCGTCGTCTTGCAGGCCGCCCGCACACTGCAAAGCATCGGCGACAAGGCCCGCCCGCTCGTGCGTCTCATGGAGCTGGCCCGCCAGCAATGCAAGAACCTCGACGGGACCTACAAGAACGACGATCACGCCATGTTCATCGACTGGGCGCTGGAGCATGCGATCGCCAACTGCAAACCATAGCTGTAAAGGACACGCCGAATCATGAGCGAAAACATCGCGCTGGAGAGCCGCCGGGCGGGCAATACAACCTACATCTTTTTGGTCTGCGTGGTGGCCGCGCTGGGGGGGCTGCTCTTCGGCTACGACACGGGCGTGATCAACGGCGCGATCGGTCCGCTCAAGGCCCATTTCACGCTCGACGCCAACTGGGAAGGCTGGGCCACGGGCTGCGCCCTGCTGGGCTGCGCCCTCGGCGCCGGGGCCGCCGGCGCCCTGAGCGACCACTTCGGGCGAAAGAAGGTCCTGATTCTCGGGGCGGTCATGTTCCTGATCTCGGCCATCGGCACGGCGGTGCCGCCGACGATCGGCATCTTCGTCATCTTTCGCATCATCGGCGGGATCGGGGTCGGCGCCGCTTCCATCTCTTCGCCCATGTACATCGCCGAGATCAGTCCGGCCCGCATGCGCGGACGCCTCGTTTCGGTCAACCAGTTCGCCATCGTCAGCGGTTTTCTCGTGGTCTACTTCGTCAACTACTTCATCGCGTTGCAGGGCGATGAGTTGTGGAATCAGCAGCTCGGCTGGCGCTGGATGTTCGGGTCGGAATCGCTGCCGGCGGTGTTGCTGCTGATGCTGCTCTTCCTGGTTCCCGAGAGCCCGCGCTGGTTGACCAAGCAGGGGCGATCCGAAGAAGCGTTGAGGATTCTGACCCGTGTGGACGGCGTCGCCTACGCCGAGGCCGAGCTGGCGGAGATCAAGGACGCCCTTTCGCACGAGACGGGCTCGCTCAGGCAGCTCTTCCAGCCCGGCATGAAGATCGTCCTGGTCATCGGCGTCGTGCTGGCCGTCCTGCAGCAGGTCACCGGGATCAACGTCTTTCTCTACTTCGGGACCGAGATCTTCAAGAAGATGGGATCCGGGACCAACGCCGCGTTGCTGCAAACCGTCATCGTCGGCGCGGTGAATCTGACGTTCACCGTCATCGCCATCTGGACGGTGGACCGGCTGGGCCGAAAGCCCCTGATGATGATCGGCTCGGCGGGCATGGGCGTGTCCCTGCTCGCCATGGGTCTGGCCGCCTACGCACAAGTCACCGGACTCTGGATGCTCCTGTTCATCCTGGGCTACATCGCCTGCTTCGCCCTGTCGGTCGGTCCGGTGACCTGGGTGATCCTCTCGGAAATCTTCCCCACGCGGATTCGCGGCCGGGCCATGGCCATCGCCACCGTCTGCCTCTGGATCGCCAATTACATCGTCTCCCAGACCTTCCCCATGATGGACCAGAATCCCCGCCTGCTGGAGCTGTTCCACCGGGCCTTTCCCTTCTGGGTCTACGGGGCCTTCTGCGTCGTGCTGTTGCTCTTCGTCCGCGCCTTCGTGCCCGAGACCAAGGGCAAGACCCTCGAACAGATCGAACGCCACTGGCTGCGCTAACTCCCGCGATTCCAGAACTTTACGGAGGCCGCGCCCGCGCACGATGTGTCGTCCTGAGCCGAAGGCGAAGGATCTGGCTCTCGAACGAGACGTTCTCCAGGTCGCAGACCAGACTTTCACCGCGCGCGGCGACGGCGCCGAAAGCGCTGCGAAAGATAGAAGCCCCTGCGCGGCGGAGGGAGAGGAAAAGCGAGATAACACGCAGGGGCTTGAGGGCTCATCCTGCTACCTTAAATATACCCCCTCCCCCGGGTCCGGTAAAGACTTTTTTCCGCTTAATTTGCCAAGAATCCAGCCCCCGGCCGGCAGCTCTGCCCGGGCCCCACACACCGCTTCCCACGGGCAACCTGCCTCCGGCCGTACCCGGAAGCCAATCGCCCGAAGGTAATCCCATGAAAGGCTGCCTCCGGTCGCGTTCTCTGGTATGGTTGAGGACA
>CAYPZL010000239.1:0-7479 GCA_964415045.1 uncultured Pirellulales bacterium | reverse complement strand
TACATTCTATCCCTCTTTGGTTGCGGCCGAGCGCAGCGAGGCCGCGCTGGGGGATCTGCGCCCCGTGCCCGAGTTTCACACGGAAGAGTACTCGTACGCCACGATGCGGCAGTGGGTCCGCGAGGGGCGCATCAAAGACCTTCACCGCCTGTACGACCAGCCTTACGGTCATCCGGGCCCGACGAAGATTCCCGCCGGCCGCATCGAGCTGACACTGGCCGACGGCGCGTTCGAGGATACTTCGCTGGATCTGGCCCAAGCGGTCGCTCGGATGCGATTCGCCGACGGCGGCGCCCTACGCGTCTTCGTGCATGCCACCGAGCCCGTGGGGATGATTCACATCCACGCTGCCGTCCCGCATGATATTCAGCTTCTGGCGCCTCCCTTCGCGGCCCGGATCGAGGAGGAGGCCGGCGCCGGGAAAATCAGTGCCGGCGACCTGGCGAGTCTGCGGTACGAGGCTCCGCACCAGGCAAGCGGGGAGAACTGGTCCGGATACCGGCA
This sequence comes from uncultured Pirellulales bacterium, assembly GCA_964415045.1. Classification (GTDB taxonomy): domain Bacteria; phylum Planctomycetota; class Phycisphaerae; order Sedimentisphaerales; family Anaerobacaceae; genus CAYPZL01. The sequence goes on along the minus strand of CAYPZL010000239.1, from coordinate 6,975 downwards.
GAAGGGCTGGGGCGATTTCAGCTTTGCCGTCGCCCTGGCGTGGCGCCGGTCGGGACCGGACTGGACGGCCGCATGGTCGATTGTGACCTCGAACGACAGCGACCGGCCCTTAGAGGTGGCCCGGCAGAACTGCGAGCGCGCGCTGGCCGGCGGTTTCGAGAAGGCTCTGAGCCAGCACCGCCGCTGGTGGGACTCGTTCTGGAGCGAATCGTCGGTGCGCGTGCCCAATGCGATTATCGAGAGGCAGTGGTATCTCGAAACGTATAAGTTCGGTGCCGCCACGCGGGCCGATACGCCCCCGATCACGCTGCAGGGGCCCTGGACCGCCGACAACCGCAAGATCCCGCCGTGGAAGGGCGACTACCACCACGACCTCAACACGGAGTTGTGCTATTGGCCCGCCTATGCCGGCAATCACCTCGACGGGGCCGCCGGCTTCGTCAACTGGCTCTGGGACACGAAGGCCAACGCACGGGCGTGGACGAAGCGCTTCTTCGATCTGCCTGGCTTGAACGTGCCGATGACCGCCGACCTCGAGCAGCACCAGATCGGCGGCTGGCACCAGTACACGCACTCGGCGACCACCGGCGCGTGGCTGGCCCACCATTTTTACCTGCACTGGCGCTACAGCATGGACCGTGACTTCCTGCGCGACCGCGCGTACCCCTGGCTGCGCGACGTATGCGTGTTCCTCGAAGCCGTCACGGAGAAGGGGCCGACTGGCAAGCGGACCCTGCCGCTGAGCTCCTCGCCCGAGATCAACGACAACCGGCTCGAAGCCTGGTTCCCCTCGATCACCAATTACGATCTGGCCCTGATTCGCTGGACCTTCGCCACGACTGCCGATCTGGCCGAAGAGCTGGGCAAGAGCGACGACGCGCGGCATTGGCGAGGCGTCCTGGCCGAGATGCCCGAACTGGCCGTCGACCCCGAGAGCCGAAAGCTGCTCGTGGCCAGAGACTATCCGCTGCCCGCCTCGCATCGCCACTTCTCGCACCTGATGGCGATTCATCCGCTCGGCCTGATCCGCTGGGAGAACGGCCCGCGCGACCGGGCGATCATCCGGGCGTCGCTGGTCGACCTGGACGAGAAGGGCACCGCGTGGTGGACGGGCTACAGCTTTTCCTGGCTCGCGAATCTCGCCGCCCGCGCGCGGGACGGCGCGAAGGCCGAAGAAGCCCTGGAGCTCTTCTCGACGGCGTTTTGCCTGCGCAACAGCTTCCACTGCAACGGCGACCAGTCGGGCAAGGGCCACTCGAACTTCCGCTATCGACCGTTCACGCTGGAGGGCAATTTCGCCGCCGCCGCGGGCCTCCAGGAGATGCTCCTGCAAAGCTACAGCGGCACCGTCCGCGTCTTTCCCGCTATCCCGACGGACTGGAAAGACGTCTCGTTCACAACGCTGCGCGCCGAAGGCGCCTTTCTGGTCTCCGCCACGCGCGAGGACGGCATGGTTCGATCCGTCGAGGTGACCGCCGAGAAGGGCGGCCTCCTGAGGCTGGAGAATCCTTTCGGCCCTGCGCCCTTCGACGTCACCGGCGCCCGCCCAAACGATGTCACGAAGAAGGCCGGGGATCTGCTCGTCACGATGTCCCCCGGGCAGACGGTCCGCTTCACGCGTCAATAGCCTCGCGGACGCGGATCATGCAGGAAATCAGGAACGCGATACCATGAAGAAGACCTTCGCTCGTATCTCCGCCACGCTCATGGCTCTGCACGTTCTTTCGTCGATGACGCTCGCGCAAAACTCGTTCGATCTGGACGGTCTGTGGAAGCCGATCCGGGGCCGGCGCTGTCGGGCTTCTTCCTATCAGAGAGACGGGGAGAACCGTGATTACTTGTCTATTGCATCCGGGGCCAGAGCCGAGTTTCTCCACGTCGAGGGCCGCTCCGGGTGCATCCAGCGGATCTGGATGACTATCGCGGCCGACGACCCGGCGTATCTGCGGAAGGTCAAGATCTCGATGGCGTTCGACGGCCGGGTCACGGTGGATTCCGTTCCCATCGGCTTCTTCACAGGAACGGGGCCGTGGCGCGTGAATGATCTGACGACGCCCGTCCTGAACGTGATGCGCTCGCGCCAGGGAAACCGCGACCAGGAGGGGACCGGCGCGGGCAGCTTCAATATGTGCTGGCCCATGCCGTTCGAGAACGAAGCGAAGATCGAAGTATTCAACGGGTCGCAGAGCTCGATCAAGCAGTTCTTTCACATCGACTACGTCGAGCGCCGGCATGACGAGGCGCCGCTGCTGTTCCACGCCACGTATAACGTCAAGTCGCCCACCGCGCCGGCGGATCGCCCGCGCACCACGGATGTCGATTCCAACTACGTTTTACTGAACGCCCACGGATATCGCGGCCGGTACGTAGGAACGTTGCTGTGCGTCGAATCGCACCCGGATCGACGCGGCAAATGGTACGAAGGCGATGACATGTTCGTCATTGACGGCGAAGCCTGGCCGCCGCGACTGCACGGAACCGGGACGGAGGACTATTTTGGTATGGCCTGGGGATGTCACCGCCGGTACCAGGCGTTCGACTACGGCGTGTCCCACTACGAGCGCAACCTGACGGATCACGACCGCTTCTTCGACGGCCGCTTCGTGCTCTACCGATGGCACCTCGTCGATCCGATCGTCTTCGAGAAGAGCCTGCACGCCTCGATCGAGGCCGGGCACGCCAACGAGTGCGAGCAGCATTACGAGAGCCTGGCTTTCTGGTACGGCCTGCGATTGCAGGCAAGTCCGTAGGCGGTGACCCCGTCGTTGGCCGCGGCGTCGCGAGGGCTGTTGCGCTGCCTGCGGCTATTTCACGCGCTCGCAGATAATGCTGGTCAGGTCGAAGCCGAGGCCCCGGGATTGTTCGTTCTTGCCGACGAGCTTGAACATCAGGTTGTTCGGTCCCTGCTCCAGGTTCAGCGTGCCGACGTACTCGATCTGCGACGGCTGTCTCTGCTCGCTGTAGAGATCGACCTCGGGCCCGACCGGTGCTTCGTCGAGGAACAATTGCACCTTGGCCTGCTCGGGTCCCTTGACGGCGTCGAGGCTGATCCGGTACGCCCCGGCCGCCGGCAGGTCGCACGTGAAGCAGATCGAATGAGGCCCGAAGGTCGCACGGTCCTTCGCTCGCATCGAGAGAAAGCGGACCTCGCGGCCGTTGGGTCCCTTGATGCCGGTCTTCGTCAGGGTGGCATTGCGCAGCGAGAACGAATAGATCGGGACGTTCCACCAGGTGGCGAAGACGATCCGCTGCGGATCGACGACGGCCCTCTTATCCGCCGGCGGCAGCGTGAAGTCGCACGTGGGCCTGTCCTGCGAGTAGAGATACGTCACGCCGCAGTAGTCGTTGAGCAGGCTGTTGTTGGTCGGGGCGTGCTCGATGGTCTGCAGGATGCTCTTGCGGTAGGCGTATGCGTCACCCAGCATGATCCGGTATCCGCCGGTGCGGCCGAGGTGCTTCTTGTAGGCCAGGCACCCGCTCAGGACGAACGACCGCCGCGTCTCCCACCGCCCCGGGACGTCGTACCAGCCGCCGTTGTAGAAATCCTCGGAGCCGGTCCCGTGGATTACGAGTTCGCCGTCGATGGTCGTCTGGTCGTCACCTTCGAAGAAGTACGTATTGCCCGATTCCAGGCCCTGCGACTGCTGCACGGCCCCGACGATGTGTCCGCGTCCTCCGGTCTCGATGAAGGTGAAGGGCTTGCCTTTGGTCGTCGGGTTCTCGCGCCGCCATAGCGCGTAGAACTTGCCTTCGTCGCTCTTGCGACCGACCGGCACGAACAGCACCTCAGCCTGCAGCGATACGGTCCTGTCCAGGCCGGGCTCGGCGCAGAGCTCGATCCGGGCCGACCGGTCGAACGGCATGGGGAAATAGCAATATGCCGCGCCGTCGGCCGTGCCTGCCAGCAGCGACTTCATCGCCGGCTCGCCCCAGGCATAGCCGAAGAAGTCGCCCGCCGGACAGGCAATCGCCGGCTTCGAATCTCCGTCCCAGTAGGCCCGCAGGATGACGTTGCGTTTCTTGCCCGCCAGGGCCTCGGCTGGCGACATGCGAATGCCCACGATCCGGCCCGGCCGATCCACGTCGAACACGGTCGCGGCCTCGCCCGCCTTCAGCGTCACTCTCGAAGTGATGCGCTCGACCTTGCCGCCGGCCGGGACCGCGTAATCGCTGATGTCCTGGCCGACCGAGCCGAAGAGCTTTTTGGCCTTCTTGATGGCGCGTCGCTGCTCGGCCGTCGGCTCGGGGGTGAACGTCGTGATCCCGCTGCCGGACGGGTAGGTCGCGTAATTGATCTGGTAGAACTGGATGCGCTCGGCCCGGACGAAGACCTTGCAGGACTTCTCGTAGGGCAGGGGGACGTAGCTGTAGAACCCGCCGGCCCCGTATCCGACGAGGGGCCGCTCGAACGTGGGGTGCTTGCCGAGGAAGAGGTCGCGGAACTTCACGCGGATCCGCGGCATCTCCTCCCCGTCGAAATAGAACTCCATCACGTCGTCCGTCGGCGTGGGCGTCCAGATGCGATAGATCACGCCGGGCCCTTTCAGGTCTGCCAGGACCAGGCCGCCTTCTTCCTTGCGCACGAACGAATACTGCCCCCCGAACCCGTCGTTGTTGCCCCCGGTTCGGTCGTAGCTGGACACCGACGCCACCTTGACCGATTCCTTGAACGCAGGCAGCCGATCCAGCCGGTACAATTCCGCAATCCCCGGCACAAAATCGTCCCCCATCCCCCGCGCCGCCGGCACGGCCCCAAAGACGAACGCAGCAACGAGGACATGAACGAATCCGAAACGCGCGTGACCTTTCATCTGAAGTTCCTTTCATCCAACCACATCGAACGCAACACTACCCCGCCAGACTACCGGCCAACCCCCACCAACGCAACCCCGCCGCAATTCGCCCGCCAATTCTCTGGCTGCAAGCCGGGAATTGTGGTACAACTGCCGCCGCAGCGGCAGGCGAAAACAACTGCGTCAGCGGCGGCGGTCGCGGCGAAAGGCAGATCGAGTGGAACGTCAGCCATTACTTGGAAGAGGGCAGATACGCTGGTTATCTCTTGGCTCTCTCTGTATTTCTAACGTCTTCTACGTCGCTCTTGTTGCTCTTGCCCCATGCGGTAGAATGCTCGTTCTGTCGGCCAGGTTCGTGAGGTTCGAAGAGCATGTTGATGAGTGCAGCATGAACCATCAACGGGGTCAGGACATCGCAAAACAATTCAGGCTCGCCGTGAGCCAGTGAATTCCTTAGCCGCGGGATCGACTCGCACAGTTGTGTGACATACGTTGTTCTGTGTCTCAGATCTGATAGAGGGGGCGGGTCATATGTGACTTCGCAAATCAAGTGGTCGCCCTCATGCTTGAATGACTGGTGGCGGCCCGCGCGCGGTACGCAGAAGCCACTGTCATTCAGAAGTCCGTTTGCCACGGCTTTTCGCAAGAGCGCGCCTAGGCCGGGGCCACGCTTACTTTTTACCTGCAGCCTCTCCCGTAATGCGTTCTCTACCACAGTATAAGAGTATAGGAGTCCAACCGTCCGGAGCCGATAGGAAAACCATGAATAGAGGAGGGTATTCCTTGCAGTGTCGAATTGCTCTCTGATCTCTCGCGGTACCGATTCTGACAGCCTGATCAGACTGATATGTGCGTACCAGTCATCAAAAACAACCGGCTCCTGGGTACCGTCGGCAGGCCTCTTGAGCCAATGTATGTTTATGTAATCCGGTTCAAAGAGGTCATCACGTTGCTTGAACAGCTCATCCATGCGTCGAGTCTCGCCGGTTACTCCTCGCCTTCACTCGCACCCATCCGCTCAATGATGTGTTCCAAGTGTCTCATCGTGTCGCGAAACATCATGTACTCTTCCTCTGAGTCCGCAAAGAGGTCCCGGCCCATAGGGCTATGAACCATGAGATTCATCACACGACGCAACGCAACCATAGCCCGTTCCCTCCGTTGCGGACTTCGAGCACGCATGTCATCGTAAGCAGCGCGGCCAAGCGCTTCCAACCATGGAACTTCATCACGAAAGAGGCTTGTCGCCATCAAAATTACGGCCGGGTCTTTCGGCCCATTCGGCATCATGTGCATGAGTTCGTCGAGAATCATCGGATGAAAAGGGCGTGACTTACGCCGTCGCTCGCGAAACCGAGGATCGGCAAGACGCTTCTCCAGACGCTGGGGCATTTCGCGAACAATCACCTTTAGCTCTTCAAGGAGCCTCGCGGTGGAAGACTCACTTGGTGTCTCTTCATCCTCGGTCGATTCGCCAAGCTGCGCCAAGAGTTCAGTAAGCTTGCTTCTGAATTCCTTAACCTGAGCTTGGACTACTTTGGGGTCAGGATCGCACGGAGGGACGCGCCGAGCCAGTTGCATGATTAGCTTGGTGAGCGATTCTTCGGTGTCATCGCTATTCTGAAATTGGTAAAAGGGACCAGTGTTGACTTTGCTGAGAGGAATACCAAGGGCTACTCCCAGGACAGGCTTGTTCAATTTGCCCTTCGCCACACCAGCTTCATATAGAATCCATGGACGCTCGAAACTCCGCTCAGTCAGAAGACACACAACGTCTGAAGCCGATTCTAGTTTCTTCATCAAGCTCCTGTACCATTCTTCTCCAAACTCAATTCCCTCTGTCCCCTTCTTATCAGATGATCGAAAGGATTTGAGCATACCTGCGCTCGTGCTGCGAAGTAGTGTGCTGAAGGCTTCGGCCAGGTCAGCGTCACGTGAATCGTGACTGATGAACACCAAAGGCGCAGGAGTTGTCTTCGGCTTGGTCTCGGACTGAGGGCCTTTTTCCTTTGCTTCCTCTACCATGGCATTCTCCTTAAATGGGAGACACACAATGTCTTTTTGCACACACCATCTCGTCCATCTTCTGGCCTTGGCGATTTGTCGCCATTCCGCCGACTTCGACTTGGCTAAACATAAATCTGTAATCCACCGGCTATGCCGGTGAGAATTGAAAAGGCTC